>CAZDHC010000110.1:0-10799 GCA_964505225.1 uncultured Bdellovibrio sp. | reverse complement strand
TGACGCCTGTGACTGGATGATCTTTTTCGGTCATTCTTTTAATGGTGTCGGCGTCCGTGGACTCGTAACCATTGGTCTTATATTGACCAGCTAAAACCAAATCCGGTCTCATTTTGTCTTTTGCTTCATCTGCCGCCACTTGTTTGGCGCTGGCATCCAGCGAAGCTAAGTAGCTATCCACTCGAACCACTTTGCCGGAACTGATATTGGAAAATTTCGAATCCGCACTTTCCACAAAGGTTTGCAAGTTGCGAACACTGCCGATATTGCCTTCTAACTTTGGCAATTCAGAATTTTTTTCGGCACGAACTTGATCTGCAATCTTTTTCTCGGAAGCAGTCAATTCATCTTGAGTCATAATCAATTGCAATTCACGACTGGCCACCAAACCTTGAGCATTCAGCTCGTCAGCTTTATCACCGATACCATTGTTCAAACGAGCGCGAACCCAGCCTTCGATTTTCTTGGCTCGCTCTAAGCCATCTTTTCGAATCTGCAATTCATTTTTCAAATACATATGATCCCAAAAAAGACCTTCAGCATCGACCAAACTTTGTCTTTTTTGTAAACTGTAGGCTGTCTTTTCTTGCGCCTGCAAAGAAGCTTCGCGCTGCCATCTAAGTCTTGTGGCTCGGCCGAAAAAATCTTTCCACAAAGATTGAGAAAGCGTCACGCCCAAGGTTCCAGTGTGATTTTCATTATTAAAAGCCACCCCGCTTGAAGTTCCTTGCGAATTCACAGTTTGCAAATTGGCATTGACTGCAGCACTGGTTCCGCTTGAAAACTTTTTCGCCAATCCTAAGTTGTAGCCTCGCACCTGTTGGTGAGTGACCACACCGCTGGTGTTGTAGTTTAAACCTTTGTCGTCTAAATAGCTGACCCCGCCGGTCATCACCGGAGACAACTCTAAATTGGCTTGCTCATAGCGAATTTCCGCTGCCTGAAGCAATTGATCTTGAGCCTGAATCGAGCGGTTGTTGCCCTCGACCATTTTCAAATACTCTTCTAACCCAATGGCCTGAGCTGCGCCCGGCCCCAATAGCAATGTTGCAATGAACACATTTCTTTTTTTCATATCATGACACCTTCAACAAAAATAAAATAAATTTGATCCACATATTGATTCATTTCCTCTGGTAATTTTAAAACTTTTTCTTCTAGATTGTTTCCACATTTTCCTGCATGCAGATAAAGATCTGTCGCATGAACCATGGATAAAAATAAAATGTAGGGGTTAATGTCTTTTCGCACAAAGCCCGCGTCCTGCCCGGCTTTATAAATGGCGGCAATTTGATCTACGATTTTTGGAAAGACATTTTGAAAAACATCTTTGGCATAGGGAACTCCGGCTAACATTTCCCGTTGCAAAATCATGTTGAATTCAGAATTGGTCACTTTGTGCGGAATCATCCCTGAAATAAACTGATGCATGATTTTTTTAAAATGCTCGCGATTCATTTTCTTCAATTCCACCGAACTCAATACCATTGAGCTTCTGGACAAAGTGTCTTCCGCGAATTTATCGATGACCGCTTTGTAGAGGCCTTCTTTGCCGCCAAAATAATAACTGATCAGGCTGACGTTTAAGCCACTGGCCTTAGAAATATCTCTGGTGCTGGTGCCCTCTAAGCCGTGCTCAGCAAAGAGCTTACGGGAAACTTCCATCAAGCGGTCCCGGGCCGTAACATCATCATGTTTAAGATCTATATGTTTTGAATCAATAGACTTTGGTGCATTCATGGAAATTAGGTTAATTCAAACGTTTGATTGAATCAACAATTTTCAAACAAACGTTTGAATTTGATAATAGATAGTAATTTCAGATATTTATAAAAAATAGAGTAAATCGCTCTGATTTTTAAAAAGTAAACAAACCCAGTTGTTTTGTCCTAACATAACTGCCTAATGACTGTTCTTGGCATGAATTAAGGTAATAATTTCGCGAACTTCGCTTGCAACAAAACAAAAACAAATATTAAAATGACAAAAATGAATGATTCCTTGTTTAATGAGCTTGTCCGCAATTCGGACTAGGCGAAGGTCACTAAGGGAATTTTGAAAATATCCCGACAAATGATCACAGCGAAAAATTCTTTTTCTGAGGGGAAAAATGAATACAGCAAAAAATCAAAACATTAAGCTTTTGATCTTAACAGTGACCGCGTTGTCGTCATTGTTTGCTTTCTCCCCTTCGACTTCAAAAGCAGAAGTTCAGTTTGAATCTAACTCCGAAATTTACGACGAATACTTCACAATTGATGACACCAAATCTCAGGCACCTAGCCAGATTACAAGTTCGGTTTCACTTTTAAATGATGGCATTCAGGCCTTTGTAAGCGCAGCTAAAGACATTGATCTATTAAAGTGGATCAAGCACCAAAAAGCGCCAGCTCAGCCGTCTGAAAAATACAATCGCTTAAAGCATTTTGGTACATGGGTGAACGACCCGACTGATGACACTTGTTTCAACACTAGAGCAAAAGTCATGGTTCGGGATTCAGAAGGACCAGTCGTTTTTAAAGAGAACAACCGCTGTGCAGTTGCGGCCGGCAAATGGAACGATCCTTACACAGGCGATATTAAAAATTTATCAACTGAAGTTCAAATTGATCACGTCGTTCCTTTGAAGCACGCTTATGATAATGGCGCCTTCAAATGGAGCATGAAAAAGCGCTGCTTGTACGCAAACTTCATGGGCAACAAGTTTCATCTTCTAACTGTTGATGGACACGAGAACATGAGCAAAGGCGACAGATCACCTGATCAATACATGCCACCAAATAATAAATACGCCTGTGATTACCTAGAGGGTTGGCTTAAAATTAAAGTGATATGGAATCTAACAATGACTCCTCCAGAAGTTGAAGCGATCGACAGATATGTTGACCAACACAACTGCACGAAGCGAGTCACAAGAATGTCTCGATCAGAGCTCATCGCGCAAAGAGCTGAAACTTTGAAGCTTCAAGAGATTTGCCGCAAATACGACGTACAACCGACTGACATGCCGGTTGAGCTCAATCCTTAATATCTAAATTTAAATTGTTTTAAACCAGTGGTAGAGCGTTTAAAAGCGTCTTCATTTCCAGTGGTCGACTGACCGTGATGGTTCCAATGGGATGCTTATTTGGATCAATCAGAACCCTCGAGGCCAATTCGACGTCGATCACTTCGCCATTTTTGTGAACCATTTTACTTTGAATCACTTGGTGATAACCCTGCTTGAAAATTTTCTGGATTCCATCTTGGGCTTTCTGGTGAACATCTTTTGGATAAAGATCGTAAATCGTTTTACCGATCAGCTCGCCAAATTCATAGCCCAAAACTTCGTGCAAAATTTCATTGGCCATTTGAATTTGTCCATCTTGGTTCACCGAATGCATCATAAAAGGACTTTTGGAAAAGAAGCTCTCGTACAAGTACAGCTGCGAATCCAAAACTCCCGAAGGACCAGGGGCCGGCTTCTCGCCCATTTTTCCGCTTAAATACGGCAAAATATCTTTCACTGTGATTTGCCCGATCATGGAACCGCTTTCGTCGATCACAAAAACGCGATTCCCCACCGAGGTCATAATTTTTTTGACCACTTCAGCAAAGGGCTCAGTTTGATGGATCAATTGCGCTGGCTCAAAAAATTCGCGGTAGTAGATCAACGAATCTTTTTCTTTGTGAGTTTGATATTTTAAGTAAACTCGCATCAAGTTGGATTCGGTCAACACACCGTTCAAGCGATCTTTGGTCGCATAAACGCAAACAAAACTTTGCGAGTGGGATTTAAAAAACTCGATGGCCTGCAGGACTGTCGAATCAAAGGCAATCACTGGCGCAGTTTTATTCATAATATCTTTTGCTAAAATCATCACTGACCTCCACCCGTTGCTTGTTGCAATTGCACATTGAGCTCGCCCATTTGCTTTTCAACCTCGCCCATGTGACTGGCAATCAATTGCAATTTTTCACCAATTTGATCACTGGGTGGCGAAGTTTTAAAGCGATTAAAAATTGTCATCAGCTCGATAGTCACTTCGGTTCGTTTTAAAGCCAATCTTTGAAATTCCGCCATTTGCTCTAAACTTGGGGGATGCCCTTGCTGTTGAGCCGCTTGCATGCCTTGCGCAGCCGCATTGAATTCTTTGGTACCACTGATCATTTGTCGACTTAATTTGATGGCGCGAAAGATGTCATCTTTTTTGGGCGGAAATTTTCCTGTGAAAAAAGAAAAACTCAAAAAGGCCATAATCAAACTTAGCAAAACTGAAGTTAAAATTCGCTCTAAGACTTTCCAAACCATTTCCATCTCTACAAGAGTAGAACCTCGTTGGCAGAAGCGACAGTTAAAAAGGAAGAGCCCGGGTCTTTCATCCAGACTTACGGGCTCTTCGAGGAAGGGTTAGGGGTTGGAAACTTGAGGGAGTTTCCGGACTTTTTTAAATCTCCGCACTGAGCGCCCGAAAGGGCCTTAGTGCGGTTTAATTTGAATTGTCTTTGGCAGAGCCGCTTCCATTTTGGGAATCACAATCGTTAAGACTCCATCCTTAAACTTTGCGTCCACCTTTTCCGTGTTGACCTCAACCGGCAGCTCAAAACTTCTTTCAAACTTCCCATACAGTCTCTCCTTTCGGTGAGTCTTTTCAGTGTTGGTCTCAGCATCCTTGCGTCGTTCACCGGTGAGCCTAAGCGTTTTACCAGTCAAACTTAGACCAATATCCTGCTCGGTCAGTCCCGGCAGATCGGCAACAAAGCGATATTCTTTTTCAGTCTCTTCAATATCCATCACTGGACTAAAAGCGTTCAGCATTTCTGCGGCTTCGCTAGTTCCCCAGTCCGCAAAAAGATCCAATCCAAGATCTCGGGTGACTGGGCCGATGGAAGTGTTTCTAAAAAATGGGTTGTAAAATGAAAGTGCATGTCTCATATGTCCTCCTTGTAAGGCTTCTTTAAGAGCCTGTGTTTTGGTATTCCTTTTCACACCTTAAACATGGGCCCCGCGTTTACGAAAGCAAGCAACTTGACAAAATTTTTATTGAACACATATTTAAATCTGTCGTGCGAAACACGACCTACAAATATTATTTAAATAATCTTATTTATATTTTTTTTAAAATGGTTTGCTACCCGCCAGATACGCCGCGAAAGCTCCCAGAAAAATAATCAGCGGCCAAATGAATTTTGCAGCGTTGGGTTTACGATAAAGAACTGCGATCAGTCCGCCAAACAAAACCCAAATTCCAAGTTTGACCAATGCCCACGTTGGCAGTCCCGCTTGAACGATTCCCAATCGAGCCAACAAGCCAAAGCCGCCAAGCAGGGATAAGAAAAGTCCTATCCCATGAGTTATCGCAACTGATTTTCTAAACGAGTGATTCTTGGAACCGCCATTGATCACATGCATGGCCACGCCACCAAGAGCAAGAAAAACCATCAGCACACCAAGCAGGTGAATCACCTTGTAAACTTCATAAGAAATCATTTTATTTCCTCACTAATCTTTGACTGCGAAGTTGATATGTTAACTGCTCTTGAAAATTACAAGAATTTCAAACATTGGTAAAACAGATAAAAGTGATGCTAACCACTCTAAAAAGTGATGCAAGAGGTTCCCACATTTAGCTTAGTTTTGATTTTGAAAGTAAAAAGGGCGGCAAGCAATGCCGCTATTGAACAAGGTAAATGGCTTAGTTCTTTTTTTTCCTAAGCAATACTAAACATGGTCGCTCATCCACGATGTTGTCTGTTGGCATACCGTACCAACGGACAACATTATGGATAGGGAACTGGATGAGACTTGAACTAAAAAATATTTCCGAACTCAAAGACTCACTACTGATCCCAGTAATAGTAAGCCGCAAAACATCTAATTGAGTGGCTACTAGTCTTCGTATTTACCACTGTTAAGTTCCGGAAATTGTTTTGTCACCGCTAAAGGATCTGAATCATCCCTAGGATCCCAACCAGTTTCAACTCGCCACTGGTATAGCGTTTCAACCTGTTCCCTGGCCCACGGAGTTTTCCTAAGAAAATTGAGACTGGATTTGATGCTTGGATTAAGGTTGAAGCACCTAATATAGATCTTTTCACCCAGCAACTCCCAACCGTAAACTTTGACGAGATCGGTGACCATCATTTCTAATGTGATACCTTGAGCTGGGTACTTATTTTTTCGCGGCTTCTTTGTTTCTTGCATTTTATACTTATTATTCCGAATTGATTTTATTGCAAGCGATGTATTGCAATCGATGTATTGCTAGCAACTGTACGGCAGGGGCCCATATAGCCCCGACACCGACCAAAGCACAGTTCTGGAATTCAATTCCCCTGAAAAGCCCACGAGGCTTGATAATTACGACTTGCAGTGAGGAAATTTAGATTACTCATTCGAGGGGATCATCCATGACAGCAAAACTTTTACTACTAATTCCATTCTTGGCCCTGATAGTTCGTTTTGCAGCCGCCTCTCAGCAGGTGATTGACCAACAAGTTATAGATCAGCAGCTCGAACATATTTATGACGAACCAACAAACCTGATCGCGACTGTTCAGTTTTCCGATTACAAAACAGAAATGTTTAAACTCAATCAACTTCATCTAGATGTCGCTGGTGTCGACATAAAAAATCAGCTCGCTGACGTCGTCATTAACGATCTTCAATTTAAGCTCTTAAAAGATTTGGGATTTAATGTGAAGGTCACCATGAGCAAATTCTTGATGAGAGCTCCTGACTCGAACTACAAGACTTCTAGCCAAATAGAAGCTTTGCTTAAAAAATATCATGAAAAATTCCCAGCGCTCACAAAAGTCATCGAAGTTGGTAAAACTTTACGAGGCAATACGATTTTCGCAATCAAAATTTCTTCGAATCCAGATTTAAACGATCCAACTAAGCCTGATATTTTATTTAATGGAATGCACCACGCCAGGGAAGTCATGGGGCCTGAGGTCGCCATTGATATTATCGACCAGCTCTTAGAAAATTACGGACGCGACCAAAAAGTCACCGGTTGGGTCAACCGAAATGAAATCTGGGTTATGCCCATGTTCAACGTCGACGGCAATAACCTGATCTGGTCAGGAAATCCAATGTGGAGAAAAAACGCCCGCGAAAATTATGGCGTTGATATCAACAGAAATTATCCCTATGCTTGGGGATCTTGCAACGGCTCTAGCTCTGATAAAAATGCGCAAGACTACCGAGGCCCGGCACCCGCTTCTGAACCAGAAACTCAAGTCATGATGAATTTTGTAAAAACAGTAAGACCTGTTTTTGATATTTCCTATCATTCCTATTCTGAATTGGTCATTTACCCAAAAGGTTGTAATGGTCAACGCGCCCAAAACGCCGACGTCGTGGAGCCCCTGGGGCAAGCGATGGCCAAAACGTTAGGCTACACAGCTGGGACTGCTTGGGAAACGCTCTATTCGGTGGATGGCGGTGACATCGATTGGATGAACGACACTTATCAGGTCATCCCCTTTGTCATTGAAGTCAATTCTAGAAGCGAAGGATTTCAGCCACCCTATTCCACCACTCGGGATAAAACAGTTGAGCGCAATCGCAAGGCTTGGCAAATTTTATTGGACCGCTTAGACGGACCTGGCGTTCGCGGCACTGTTCAAAGCCAAGGAAAGTCAGTTCATGATTTTAGCATCCAAGTTCAAAAACAAAATGGCTTCATCATGAAAGACTATATGACCTACAAAGGTAACGCCGACGGCTCTTATCATCTGGTGCTTAATCCAGGAACTTATTCTTTGAAATTTACCGGCCCTAACCTAACGCCTTCTCAGGCTTATGTGACCATCTCAGAAGAGCGAGTGGAACAAAATATTGAAATGAATTAGGGCTATTTCTAGCTTCTTGCAAAATTTATTAACTTTTCATACTTCTCGGATTTATCAGCAACTTGTAGGGCTTGAATGTAGATCTTCCTGCTGGGCGATTTTTCAATCAAACTGTCGCGGCCCCAAGTAAATGGCTTTTCACCATTTAACTCTAAGAAAAGATCTGCGACCAGACGTGAATGGCGACCATTGCCGTTGACGAAGGGATGAATCCACACCAATTTGTGTTTGAACCTAATGGCAATTTCCTCAATTGGATAAGTCTTGTTCTTCAACCAGTATTCGACATTACCCAGAAGAATTCCAAGCTCTTGTTGAATTTTCTCGGGTGCAACTCCAATGTTAGTTTGACGTTTTCTGAATTCACCGGCCCATTCCCAAGTTTCTTCAAACATCTTTTTATGAAGCAGAATAGGCCCTGTTGCGGAAATGAAATTCTTTTTTAGAGAGCGACTGCTTTTTGCCCACAACAAAGCTCGAGCAATATTTTGCTCTTCAAATTCGTTGAGCTCTGCCTGGGTGGTGAGGTTAGGAATCAAACCTTTAAGCGCTTCATCATCAAGCGGAGTCGCTCCTGGTGGATTTCTGACCTTCATTTAACTCTCCAGATCTTTCGATCTTCTTTTATTAGCATTTCTTGCGCAAGGCGCTCTATCAGTTGTCTGCGGGACTTGGCGCTGGTTCCCTGCGATTCAAGCTCCATGGTAGTTCCTACTTGTTTTGAAATCGCTTCAGCCGCCTTCAAGGCTTGCTTTTTAAGAGTCTGATCGAGGCTACTTTTAGGTACTAAAAAATAGATGAATTCGCAGTCCATGGCTTGCGCTGCCTTCTGCATAGTCTCAAGCGTGACTTTGCCGTTCATCTCGTCTTTTTCTATTCGCTCAACACGCTGTTTGATTACATCAAGACGGGAGCCAAGGTCTTGCATCGACATACCCAGGGCCTCTCTGACCTCTTTAATCCATCCTAGTTTTGGAGTTTTAACATTGACTGACTTCAGTTGTTCAAAAAAACGATCCAACTGTGATCTTCTTAGTCCTGCATTTTTTTTCATTCAACACCGCCCATGCCTATCTAGACATTATGCCATATTATCGTCTACTTATAGATAGACTTTATATGTGATTTTGTCTACTTAAATATAGACGATTTTAGGGTTTTAATTAGCCAAAGGTCGAACAGTCCCATCAATCGGGATCAACGCCACTCTTGGCACGAATCAGATTTTAATTTTTTCTTCCTATAGGTAAAGTACAGAGGCGGCCCCTGAGTTTTTCACGGACTTCTTTATCTAGGACAGAGAAAATACTTTGAATACGGTCTCTGGTTTTAATTCTTGAATGTCCCTTGACCCAAATTAGCTCTACATTCAAGCGATCTAAATGTTGATAAAACTGGATATAGAGATCGGCATTGGCAAGGACTTGTCCTTTGCTTTGACTAATGTATTTTTGTTTTTCTAGTTTTTCTCGTCGGCCTGGAAGCCCAATGATATTCTGACAATCACTATATAGCAGCACAGTGGCTCCGTCGGGGCAGGCGCTCAATGCCAACAGTGCCGCCCGAATTTCGGCTCGGATATTGTTACGTTCTGTAATCTGCTCACAGATGATAAGTCTTTTTTCCAGAGGTTCTGTATCATGAGCCTTGGCTCCAACAAACTGACTATAACCAATGACTGCCAACTCATGAGCTTTGCTAAAACTGGCATCAGTGTAGAGATAGATTGTTTCTTTAGTCATGAGCAGCCGGCATATTCAACATCAGAGCCATAATAGCACAGCGCTGATACAAAAGTTCGAAAACATGTTGTACTTGAGTTAGGTGGCTCTAGACCCCTACTGATTGTCACATTTGACTAACAGATTTGTCTCCGTCCCTGCGTAGCCATTGCCTTGATAGTTCTCAGAATTTGTATTTATGATTCTATAGTTTCCCCGACAGACTTCGCGGGCTTTCTCATAGCACTGCTTAATCGTGCTACATGAAATCAATTGATTTTCGGTCCCATCAGGCCCAACAATCTGGGTCGCGGTTGCACATCCAAATAGAAATACACTCACCAAGAGAAAAAATCCGCTTTTGAATCTTTGAACCATCTAATACTCCGATTTACTAGCTAACCATTATATTTAGATTCGGTCACTAACGTTAGGCAGTTTCTTGCTTAGGCCCTTCAAATCCCTCTTTGGTCATATTCACAAAAAATTCGATCCTTTGTTTAAATTCATCAGACCGAATGTAGGCGTAGTTGCTTTTGAAGAATTCGGCGAAGTTAAAATCTTTGCCCATCTTTTTATTCAAATAGTAACCAACCACCATAGCCGGGACTAATCCTAAAATGATTGGCCCAGGAATTAAAAATGAAATGAGCATCGAAGAACCGGTGATAAATGCTCCCTTAGCAATTGCTTGGGGTTTAACCATTTTTTGAAAGCCAATAGCAATGGCAACAACAGCAACAGCAATAACCACTGGATTCATTGCAATTGCTCCGGTTAGCAAAATACTACCTGCAATTTTCGAGAATGCGTCTTTATCTTCTTTCTTCCAGGCAAAATAAAGCCCCATTGCCGAAATTGTTCCGGCAAATATCGACTCAAGAGCCTCTTGTCCATTTACAGTCACAAAATCTCTAGCGGTTTCTTCGCTGATTCCCATGGTATCACGCATGAATTTATAAATCTCATCAGACATCTTTCCAAAAATAGGCATACCTGCTGTTGAAGAAAGGTCTGTAAAATAAGACTTCGCCCATTGCTCAAAAGTCTCCATATTGCTCCAACCATTTTGCGCACCAAGCTCTTGAGCTCTATCAATACTTGAGAACAGGTCATGACCACCATCTAAAATTCGATGGTTACTAGGCATCAATTTTACGACCGAATTTACATCTAGATCTACAATGTCCCGCTTTTTTGTTAATCGGACTTTTGACGCGAGCATTTAAGGGATGATTT
>CAZDHC010000109.1:0-11185 GCA_964505225.1 uncultured Bdellovibrio sp. | reverse complement strand
TGGACCTCAAGCTAGAATTGGCTTTCAAGCAGCAAGTGTTACCTATCCTAATGAAAGTGCCAGCGTGCAGATGAGCCTTCTTGGCGAATACAAATTCATTTTTGGCTCTGGACAGGATCTAAAAGTTCGCAATAATTTCTATCGATATTTTTCAGAGAGCCTTCGCAATAAGGTTCAGGTCAATTTAGATTATACCTATGTGGCTCATCACATTCTTTACATGTATGAGGATAACTTCGAAGGCACCCGCGGCGTCAGAAATTGGTATGGCTACAGTCGCGATATTACTTATAGTCCTTCTTACAAAATTCCATTCACAGTTGGCTATTCGATGGCCAGCGGCTACACCAGCTATTTTGACACAAAAGTTGGCTTTGCCTATTTTTCTCCAAATTTGACTGCCGGCGTTTACAATACATTCGTGTCGTCGTCGTCCCAGTTTGGCGGACAAGCTGATATCGCATTTTTGGCCGAAGTCGTTGCTAAATTTTAGAGACCAGTTAACTCAAAATTAAATTGAACCTTTTCTTGTCCCTAACTATGGTAGACAAACATGAATCGGCTCGCCAACATTATATTTTCATTTATTCCAAAATCCCTGCAGGAAAAAGGCGGCGAAACTTTGGCCGAAGCCAAAGTGTTTTTGATTGTTGGTCTAACTGGAATCCCTTTAATGCTGATTTTCACTTTAAGCTATTGGGCTTCAGGTAATTCGGAAATCGCAATTAGCTGTGGCATCAGTTTTTTAACTGCTGTTTTATCCCTTCCTATTTTTTATATCACCAGCAGTCCGACCATTGGTAATTCCATGCTGATTATTTCAGGATATTTTGCATTGGTCGTAGGCTCTTTTTGGGCTGGTGGAATTCATGCCCCAGGAGTTTTTTGGTTCATCAATGCTCAAATTTTAGGTGTCTTAATTTTAAAAAGAAGGACTGCAATTTTTTGGTGGCTTTTTTACTTAGCCAGCGGAGTCGCTTTAGCCTATCCTGCACTTTTTGGTTTAAAAGTAGTGAACACATTAAGCGAAGCCGATTTCAATCAATTCAAATTGATGGGTTTATTTGGATCTTCCTTGTTAGGGGTCTCAATAGCCCTATCTGTTCGAACTCAAAAAGACCGGATGCAAGCCGATATCACGAAAAGAAATGAAGCACTTAGTGAATCTTTGCAGCAAAACAGTTCACTGATCCGCATGCTTTCACATGACATCGCAAATTCGATCACCGTAATTGAGTTGAGCACCAAATCAATCGGTGCTGGTAAAAATCCAGAAACCAATTTGCAGAGAATAAAGAAAGTTGTTCAAAACATGAGTGATTTAGTTTTGCATGTTCGCGAACAACAGGCTCTGGTTGCCGGAAAAGTTGAACCGATTCTAACTGAGTTAGATTTCGTCACACTGATTGAACAATCTGTAGATTTACTAAGGGAAAAGTTAGACGCTAAAAAAGTAAAAGTCGAATTCAGTTATGATAACACTCAAAGATATTTAGGCTTAGCGGAAAGCATCAGCGCAATTAATGTGGTTTTTTGCAATATTCTTTCCAATGCCATTAAATTTAGTACGGAAAATAGCAATATCCAAATTTCAATTTCCAATTTCAAAAATAAAATTAAAGTTGAAATTGCTGATGAAGGAATCGGCATACCCCAATCTATTCTAGCCAACCTTTTTAATTTCTCAGCTTCAACTACTAGGCCTGGCACTGCCGGAGAAAAAGGAACTGGGTTTGGAATGCCTTTAGTGAAAACTTATATGGAATCTTTTGGCGGTTCAATTCAAGTCAGTAGCCAAATCAATGTAGATCAGTTTAGCAAAACAAGGACTGGCACAACCGTGACATTGCTTTTTCAAAGACAAAGCTAATGAATTCGAACTATTACTTCTTTTTGCCTTTTTGCTGAGCTGCTTGCTTCACAAAATTGTCATAGACAGACATGTCAGCGCTAGCCGAGCCAAATGCGGACTCTAACTTTCGAGGTTTGTTTCCATTGGCTTTCACTTCTTTTTGTCGAACAACCAACTTGATCATCCCCGGAGGTCTTGCGGACTGACCTTCAATAAATCCTTTTTTGTCTTCAACTTTTTGAACTCCAACCACTGATACGGTCGAGTGTTCTAATCCTGCTTTGATTTTATTTTGAACCAAATCTAATCTTTCGGCCGCTACTTTTTCTGCAACCTCTAAACTGCTACCAGCCACTGACTGAGTAAACAGAAATGACGAAACCGTCACATCCGCATCCTCAAGACCGACTGTGATCGTTTTCACCTTATCCATAACTGAAATAAATTGTTTATTTGGAGTTGCAGTTCCCGGTTCAAAAAGCTGATAGTCCAGAATGACGAATTCATAACCATCTGCATTGACGGTCACGCCCTTAGCAATGTCCTGCATTTGATCCGCCATGTAAGCAGCCACTACTTTTTGAGAACCCATGTCCAACAAATTTGGAGTTTTATCAATCGGTTCCATAAATGACTGAAATGCTTTTAGTGGCTCATTGACCAAATCTAAAAATAGTTTTTCCAAGGTGATCTCAACACCAAAGTTTTGAAAGTTATATTCGATAATACTTGGTGTAGAGAAATAATCAGAGACAGCCTTTTTAGTTTCTGATGATTGCGACAAAAGCCACATCACCAGGAAAAAGCACATCAAGGCTGTCATGAAGTCAGCAAGTGCCACTTTCCAAGATCCACCATGATGCCCGGCCGCATGGTAAATCTTTTTGATAACGATCGTTGTGCCTTTTTTCTCTGCTGCCACTGACTTACTACTTTCTTTAAAGGACTGCTATTATGCAGCCTTCTTAATTTCTTTAGTTGCTTTGTCCATTTCATTAAACGATGGACGCTCTTCTGGTTGAATACTTCGACGAGCATATTCGATACAAACAATTGGCGGTGCTCCCCGCTGTAAAGCCACCATCGCAGCCTTAATCGCATTTAGATACCGGCCTTCAGCATCCAGATCCGCTGCCACCTTAGTGGCATTGGGTCCTATTAATCCGTAGGCAAAGAAAACCCCTAACATCGTACCGACTAGGGCGCCCGCGACTGACAGACCGATCGCTTCCGTTCCTTCGTTCAGTTTTCCCATCGTGATAACGATACCCAGAACGGCGGCAACGATTCCCAGTCCTGGAACTCCATCCGCAACCATCTGGATCGCGTGCTGTGCCGAGTGTTCTTCCGAGTGAATGGCTTTAATATCTCCGTCCAAAAGATCATCTACATCGTATGGCGAAAGATCCGCTGACAATGTGATCTTCATTGTATCGGCTAAAAAATCCACCGCATGGTGATTGTGCAAAAAGCTGGGATACGCACTAAAGATCTCAGACTTCTCTGGATTTTCAATGTGCTTCTCTACCGCCTGCGGACCATCTTTTCTAAAAAGCTGAAACAACTGAAACATCATTTGCAGCAATTCAATGTAGTCTTTTTTCTGTGGGCCGGTGGCGGTCATAGCCTTGATACCCATCTTAAATCCCATTTTGATCGTCTTCATTGGATTGGCAATAATGTATCCACCCAACGCTGCACCCAAAATGATCATAAGCTCCGTGGGAGCCGCATGTAAGATAGGTCCCATCTTACCACCGTGGATAATATATCCACCGAACACCATTCCAAATACGACTAATACTCCAACAAATCCCATGGTAAACCTCTTCTATGGTTTTGAATCGGCAGGGAGAAGAAAAATATTGAGTCCGAACTGTCTAATTATTGGACCTAGACCAGATTACTGGACCTTTTAAAGATGAAGTCACTATTGAATTCTGACGATAATCCAGTTGTGAACGTCATGCACCTAGACTAAAATACAGGAACATCATGAAGTCTAATATTGCTCAGTTTATATTATTACTTTTCACCTTTTTGACTTCAGTCCTTTGGACGACCTCGAGCAAAGCTCAAGGTGAGCGCCCGTTGACTGCGGATGCTAAAATCTCGAGCGCTGAAATTGAATCTGAGCAAATCGTTCAACTGGAAGTTGAACTCCATCTTCCCAATGGCTACAAAGCTTACCAAGATAAATTCAAAATTCAAATTCCCGAAGGCAATTTAGATTTTAAAATTTCCAGTTTTCATATCTCTCCCACTAAAGAGATCATGGACAAGTTCACCAAACAAAAAAAACAAGTAGTCATCAATTCTGCTAAATTGATCGCCCCAGTCGAGGCCCCTAAATTTACCGATGATGGTCCGAAAACATTAAAGATCCTATTGGGGTATCAAGCTTGTACCGAAACCTACTGTCTTTTCCCTGAAACTTTGACGTTGGAAATCCCTTACACTTCCAAAAGTGGCCTGGCCGAAAAACAAGAAATGGGATTTTTTAATCTTTCATTTCAACAGGTCTACCAACGTGGGCTTGTGTGGACATTTCTATTTGTCTTTGTTTTTGGATTGCTCACAAGCCTAACACCTTGTGTGTACCCTATGATCCCAATCACTTTTGCAATCTTAGGCCGAGAGGCTCACGCCAGAACCAAGTTTCAAAACTTTCTAGTAGGCCTCACCTATGTCTCGGGAATTGGAATCACCTTTTCATCTCTCGGAGTCTTTGCCGCCAGCACAGGAATTTTGTTTGGTTCTTTTATGTCCTCACCTTGGGTATTGGGTTTTATCTGTTTGGTTTTCTTTACCATGTCATTGTCGATGTTTGGATTGTTCGAAATTCAAGCTCCCCAATTTTTGCGCGACGGAATGTTGTCCCATTTACATCTTCATGGTTATCTTGGCGCCCTGATTTCAGGAATGCTTGCAGGAGTTGTCGCTAGCCCTTGCGTTGGCCCCGTACTGGTTGGCGTTCTGACATTTGTGGCTCAAACCAAGAATGTCTGGCTGGGGTTTTGGCTACTTTTTACCTATGCATTTGGAATGGGAGTTCTATTTTTGGCAATTGGGGCTTCGACTTCTTTGACCAAATTGTTACCAAAATCAGGGCACTGGATGAATTCGGTCAAATTGATTTTTGCCACTTTATTATTGGGAGCGAGCCTCTACTATTTAGACATTTTACTGGTCAGCGCCAAAGTTTTGAAACAATCCGTGATCTCTTCCACAGTTGCATCAATTAAATCTATGGCCTTAGAAAATACTGACAAAAAGTTTGCTTCACCACAGGCAAACTCCAGTCTTTCAAAAATTCATTGGCTTGATTTTAGTGAGCAAAATCTTTTGAAAGCGAAAGCAGAACACAAACCGGTGGTCATTGATTTTAGAGCTGATTGGTGTGCAGCCTGCTTGGAACTTGAACACCAAACTTTTTCTGACCCGGCGGTTCAGCTGATTTCTGACAAATTTATGATGCTCAGATTTGATGCGACTCAGGAATCACCTGAACTCGAAATCTTGAAAAAGAAGTATGGCATAGTTGGACTTCCAACTTTGATTTTCATTGATCGAAATGGCGTTTGGAACAAAGAGCTGACCTTGACCGAATTTGAGCCACCCCAAGCCTTTATAAAACGGCTGTCCAATTTTCTCAAATAGTTGACCTAATTTGAGACATTCTAATTAATTCTCGATGAAATCGGCGGCCTTTTCTGTAGGTTCCCATCAATAAACCGAAAAGTATTCCATGGATACAAGTCGTATCGTCATTATTGACGACAGTAAAGTTTCAGCCATCAACGTGGAAAATGCGCTTAAGCCGTTTTTCGCTAATATTTCCGTCTTTGAAAATCCTTATGAAGCCCTTAAGGAAATTCCGACCTTAAATCCCCAGTGTATTATCACAGATTATGAAATGCCCAAGATGAAGGGCACTCAGTTGGTTGGAATGTTAAAGGGAAATCCCAAAACAAGAGATATTCCTGTTTTGATTTTGTCAGCCCATGATCAAGATCAAGTGATATTAGAGGCAATTAAAGCCGGCGCTGACGACTATATGTCTAAAAAAATTAGCCCCGAGATCATGGTTGCCAAAATTAAACTTTGCTTAGAAGTCAAAAAGTATCGAGCTTCTTCATTATCTGAGGAACGCGCGAAAGCCTATAATGCAACCGTGGTTAGCTTAAACCACGAATTGAACAACGCAGGCGGAGTGTTACTTTTGACGATTCAGCAGTTTGAAAAACGTCATTTAGAGACAGCCTCTAAAGAAGAAGTTCTTCAGATTGATAAATTGAAAAATTCCATGCGCAAAATGCTCAATGCCATCCGGGAATTTACTAGACGAGACACCGTTGAATACGAAGAGTACGCTGGCAACGCTGACACACTGATGATCTCACCAATTAAGAAGGTTGGATAAAAAGCTGCATCTTAAATGGCGGAGGAATTTTGAATCCAATTTATAAAATTCTAGTCGTAGATGACGAAGCCGAGATTGTCGAGATCATGAAACTTTCCTTTCTGGAAACTGGAAAGTACCAGGTTTTCACAGCTGCAAATGGCGGCGAAGCCTATGTTCGCACTCGCAACATGAAATTTGATATTATTTTTACCGACTACAATATGCCTAAGTCCACTGGCGCTGATCTTTTATTCTCATTGCGGGATAGTGAATTGAACGTCAACACTCCGGTCGTTTTTATCTCAGCCTATTTAGAGCCTTTAAAAGAAAAAGTTAAAGATCGAAAGAACATCTATTTAATGGAAAAGCCGTTTGATTCGACGGAACTGATCGAGATGGCAGAAAAGATCATTTCACTTCAAGAAAAAGATGCGGCTCAAGCTGATGGATCAGCCAATCCTGGCCCCAAAGCGCAACTAGATGCAAGACTGCTCAATCATTTTGTCAATGCCACAACTGCAACCATTGTGAAAATGACAGGTATGGGAAAAACCACTCCACAAAAGCCGATTTCCTACAGCCGAAATTCAGATTTGCACATTGATATTTCTGGAGCCCTTCATATGCGTTCCAATAAATTTAACGGGATGTTGGCAGTCGCATTTCCAAAACGCACTTTTTTAAGCGTCATGTCGCGGATGCTGTCTAAAGAATTTGCCGAGATCTCGGGTGAAATTGACGAAGCTGCTGGCGAAATTATTCATATGATTTACCAGCAATTTAGGCAAAGCCTTCAAAGCGAAGGTTATATTTTTGAGAGCGCCACGCCAACTGTCATCCATGGCGACAATCACCGAGTTTCGATGTCCCACACGGGAACTGCCTTGGGCATTCCTTTCGACACAGATTTTGGCTTATTTTATGTTATGATTGCGATCGAAAATCCGATCGAGACAGCTAAAGCCGCCTAACGAAAACAATTCGAAATTTCTATAGTCTTTTAAGACGAGAAATTTCCATTTTTGCTTCATTCAATGCCGCTTGCGCGGAAATCATGGCTGACTCTTTATCTGCGATCAGCTTCTGCATTTGGCTGATGCGAACCTCATAGCCCCGCAAAACGTTGTTATGACGGTCGACCATTTCCTGAATTTTGATATCCAAACTTTTGCGCTCACCCAAACGATTGTTCAAATGAGCAAACTTTTGATTCATTTCACTGGCAATTGTCTGATCTTGAATCTCAAGCTTTTGCAAAGCCTGCTGCATGCGATCCTGCTTGCCAGTGACCGATTTGATAAATTCATTTACTTGGGAAACCACTCGGCCTAAAGCTTCTGAAATTTGATGAACATGAATGCGAGCGTCATTGAGCTTATTTTCAAGCTCTAAACTCATTGGCGGAGGCTTGGCAACCACTGGAGCCTCTGCGACTCTGGATCGACTGACTCTAACCGTATTTTCACCAAAAAGTTCAGGATTCAGTTCCTTTTGCATTTGACACCTCTTTGTTCACATCCCTAAGCTTAAATTATGCTGAAAGTCGCGCCATTAATAAAGTACTTATCTGAAAATCAACCACAACAGACACCTGTGCGACTGACATTTTATAATTACTTGTGTCATTTAGCACAGGCTGATTCATATCTAGGCGAAGACTTACTAGAAAACTTCTTTGCAACTTGCCTTGATTATACTCACTGGCAGCAAAACAAGGCTCAGCTAAAAAATGAAATTGAGCATATCTTAGAGTGTTACAGTCACGCCACCGGAACTCAGTTAGATTTGGCAGATGTTCGTTGGCCCGACGATTCACAGGTTGTTGAAATTGAGAATCTGCGTGATTTGACAGATGCTCTACAGTGCTATCTGAATGCCACCTACAAGCACGGTGAAAAATATCGAATCGTGGTCGACAGCAACCAAAAAGTTTTCGCCATTGTATTGAAGACTGATAAAAGTTTGGAAATCCGTCAGTTCGATAAAAAAATGACGATTCGTCATGGTCAACTTGAGCCTTTACGACAAGATTTAAGCTTGTTTTACAATTCAGATTTAGAGTTAGATCCAAATTCGACTCAAAAAATGGAAATAGCCCCTTTTGTGACGGCACTTTTTCAGGTCGATGAGCAAGGGATCCATGGCTGCTTGGTCCGTGGATACGCCTGCCAAAAGTTCTTTGACCTTCGCGGAACAGGCTTACAGTCCCATCAAAAGCTGTTTTATGCCGTGAAAAAGATCGAACAGCATTTTGTAAATCGAGAATCAGACCCATTTTACCAAGAAATTGTTACATCCCTAGAGCGAATGAACGATCTGATTCGCTCTGATAGCCTTTCAGCTATGGAAACCTGCATGGATGTATTGGCCCAGGCTCAGTCTGCCTATGAAAATGTCTTTATGAGTGACAAACTCTTGGGGCTTTTGATAAGAGACCTTCAGCACACTCTAGCAAATAGAAGTGTCGATAAACGGACTGTCGTGATGACAAACCGAAAGGCTGAAGACAAATGGATCACATCAATCAAGCAAACTCCCCCGACTCTGTTAACGAATTCGAAGATACCTTTGGAGATGGTGGAAAACCCAAAAACAATTCCCAAGACAACGAATCAGAAAACGATTTCGACAATCAGTTCGACAGCGAATTTGACGACGAATCAGACGATGACCAGTCCGGCGCAAAAATCAAATCTGCAAGCGCGGATACTGGAAAAAAAGTACGACTTAACAAACTAATCGCCGACAGTGGAATTTGTAGCCGTCGTGGTGCCGATAAAATCATCGAAGAAGGTCAAGTCACCGTAAATGGAAAAAAAGTTTACGAGCTTGGCGTTAAAGTAAATCCCGAAAAAGATCACATTTTTGTTCAGGGAAAACCCATCCGCCGTAAGTTTGATCACTTGTACATCATGTTTCACAAACCTAAGGGCGTTCTGACTACAATGGAAGATCCATTAGAAAGAACCACCATTAAAGAGTTTTTAGAAGAGATCCCAGCACGCGTATTTCCAGTCGGACGATTGGATTGGGACTCGGAAGGTTTGTTGTTATTAACTAATGATGGCGATTACGCCAATCGTGTTACGCATCCAAAAGAAGAAGTCACCAAAACTTACCTTGTTAAAGTCGATGGAAAACCATCTCAAGAGCAACTCAATAAGCTGATTGCCGGCGTTTCAATCGAAGGCGGTAAAGTTTCTGCTAAATCCATCGAAAAGCTAAAACGTGGTCGCGAGCAGTATGATTGGCTCAAAATCATCATCACAGAGGGTAAAAACCGGCAGATCCGTCAAATGTTCGAAAAAATCGGCTTTGACGTTCTAAAACTTCAGCGGGTTGCCATTGGTCGTCTTCGATTAGGTCAATTGCAACGTGGCGAATTGGTTTACCTAAATAAAATCGCTGCTGAGCGGGTTTTCATGGCTGATGCCCCTGATCAGGTTCGCGAAAAGAAGAGCTACAAAGGTCGAGCTAAAACCATGTTGAACAAAAAAGAATTCAGCAAAAGACCTGCAGGTAAAAAAGAGTTTTCTCGCAAACCTGCAAGCAAAAAAGGCCCCTTTATTTCAAGACAAAAAATGGATTAGGATTTAAAGTAGCCCAATGAACAAGTCCGTTGGGTTTATTTTAGTTCTTCTTGCAGGTGTCGGTTTTGGTTTTTTAGGAATTTTTGGCCGATGGGCTTTTCAAAGTGGATTGACCATTGGCGAGCTTCTCACCTTTCGTTTCACCTTGGCCGCGATCATTTTGTGGCTCTATTTGGGAATTTTCAAAAGATTCCTACTCAACATCCCTATCAAGCAAGTTTTTATCTCAAGTCTTCTTGGCCTTTTTGGCTATGCGGTCTTTTCAACCCTCTATTTTAAGTCCATTCAAGGAGTCTCGGTCCCTTTAGCGGCAATGCTTTTGTTTACCTTTCCAATATTTGTGACCTTAGGTTCCCATTTTATCTTAAAAGAACGGATGAATCGCCGTGAAGTTCTAAGTCTGATATTGGCGTGCTCAGGGTTAGCGATTTTATTATGGGGACCCATGGTTGTTCATTCGATGATTGCCATTGGATATGGATTGGGATCTGGCATTACCTATTCAATTTATGTTCTAGCAAGTGGTCGCTATCAGAAAAAAGTGGAGCCGATTTCTTCTAGTCTCTACGTCATAACGGCGGCGGCCATTGGCCTTTATCTTTTTCACCGTCCGGATTTTTCAAAGGTATTAAATCTAAGTCCTGAACAGATGTGGATCATAGGTGGTATTGCGACAATTTCGACAATTGGACCACTCACGCTATTTCTAGCGGGATTACAAAGACTTCCTAGCACTCAGGCTTCTATCATTGTCATGATCGAGCCCGTCATCGCTGCAGCTGCTGCCTGGTATTTATTGGGCGAGCAACTTTCTCAATTTCAAATGATCGGCGCTGGTCTTGTGCTTTTGGCACTGATACTCAACGCCCGAAAGTAATTTCAGATATGCAGTCTGAACTTCCTTACAAACCCTTCCCAAAAAAAGGCGGATCCGAGTAAAGACCCGCCTCGGGAATGATGATTTACCCTAACGATAAGGTAAACCGACTTAACCGATCAACTTCAAAGCAAGCTGACTTGATTGATTCGCCTGCGCTAAAGTTGCTGTTGAAGCTTGTAGTAAAATGTTGTTTCTTGTCATTTCAGAAGAAGCTGCCGCTACGTCTGTATCACGAACTCGTGAATTTGCAGCTGACATGTTCTCTTCCAAAACTCCCAAGTTATCAACAGTTGAAGTCAAACGATTCTGAAGAGCTCCAAGATTTGCTCTCATTCCGTTGACGTTGTTCTGAGCGCCATCTAAAGCTCCAAGAGCTTCAAGAGCACCTTCTTTTGTTGAATAATCAATTCCAGCGATTCCTAGTGAATCCAACTGAGCATTGTTTTCTGCTGAATTAA
>CAZDHC010000108.1:0-11237 GCA_964505225.1 uncultured Bdellovibrio sp. | reverse complement strand
CTTCTGCTGGAGGTTTTGTTTCTTCAGTTTCTGTTTCTGCTCCTTTAACAAACTCGGGCACAGCAACTGCGCCGGTCTTAAATATTTCTGCCGCGACGACATCAGCAATCGGAGCCGTGCAATTGGCTGCGTCGGGTGGAACAACAGCAGGAACTGTTGTTCAAGCTAATGACACAAGACTTTCTGATTCGCGAGCTCCATCCGGCACGGCTGGTGGTGACCTTTCTGGAACCTATCCAAATCCAACCGTCGCAAAAATACAAGGCGTTGGAGTCACTTCGACTGCTCCAACTTCTGGTCAATTTTTTAAATACTCGGGGGCAAGCTGGGTTGGTGCCGGAATTACTATATCTGACCTTAAAAGTTCAGTTGCCGGAAATTTATTTAGCTCACCAAATTGCTCGGCAAGCCAGACACTATCTTGGTCGGCAGTTTCCGATCAGTTCACTTGTATTTCAATTGACTCATTAGATGCGGCCGCAATCTCAACAGGTACGATCGACTATGCTCGATTGCCAATCGGCACAGCCGCCAACACTGTCGCTGCAGGTGACGACTCTAGAATTGGAAATGCCTTAAAAATTCAAGCTCGAACTGTTGCTGCTACAGCTCCTACTGCTGGACAAGTTTTAACCTGGAACAATGGAAGCTCACAGTGGGAACCACAAACTCCTGCCAGCGCGCCGGTCACATCTGTAGCAGGTAAAACTGGAGTCGTGACCTTAGTCGCCGCTGACATTTCAGACCTTGGAACTGTTGCTATTAAAAATATTGCAGCTAGTGGTGATGCGGCTGCGACTGAAGTCGTAATGGGAAATGACACTCGTTTAACGGATGGTCGCGCTCCTAATGGCTCTGCTGGCGGAGATCTTTCTGGAACCTATCCAAATCCAGCAGTCGCTAAATTGCAATCAAGAACAGTTGCCGCTACGGCCCCTACTGCTGGCCAAGTTTTAACTTGGAACAACGGAAGCTCCCAATGGGAACCGCAATCTCCTGCCAGCGCGCCTGTTTCTTCCGTCGCTGGAAAAACAGGAGCTGTGACTTTGGTCGCTGCAGACATTTCAGGTCTTGGAACGTCAGCAGTTTTAGATGTCGCGGCAAGCGGAGATGCTGGTGCAACAGAAATCGTGATGGGAAATGATTCTCGATTAACAGATGGTCGCGCTCCCACTGGCACTGCAGGCGGAGATCTTTCTGGAACATACCCAAATCCAACATTGACTACATCCGGAGTTACCGCAGGCGGATATGGCTCGAACACAATGATTCCAAATTTGGTGATCGATGCTAAGGGACGAATCACTTCTGCTTCCAGTGCAGCCATTTCGTTTCCAGTTTCTTCAGTTGCTGGAAAAACTGGAGCTGTAACCTTAGATGCAAGTGATATTGGCAGCGCGGTTGCAAAATATTTAACTTATAAACCCAACAACGTTTCCTGTGCCGATCAGCAAGTTTTGAAATGGGATAATACTAATTCAAGGTGGGATTGCGCCAATGACACGGACTCTTCTGCTGGAGGTTTTGTTTCTTCAGTTTCTGTTTCTGCTCCTTTAACAAACTCAGGGACAGCAACTGCTCCTGTTCTAAATATTTCGGCGGCGACAACTTCTGCAGTCGGAGCTGTTCAATTAGCTGCGTCTGGTGGAACAACTGCAGGAACTGTTGTTCAAGCGACAGATGCCAGATTGTCAGATTCACGAGCGCCTAATGGCTCTGCAGGCGGAGATCTTTCTGGAACTTATCCAAATCCTGCAGTTGCCAAGATTCAAAGCATAGACATCTCTTCAACTGCACCAACTTCAGGTCATTTTTTCAAATACAATGGAGTCAACTGGGCTGGTTCATCGATCACATTGAGTGATTTACAAAGCTCTGTAGCCGGCAGTTTATTTAACTCACCAAATTGTGCCGCCAACCAAACTTTATCTTGGAGCGCAGTCTCAGATCAGTTCTCTTGTATTTCAATTGGATCATTAGATGCTTCAGTGATTTCGGCGGGAACTTTAGCTGATGCTCGCCTTTCCACAAATGTTCTTTTGGTTTCCAATATGGCTACTGCTGGAACTGCAGGAATTGCCGCTTCTAACAATGGCACATCAACATCTTTAGCGCGAGCTGATCATGTTCACAAAACTTTCTATACCCTGCAGTGGTTCTTTCCTGGCTCTGTGGTAGCAGGTGTTCAGGTGGTACGGGCACAAGTTCCAAAGGGTGTGACAAATTGTACGATCACGGATTCTCAGATCACGGCAGACACCGCCGGCTCCACTGGTTCAACATTTAATATTGCACGCTGTACGGCTGCTGGTCCGGCTTGTACCAGCACAGCCAATATCTACGGCACCAATGTGACCTTAGCTGCCAGTACCGAGTCAGCCTCAGGCGGTGCACCGACGACTGCGACAATTAACGCAGGTGATTTGTTTAAAGTTAACTTGGCTACCGTGGGAACTAATTTAGCCAACGTGACTGTTGCTATGACTTATAAATGCGAGAATACAAACTAATGATCAATTTAGCTCTATGTGTATTTTTGATCATTCTAACAATGCTGCCGACAGATTCCCATGCAGCCACTAAAATATTTCTTCATGATGCGGCCTCAAAGCTAGGAACAATCGCCACTGCCGGAGTTGGATATGGCTGCTCCAACGGAACTAATAACACAGTCTACCGCTTGGCCAATACAACTCAAGGGACAGCGGCTGTTACAAAAACTTGGAAGCCAACAGCAACAGCGCCACCATGTCGACCACAAACTCAAATCACAGCGGGGGGAGATTACTTAATTTGGATCACACCACCCATTGCTTCAGCGATTACGATTTCTGGCAATATCAATGGTCAGTTCTATTGTTCCCAATCTGCCAATGGTACCAATTCTGGTTATCGCTTTAAGCTCTATCGCTGGTCCGCTGCCGTTGGTGGAATTGTCAGTACTCTACACACATCTGCATACAACGCCACCGAATGCACTGCTGCCTCATCGGGAACGGCAAAAACCAATACTGCAGCAGCTCCAACTTCAACAAACTTTTCAATTGGCGACAGAATCGTCATTTCCGTCGAGGTTGGCGCGGTTGGTGGCGCCTGGGGTGGCAATGGAACAAGAACAATCAGCTTTATCTATGATGGTCCAAACGCAGCCAGTGGCAACACTTGGGTTAATTTTGTCGATACGATCACTTTTGCGGCCGACAGTGCCGTCATGATTCCGCAAGTTCAGTAAAAATTTGGTAATTAAATCTATTTCGGAAAACTACAGATAAACTCTGCGCCTTGCCCTAGTCCGCTTTTCAATTGGACGGTTCCACCATGACTTTGCATGATGTGTTTTACAATTGAAAGCCCAAGACCTGTTCCGCCAACATCCCGAGCTCGGCCTTTATCAATTCGATAGAAACGCTCGAAAAGTCGCAACTGATGTTCTTCAGCTATGCCTGGTCCATTATCCGACACATGCAAGTTTATTTTTGATTTGTCTTCAAACCATTTCACTTCGATTTTTCCACCAACAGGAATGTACTTTATGGCGTTGCTTAAAAGATTTTCTAAGACCTGCTCCACTTTTCCCTGGTCGGCATAAAAATTAGAGGACTCGCTGAACACCCGGATCATAATTTGTTTTTCTACAGCCAAAGGCGATAGTCTTTCTACCATATCTTGAGTCAATTTATCTGGCACAATCTCATCTTTTTTAATTCCCAATCCAGCCTCTAGCGAAGACAAAGTCAGCATATCATCGACCAGCTCCACCAGACGATTGGCATTTTTAGAAATGACACCCAAAAAATGTCCCAGTTGCGCCGTACTGCCAGCCGCCAAATCCTCTTTCGCTGTGTCCACATATCCCTTGATCGACGTCAAAGGCGTTCGCAATTCATGGGAAGCGTTTTCGACAAATTCAATACGAATTTGCTCGGTCAACTTCAATTCAGTCACATCATGAAAAACCGCCATGGCTCCATAGATTTGCCGATCATGATCGCTCGCAGTCAAACTTTTAAGCGGCGACACTTTCACTGAATAAAATCTTGGCTTTCCTTCTATGATGGAATTGATTTTAATTCTTGCTGAATTGGAATCACCTGAACTTAATGTTTTAGAAAATAGATCCAAAATTTCTGGCTCCCGAAACACCTGCGCCAAAGGCACACCATCTCCTTTGATCAGAAGGTCCAAAATTGGTTTTTCTAAAAACTGATTTGCAAATCTTGAATTATAAAATTGCACCTTTTGCTGAACACCCACGCTGACGATAGCGTCCTCTAAAGAGGACATCAAAGCTTGAGACTCCTGTCTTTCTTTGGCCAATTGCACACGACGCTTTCGCATTTTTTTGCGAATTTTATCCATGACCATTTCAAGTTCAAAATATTCGCTTTGCTCCCCGTCTAAAAGAGCATCGGGATCTTCGGTCCCTTCATCCATACTCGACATCTGTTTTTTACTTAACAATCGCAATCCGCGAAGGACAATACCGCGAATTGGAACTGAAAATCGATAGGCAAACGCCGCCGCTCCGATGAGCGATAAAACAAAAAAAATCCCGATGACGGCTATCGAGTTTCCTGCTTGGAACTGAAAATCAATTACGTAAGAAGCAATGGCGAAAGTGACCAAAAAAATAAAATTGATTAATCCTAAAAACCAAACAAAAAATTTCCAAAATAGATTCCAAGGAAAAAAAGACCTCATGCGGGTTTTACTCGGTAGCCGACACCGCGAATGGTCTCGATCAAATCACCAGTTTCACCCATTTTTTTTCGCAATCCAAAAACATGAGTGTCAATGGTTCGGCCAGTGACAGTCACGCCATCCCCTTGAACTACGTTGATCAATTGATCTCGAGTCAGAACACGTCCTAAATTAGTCGCCATGGTTGCTAAAATCTTAAATTCTGATGGGGTCAAATGCACCAACTGCTGCCCAAGTTTAACTTCGTAAGTCGCTAGGTTGATAGACAAAGCCCCAAGATGAACGATTTCTTTATTGTCGACGATTGCGACCTGCTTTCGACGAAGAAGTGCTTTAACCCGAGCTGAAAAAATAGCTGGCTCAAAGGGTTTCGTAATGTAGTCATCAGCGCCGGACTCTAATCCCAAGACAATGTCATCGGGTTCAGACTTTGCTGTGACCATCAAAACAGGCAGCGTTGATTTGGTCTCAGCTGAAATATTTTTTAACAAATCAATGCCGCTCATATGGGGCAGCATCCAATCCAAAACCATTAAATCGTAGGAATTCTTTTTCAGACTATCAAAAGCTTCGATGGCGGTTCCACATTGTTGAACTCGATGTCCTTGGCGCAAAAGAAGCAAAGAAATCAATTCGCGGATTTCAACTTCGTCTTCGACAACCAAAATTTGAGAACTAGGTGTTTGAGTACTTTCCACCATGTCGAACATCCTTCCCCGTCGAAACGAAGATCACATCTTCAGCAATATTGGTCGCATGATCGCCCAATCGCTCAAGATTTCTGGCTACTAATATAATATCAAGTGCTGCATCTACATTGTCTGGATGAGATTTAATATAGGCAGTTAAATCTCGAAACACTTTCGATTTCAAACGATCGACTTCGTCGTCCATCAAGAGCACGCTTTGCGCTTGCTTTTCATCTTCCCGAACAAAACTATCTAAAGATTCTTTGACCATCTTTCGAACAATGGTCGACATCGCCACAATATCTACTAACTCTTTAGCTACGGGCATTCGGGTCAAATAATCTTTGCCCGTGTGGGCGATATTCACAGATTGATCCCCCATGCGCTCAAGATCGGTGTTGATTTTGATAATAGAAATGATCAATCGAAGATCTCGCGCGACAGGACTTTGCTTTGCTAAAAAAGTCACACAGGCATTGTCGACTTTAACGTGATCTTCATTAATTTTTTGTTCAATGGAATGAACTTCAGCAAATCCCTCGGCATTTCTTTGGGTCAAAGCTTGAACCGCCAACTCGGAAGCTCGCTCGACATAGCCACCCATTCCCAAGATGAGATTTTTAATTTGATCTATTTGACTATCTACCTGACGTTCCATCAAAGACTTCCAATTCTGTTGAAAAAACCTTATGCTAGATAAAATTGCAAGGTCTGGCGAGGAAAAAAACCAAATCCTGACAATGCAACCGGACACCCAAAATAAGGATGAACTTGAAGGCGATGACGCAAAGATGAAGGCTAAAAAGAAAGCTTCGAACAAGGGCAAAAAAACTGCCAAAAAGGCCACTAAAAAAGCCGGCAAGAAGCTTCTTAAAAAGGTCGCCTCTGGAAGTTCCTTTTTGGCGGCGATCGATATTGGCAGCAATGCTATTCGCATGATCATTGCCGAACACAGCTTGCACAACCTTAAAGTTCTTAAAAAATTCCGCTTCCCGATTCGACTGGGTGCTGATGTTTTTGCTAATGGCCAGATTTCACCTAAAAATCTCAAGCTTTCCGCCCGCACTTTTAAAAAGTTCAAAAATCTCACCGAAAAATACCACGTCAGCGGCATCCGAGCCGTTGGGACAAGTGCTCTACGCGAATCAAAAAATCAAAAAGCCTTTGTCGAATTGATTCGCAGAAAAAGTAATATCAATATCGAAGTCATCGATGGAGTCGAAGAAGCCAGGTTGATTCACCAAGCCGTTCGTCGCCAAGTGGATTTAGACACCCACCAAGCCCTCCTGATCGACATCGGCGGCGGCAGCGTCGAATTGACCTTTTCAGACAAAGGCATGATGACAGCCACCCACAGTTTTCCTTTTGGAACAGTCCGAACCATTGAGATGATGAAAAAACGAAAACTGAGCGAGTTTCAACTGCCAGTGGTGATAGGCGACTTCTTAAAGCCTCTGACTCACTTTTTGCAAACCAATAGCCCAGCCAACAAGCCTGAATTCGCGATTGGCACTGGTGGCAACCTGGAAACCTTGGGGAAATTAAAGCCATTGCTTTTGAAGGGAGCTTCAAGAACCTTTTTAACTTTGGCCGAGTTGGATTTGATCATCCTAAAATTGCAAAAGATGTCGATGAAAACCAGAATTGAACAATTGAAGCTTCGACCTGATCGAGCTGATGTGATTATTCCGGCCGCCTTGGTGGCTCAAACTGTGATGCGGCAATCGGGAATTCACAAAATCATCATTCCACACGTGGGACTAAAAGATGGCCTAGTTGTTCAGCTTGCCGGCCAAATGATTTTCACTGCGTAGCAGCCCTAAAATCGTAGCAGCCCTAACTGCCTAATCCTATTCGATCATCTTCGGCTGAATCAGCCACTGCAAAATTCCCGAGCGCGGCTTAATCTCGGTTAAACTTTCAACTTCGATACAAGCCATTCCTGATTTTTTTAAATCCAAAATAGATTCTGATTCACCGGCTATCAACCAACTGGCGAAATGACTTAAATGGGGCTCGTGTCCTACAACCAATACTGATGTTGCTGTTTTGGAATGTTTATTTAACCACTGGGCAAACGCCGCAGGTGGAGCGGATGGCACCAGCTCTATACTTTCAAAATATTGCTTACAATCTAAATCCGTAGCCAAAATATCGGCAGTCTCAACGGCACGTAAATAGGGAGAGGAAACAATAAAATCAATTTCCATATCGAAATCCCGCAAGATCTTGGCCATTTTGGCTGTTCGAACACAGCCTTTTTCTACTAAGGGCCGTAACGAATCTTCCAACTTCAATTTTTGCGAGTCCTCGCGATCTAAAGCGGCACCATGACGAAACAATACAATTTTCATTCTAACTCTCTTGAATTTCTTCAGTCGCTAAAGCTCGCTGCTTAGCCAAATTCATCAAATGCTGCTGAACTCCAACATCCGTTCCTTTTCGTTGCGTATAATTACCGTCGGAATTCATGTCCCAGGTCATACGCTGATCTTTAAGATGCATTTGCAAAGTTTCCCAAATTTTTTCCTTCAAATGCCGATCCAAAATAGGCACAACACATTCAACCCTGGCGTGCAGATTTCGATACATCCAATCCGCCGATCCAATATAAAAATCACCATCGACAGGATTTTCGGAACCATTACGGAAATAAAAAATTCTCGAGTGCTCTAAAAATCGACCAATATTTGATATCACTCGAACATTTTCACTCAGTCCCTTTACGCCAGGTCGCAAACAGCAAAAGCCTCGAACAATCATATCGACAGCCACGCCTTTTTGCGAAGCATTGTATAAGGCCATCGAGATGTCATTTTCTTCCATATTGTTCATCTTAGCGATGACCTGAGCTGGCCGTCCTTGCTTAGCAAACTCAGCTTCGCGATCGATCATTTGCTTAAATCGTGTAAACATATTGATCGGAGCAATCAACAATCGCTTGTAATCATTTTTTAAAGATCGCCCAGTTAAGTAATGGAAAAACTCAACCAGCTCGGCGGTGATCTCTTCGTTCGCAGTCAGCAATCCCATATCGGTATAAAACTTCGATGTCGCAATATTGTAATTGCCAGTGCCAATGTGTGCGTAACATCGAAGTCCTTCAGTTTCTTGTCTGACGACTAGGACAGTTTTAGCGTGGGTTTTTAGTCCTACAATTCCGTAAACGACGTGAACGCCCGCGTTCTCAAGGGCTTGAGCCCAATAGATATTTCGCTCTTCATCGAATCTCGCCTTCAACTCAACCAAGCAGACGACTTGCTTTCCTTCTTCGGCTGCACGAATCAAGCTTTTAATAAACGGCGAGTTGTCACCAGTGCGGTACAATGTCATTTTAATTGCCAAAACTTTCGGATCCTCTGCGGCACCACGGATAAATTTTTCTACCGATGCCGAAAAACTTTCGTAAGGATGATGCACCAATTGATCCGCATTGCGAATCACGTCAAAAATTTTCGTATGATCATCTTCTAAAAAATTAAGCGGGATTGTCGATGGCCACGGCGCATATTTCAGCTCTGGCACATTCAAATCCGCGATCGTCGACAGACCGGTGTAGTCCAACTCTTCCGCGACTTCGTAAATGTCATCTTCGGTCAATTCCAACTCATCCATCAAAAACTTCAACATCCATGGATCCGGATTGGGGCTATGCTCTAAGCGCACCACCTCCGCAAATCTGCGCATTTTGAGCTCTTCTTCGATCATCTGCAAAAGATCTTCAGCGTCTTCTTCGTCCCGGGTCATGTCAGCATTTCGCGACAAACGAAACGGCATCACTTGCTGCACTTGCATGGCTGGAAATAACTCACCCATGTTTTCTTTGATCAATTCCACTAATGAAATGAACTTATATTCGCCCGCAACTTGTCCTTCAATTTTTATCCAAGGGGTTAACACTTGTGGAACTTTGACTCGAGCAAACATCCTCTCGTCACTGTTCGGAGCATTCAAGGTCACACCTAGCGAAGTGGACAAATTCGAGATAAATGGAAACGGATGCCCAGGATCCACTGACAATGGTGTCAACACGGGAAAGACATTTTTGAGATAATATTTTTTTGCGACTTCTTTTTCTTTCTCAGTTAGGTCGGGCCACTTCACAAGTCGAATGCGATTTTTTTCTAATGCCGGCTTTAAAGATTTCGCAAAACAGTTCCCTTGATCCTTCACCATTTGCAAAGCGATCTTGCGAATTTCAGCCAATTGTTGGGTTGGCGTTTTTCCGTCCGATGACTTTGGCGAAATTCCAAAGGCGACTTGGCGCTTAAGCCCACCCACTCGTTTCATGAAAAACTCATCTAAATTCGAATTGCTAATACTTAAAAACTTTAGTCTCTCTAACAAAGGGGACCTTGGATCTTCGGCCTCAAATAGAACTCGCCGATTGAAATTCAGCCAACCAATTTCTCGATTGGTAAATTCAGTCTCTGAAGACAATGGATGTTCCAATATTTTCGGTTTTCTTGGCTTTTTTGGCTTATCTGATTTTGCCTTAACCGCACGAGGGGCTTTCATTGGCTTAGGCGAAGCTTCGATGCCGCTCGAGATGGCTTCAGATGTATTTTCGGGCAATTTTTTAGTCATGTTTCATTTTAGATCAAATTAAGGCCTTGGAATATCAAGGAATTGTCAGGTCTAGCCCAAACAATTTTAAAGCGACCCTATAAGCTTTAAGGAATGCTGCCAAGCTTCAATGCCGCAACATGGCCGCATAGCAACCGCACCCCAACTGGACTATGGCCGCCTTCCCTAACCAGACTTTTTTTTAGTCTAAGTCGTGAATATTTTCAGGACTAACGCCGATAAGTCTATTGATGAATCAATCTTTAGCAAAATATCATTCCAGGTCCCCACGCTACATTTTGCAACCGCAAGACAACACTTTGATTCGTGTTGCGGGCCCAAGACAAATTCCTTGGGAAGAGGGCACTGAAATTCAAAACATTTCACTGTCTGGATTGGCTTTCACTGCTCCAAACGAGCTTTGTCCCGTGGTGGGCGAGTTTATCAAAATCGAATTCACAGTTCCTGGCAAACCTCAAATGGCCTGCCATGGTCTTGTCATTCGATTGGAGCCACATGGTAAATCAGAAATGCTTGTTGGAATTCAATTTCAGCAATTAGAAATGCCTCACCGAATTGTTTTGCTTCAAGGTCTTGCGCAAAAACTAAAAGACCAGCAGGACAAAAAACTGATCGAGCAAAACAAACGATTTAGCTTCAAGCATTTGAAACAAAATTGGCGACAAGCTTTTATCGCAGTCACCTTGCTATCTGTTTGGATTTTGATGATTCAGTGGATCTGGCGTACGCTTTAGGCCGCCGAGCGGTCCATCATTTTTTCAAGAACTTCGTCTGACTTAATAAAATTGATCCCTGATTTTTTGCCATCGCGCCACACCACTTCTGCATTCAAATTGTGACGACGATTTAGGGCTCTTAGAACAACTGTGAGTCGAACCAAATCACCAATCACTATTTCAACATCTTCTTGCTGCCATTCGATGCAAGCACCTGTGACACTGACATCTTTTAAATCTGCAATTAAGTTCCCAGATTTGCCGTAGATTTCAACTGATGCTTTTTCTTTGGTGAAATATCTTTGTGCTGGCATAAGATCTCCTGCTTAAATTATCGGGGATTTCAGAGGGGATTTTAAGTCCGAAATTCATTTATGTTCAGCTCACATTGACGAAATAGTCTACAGATTCAGATTTTCGACCAAAAAAAGTTCGTCTCAATTTGAGATTTTTTTAAATACCAATTCTTTTTAAAAATTCTTCGCGAGGAATCAGCTTCCCCCCCATGGCCGAAGACACTTCGGTCACCATTTGAATGTCCATC
>CAZDHC010000107.1:0-11247 GCA_964505225.1 uncultured Bdellovibrio sp. | reverse complement strand
ATCGGCAGTTTGAGCCCAGATATCCACTACTTTATTGTAGCGCTCACCATCTGTAATCAAACCTTCGTCATACTGCTGCTGAATCTCAGAAACTTGCTTTTCAGCATCTGAAATATATTTAGCTTTAGTTGCAGGAATAACCATGTCGTCGATACCGATCGCGATACCAGCTTGAGTTGAAAATTTAAATCCTAACTCCATGATTTTGTCTGCAAGAATACAAGTTGCTTTTGCACCAGCAAGACGGAAAGTCTTGTCGATCAACGCCGCAATTTGTTTCTTGTTCATCACCACGTTTACTTCGTTAAATGGAACTTCTTTTGGAACAATTGACGCCAATACTGAACGACCAATTGTTGTTTCTTGAATTTTTCCATTGATACGAACTTTACACGCAGCCTGAAGGTCAGACATTCCTTGTTCAAATGCGTATTCAGCCTCTTGTACAGAAGCATAAATTTTTCCAGTTCCTTTGGCACCAGGACGGATTCGAGTCAACCAATACAATCCCAAGACAACGTCCTGAGATGGATTGATGATTGGACGTCCATTGGCTGGAGAAAGAATGTTGTTCGTCGACATCATCAAAACTCGAGCCTCAACTTGAGCTTCAACTGACAACGGAACGTGAACTGCCATTTGGTCACCGTCAAAGTCGGCATTGAACGCCGTACAAACCAACGGATGCAACTGAATCGCTTTTCCTTCGTGCAATACAGGCTCAAATGCCTGGATACCCAATCTGTGAAGAGTTGGCGCACGATTTAGAAGAACTGGATGCTCTTTAACTACGTCTGAAAGAATATCCCAAACTTCTACAGCTTGCTGATCAACGATTTTCTTAGCTTGCTTGATAGTTGTTGCGAAACCTTTTTCTTCCAATTTGTTGTAAACAAACGGCTTGAAAAGTTCCAATGCCATAACTTTTGGAAGTCCACACTGATGTAACTTCAAGTTAGGACCAACTGTGATAACAGAACGACCAGAGTAGTCGACTCGTTTACCTAAAAGATTCTGACGGAATCGACCCTGCTTACCCTTAAGCATGTCACTTAAAGAGCGAAGTGGACGTTTGTTTGGACCTGTAAAAGTTTTACCACGACGACCGTTATCAAGAAGAGCATCTACTGCCTCTTGTAACATTCGTTTTTCATTTCGAATGATAATGTCTGGAGCATTCAACTCTTGAAGTCGCTTCAAACGATTATTTCGGTTGATAACACGACGATAAAGATCATTTAGATCTGAAGTCGCAAATCGACCACCATCCAAAGGAACTAGAGGTCGAAGGTCTGGCGGAAGAACCGGAAGTGCTTCAAGCATCATCCACTCTGGCTTATTGATTGAACCTTTGAAAGCTTCAACAACTTTCAACCGCTTAGTCAATTTCTTGATTTGAGCTTCTGACTTCGTTTCTTTAACTTCCAATCGCAATTTGCGAGAAAGATATTCTGGATCGATCTTTCTAAGAAGCTCTCGAACTGATTCTCCACCCATTCCAGCTTTGAAAGTAGGACCGAATTCAGTCAGAGCATTCTGGTAAGCTTCTTCTGTCAAAACAGCGCCTTCTTCAAGCGTTGTTTCCATAGGATCAATGACCACATAAGCTTCGCAATAAAGTACCTTTTCAACTTCTTTTAAAGAGAGATTTAAAAGGTTACCAATTCTTGAAGGCAATGATCGCAAGAACCAGATGTGAGCCACTGGAGTCGCCAATTCGATGTGACCTAATCGCTCACGTCGAACTTTAGACTGAGTAACTTCTACTCCGCACTTTTCGCAGACAACGCCGCGATATTTCATTCGCTTATACTTACCGCATAAGCACTCATAGTCTTTAATAGGACCGAAAATCTTTGCACAGAACAATCCGTCTCGTTCTGGCTTGAAAGTTCGGTAGTTAATCGTCTCTGGCTTTTTTACCTCGCCAAATGACCAATCTCTGATCATCTCAGGAGAAGCCAATGATACTCGTACAGCATCAAACGAAAGTGGATCTTTTGGTTTATCGAAAAAATTTAACAAGTCTCTCAAGGGTCACCTCATACTTGTTTAGTATTTATATTTAAATCCCAACTTTAGTGCCGCCTGTTATTGACAGCACCCGCATTCAAACAGACTCAGTGTTAGTGAGCCTGTCCTCCGCCTTCTGCACCTGAAGAGCCCTGAGGCGCTCCACCGTTCATGTCACCATCTTCATTTTCGTCAATTACTTCGTCCGTCAAAATATCTGACTCCATCAACTCTACGTTTAGAGCTAATGACTGAAGTTCTTTAACAAGAACGTTGAATGATTCTGGCAATCCTGGCTCAAGGATGTTTTCACCCTTAACGATACTTTCATACATTCGAGTTCTTCCTGCCACGTCATCAGACTTAACAGTTAGGAACTCTTGTAATGAATAAGCAGCACCGTATGCCTCAATCGCCCAAACCTCCATCTCTCCAAGTCTCTGACCACCGAATTGAGCTTTACCACCCAAAGGCTGCTGAGAAACAAGAGAGTAAGGTCCAATAGAACGTGCGTGAATCTTTTCTTCAACTAAGTGATGCAGCTTCAACATGTACATAATTCCAACAGTCACCGGATTCTGGAATGGAACTCCAGATCGTCCGTCGAATAGAATTGTTTTTCCAGTTGAAGGTAACTGAGCTTTAGCAAGAAGATCTTTAACATCAGACTCTCGAGCTCCGTCGAAAACTGGAGTTCCAACGTGAACACCATGTTTCATCGTTGTTACAATCTTTTTCAAAGACTGCTCATCCGCTTTATCGACTTTCTCTGAGATCTCTTTGTCATTAAATACAGATTTAAGATCTTTTCGAACTACGTCAGTGTTCCACTTATCTAAGTGTGCAGAAAGTTGTTTACCCAACTCGTGCGCAGCCCAACCCAAGTGAACCTCAAGAACCTGTCCGATGTTCATACGAGAAGGAACGCCCAGTGGATTTAGAACCATGTCGACCGGAGTACCGTCAGCTAAATATGGCATATCTTCTAGAGGCAATACCTTAGAAACCACACCCTTATTTCCGTGACGTCCCGCAAACTTATCTCCGACTTGAAGTTTACGCTTAATTGCAACGTAAACTTTAACCATCTTGATAACACCAGGAGGAAGCTCGTCACCCTTACGAAGACGATCGATCTTCTCGTTAAATACCATCTTCACGGCATCCAACTGATTTCGAGCGCCATCTAAAATCTTAGTAACTTGGAACTCGATGTCCTGCTCAAGAGGGATATAAGCCAACAATTCAAATGGAATTGTTTCTAAATCTGCAGAGGTAATGTCCTGACCTTTGCTTAACAATTTTTGACTTCCATCTTCATTTAAAAGAACTCCGATAGTTGTTTTACCAACTAAGATGTCCTTAAGTTTTCCGATGGCATTATTTTTAATAACGTTTTGCTCTACAGACAGATCTTTTTCTAACTTGCGACGCTTATCTTCGATGATGGCTGACAATCGCTCGTCACGATCAGCACCTTCACGAGAGTAAACCTGAGCATCGATAACGATTCCATAAACTCCAGATGGAGCTCGTAGAGAAGTATCTCGAACATCTCCTGCTTTTTCCCCGAAAATCGCGCGAAGTAGTTTTTCTTCTGGAGATAGCTGAGTTTCCCCTTTAGGAGTCACCTTACCAACCAAAATACAACCTGGCTTAACGTCAGCTCCGATACGGATAATTCCAGAAGCATCTAAATCTTTAAGAGCTTCTTCACCAACGTTGGCGATATCACGAGTGATCTCTTCTTTTCCAAGTTTTGTATCACGAGCAACACACTCAAATTCTTCAATGTGAATTGAAGTGTAAGTGTCATCTTTGATCAAACGCTCAGAAATAAGGATAGAATCCTCGAAGTTGTAACCCTGCCAAGGAGTAAAGGCCACTAGGATATTTTGTCCAAGCGCCAATTCACCAAGCTCGGTCGAAGGGCCGTCAGCGATGATATCGTTTTTAGAAACGCGATCACCCGATTTAACGATAGGTTTTTGATTGAAACATGTGTTTTGGTTCGTACGCTGATACTTCGTCAAATTGTAGATATCAACGTTCGCACCAAGCTCTCCACCTTTTGCAAGACGGCGAACTACGATTCGAGAAGCATCCACTTCTTCAACAATACCATCATTCATTGCAACCATTGAGGTACCAGAGTCACGAGCAACTAATCGCTCGACTCCAGTTCCAACAAGTGGTGCGCGTGAACGCAACAATGGAACCGCTTGACGTTGCATGTTCGATCCCATCAAAGCTCGATTGGCGTCATCGTGCTCCAAAAATGGAATCAAAGATGCTGCAATCGAAACCAACTGAGATGGAGAAACGTCCATCAAAGAAACTTGTTCCTTCGGAGTCACTTCGTACTCACCGTCTACACGGCAAATAACAGTGTCTTCTTGAATTGCTTTTTGGCCAGCCTCTTCACGAGGGGCTTGAGCAATCTTATGTCCAGCCTCTTCAAGAGCCGACATATAATTGATGCTTGATGAAACATTAGCAGCATCAACCTTACGATAAGGAGTTTCAATAAATCCATAATGATTGATTCGCGCATAAGTCGCCAAAGAAGCGATCAAACCGATGTTTGGTCCCTCTGGAGTCTCAATTGGGCAAATACGACCATAGTGAGTAGGGTGAACGTCTCGAACTTCAAATCCAGCACGATCACGAGTCAAACCACCGGGTCCCAAAGCTGACAAACGTCGCTTGTGGGTAATTTCAGAAAGTGGGTTTGTTTGATCCATGAACTGAGATAATTGAGAAGATCCGAAGAACTCCTTAACTACTGCATTCACTGGTTTTGCATTCACAAGATCGTGAGGCATCATTGTCTCAACGTCTTGCAAGCTCATTCTTTCGCGAATTGCTCTTTCCATTCGAACCAATCCGATTCGGTATTGATTCTCAAGTAACTCACCAACAGAACGAACACGTCGGTTACCCAAGTGATCGATATCATCGACAATTCCTCGACCATTTTTAAGGTCGATCAATGTCTTAACAGTTGAAAGAATATCTTTGTTCGTCAAAGTTCTAAACTCTGGCGGACATTCTTCCATTGAAATATTAAATCTATGATTGATCTTAATACGACCAACTTCAGATAGATCATAAGTCTCTGGGTCAAAAAATAGTCTATGGAAGAAATTGGTTGCTGCTTCCAATGCCGGAGGCTCACCAGGACGCAAGTGTTGATAAATCTTCAACAATGCTTCTTCTTTGTTGTTAACTTTATCAACCAACAAAGTATTTCGAAGGTAAGGTCCAACAGACAATCCATCAAAGAAAATCATGTGGAATTGATCAATTCCAGCTTCCAAAGCTTTTACGATATCGCCTTTTGTAAGTTCAGCGTTCGCATCAGCAATGATTTCACCAGTTGATTCATCGATCAACGGCTTAGCAAGAATTTTTCCTTCAAGATCTTCAGGAGTCACTTCGATTTCTTTGATATCCAATTGCTGTACTTTTTTAACGACAGCACGAGTGATTCGACGACCCGCTTTTACAAGGGCCTCGCCAGTGTTTGGATCAAAGATATCTACGATCGCACGCTGACCAGACATTCTTTCGATATCAAGAGCTCTGAATAGTTTTTTGCCTTTGGCCTGAACGATATCCAGGTCATAGAAATACTCAAGCAATTGATCCGTGTTGTAGCCAAGAGCTTTCAACAAAATAGTCACTGGGAATTTACGACGACGATCGATTCGAACGTGCAATAGATCTTTTTGATCGAATTCAGCATCCAACCAAGATCCACGATAAGGAATAATTCGTGCGTTGTAGATCAATTTGCCAGAAGCATTGTTTTTTCCACCATCGTGGTCAAAAAATACACCGGGAGATCTGTGCAACTGAGATACGACAACTCGCTCAGTTCCGTTGATGATGAAAGAACCGTTGGCAGTCATCAATGGAATTTCTCCAAGATAAACTTCCTGCTCTTTTACGTCACGAATTGAACGCGCTTCTGTTTCTTCGTCTACGTCAAAAACGATCAAACGAAGAGTTACTTTAATTGGAGCCGCGAAAGTCATACCACGCTGACGGCACTCGTCCACGTCGTACTTAGCTGGCTCCAGAGTGTAAGATACAAACTCTAGTGAAGATGTGTTGTTAAAATCAGATATTGGAAACACTGATTTAAAAACACCATTTAAACCCACATCGCCGCGACGATCTGGATCCATGTCTTTTTGCAAAAAGGCCTCATATGAACTTTTTTGAAGTTCAATCAAATTCGGAATATCGATGACCTGTTTGTTGTGTGCAAAAGACTTACGAACACGAATATTTGATGCTGTGATCGGAGTCATTCCCATTATTTCTCCTGTCTAAGACCGCAAAAATTGCAGCCCATAACGAAAGTCTATGTTCGAGAACATTTCCCGAACCTCAAATTTGATCTGAAATCGTCAGATCAAGGCGCGAACTCTTTTGGCGGAGGAAGTTCGTAGACCCCACAGGTAGTTGATAGATGCTCAACCAAACATACTTAAAATACAAGATTCAAATACGACAAAATCCCCAGAGGCAAAAAACACCCTGGGGATCTTGAATTTGCGAAAACCAATTACTTGATTTCGACTTTTGCTCCGGCAGTTTCCAAAGCTTTTTTGATTTTCTCAGCGTCTTCTTTAGTTGCGCCTTCTTTAACTGTTTTAGGAGCACCTTCAACAAGTGCTTTTGCTTCAGCAAGACCTAAACCAGTGATTGCACGAACTTCTTTAATAACGTTGATTTTGTTAGCTCCGCCGTCTTTCAAGACAACGTCAAATGCAGTTTTCTCTTCTGCAGGAGCGCCACCAGCGCCACCAGCAACAACAGCTACAGGAGCAGCTGCAGAAACGCCCCATTTTTCTTCAAGCATTTTAACAAGTTCAGCGATTTCAAGAACCGTCTTTTTAGAAAGCTCTTCTACTAATTGATCATTTGTAAGTGACATTTAAAACCTCCAATAAATTTATTTAATTACTACTTGCACCAGGAAAAACCCTGTTCAGCTACTAAGCTGATGGCGCGGTATCTGTTCCGCCAGACATTTTCTTTTGATATTCGTTCAAGCAGCGAGCCAATTTTGACCCTGGAGCTTGTAGAACACCCAAAAACATCGCGCGAAGCTGATCTTTTCCAGGCAAAGTCGCCAAGAACTTGATCTTTTTATCATCCAGCTTTTCCCCATCCATAACACCAGTTTTGATCTGCAAAAGCTCATTGTCTTTTGCAAAGTCAGCTAGCGCTTTGGCAGTCGCGTTTACTTCTCCGAAAGAGAACACAATAGCATTGGTTCCTTTCATTGAGCCTGTAATCGCTTCTTCAACTTTGGGGAAATCCTTCAGAGCCCGTTTTGCAAGAGTATTTCGTACAACCTTCATCTCTGATTCAGACTTGCTTAAAGTTTTGCGTAGGCTTGTAACCTGCTCAACTTTAAGACCTTTGAAATCAACGACGAAGGCCCCTTTTGACTTGGACAGCTTGTCAGTCAAAAACTTGATCTCTTGCTCTTTCGTTGCACGAGTCATCATATGATGGACCTCCTTTCATTCATTTGCGATTCAGAAGGTTTGGGAATAAATCCTTGCCTTGTCTCGGTTGGCTGCACTTGCATTTAGGCCCAAAATCATCTGGGCACCGACTGTCTCTGACCGCATCTTACTAAAATAATTTTAAATCAAAATTCACCCTTAAGTTTCCTTAAGAATTACTCTTCTCCACCAGCATTCATGATTGGATTTGGATCTACCTTAATTCCTGGGCCCATAGTTGAAGCTACAGTGATAGATTTCAAATACGTACCTTTTGAGCTAGAAGGTTTTGCTTTAATTACAGCAGCCATCAAAGAGTCGAAATTTTCTTTCAACTTTTGAGCTCCCTTAGATTTCTTACCGATTCCAGCATGAACAATACCAGATTTATCAATACGGAAATCAAGCTTACCTTTTTTCTCAGCAGTAACTGCATCGCCTACAGCCATAGTTACAGTTCCAACCTTAGGGTTTGGCATCAAACCTCGAGGTCCAAGAATCTTAGCAACTTTGGAAACAGTTCCCATCATATCAGGAGTTGCAATTGCTTTGTCGAAATCCAGCCATCCATCGTTGATCTTTTGAACTAAATCATCAGAACCAACATAATCAGCTCCAGCATTTTTTGCTTCAGCTTCTTTTGGACCCTTAGCGAACACCACAACTCGAACTGCTTTGCCTAAACCGTGAGGTAAAGCAATCGCACCACGAACTTGTTGATCACCTTGCTTAGGATCTACACCCAAACGAATAGCAACATCGACAGTTTCATCGAATTTCGCTGCAGCAGTTTCAACTGCCAATTTGAAAGTCTCTTCAACTGTGTGCTTCTTCTGAGAATCTACTTTTTTGGCAGCTGTTTTAAATCTTTTACCAGACATAATTCACCACCTACTCTTGCACTTCTAGTCCCATGGATTTGGCTGTGCCAATAACCTGAGACATTGCTGATTCAACTTTTACGCAGTTAAGATCAGGAAGTTTGGTTGTTGCGATTGTTTTCACATCCGCAATTTTCACTTTTCCTATTTTGTCTTTTTGAGGTTGCTTAGATCCTGATTGGATCTTTACAGCCTTTTTCAACAGACTCGACACAGGAGGCGTCTTGGTGATGAATGTGAACGATCTATCTTGATAAACAGTGATGATAATTGGAACAATATCATCAGCCATTTTCTGAGTTCTAGCATTAAATTGCTTACAGAACTCCATGATGTTCACACCATGCTGTCCAAGTGCCGGTCCAACGGGAGGAGCTGGATTTGCTTTCCCTGCCGGAATCTGAAGTTTGATCATGGCGGTCACTTTTTTAGCCATATACCCACTCCTTACAGTATGGTCGATTTATCGTTAAATAAATCGAGTTAATAAATACTGGCAGCCAATCTGCCAGATAAAATCAAAAACTTAAGCCTTTTCAACTTGAATAAAATCAAGCTCAACAGGCGTCGGACGTCCAAAGATTGAAACCAATACTTTGACCTTTCCTTTTTCTTCATTGATGTCTTCTACAGTTCCATTGAAGTTACTGAAAGGACCATCAACAACTGTTACATTTTCACCAGTGGTGAAGTTGATCTTCGCTCTTGGCTTCTCTGCAACACCAGCCATACGCTGAGTCACTCCAAAAACTTGAGACTCAGGAACCTCTGGAGGTCGAGTTTTAGGGCCACCACCAACGAAGCCGCTCACTTTAGACGAACTTTTAACCAACTGCCAAGAGTCATCATTCAAATGCATGTTGATAAACATATAACCTGGGTAAAATTTACGGGATTTAGTCTGTTTTTGCCCTTTTACGAGCTGAACAACGCTTTCTTGAGGAATTAAAATCTCACCAAAGAACTCTTCCATTTTTTTAGAACGGATTCGCTCTTCAATCGCATTTTTAGCCGTTGCTTCACAGCCCGTCTGGACGTTAATGATGTACCACTTTTTTTCCATGTTAATTTCCCATCACCCACTTCAAGACAAGTCCTGAAGCTAAGTCGAAACCAGTGATCAAGACACTGGAAATTGCAACCATGATTAAAACCACAATTGTCATAGCAGTTGTGTCTTTTCGTGATGGCCAAACCACTTTACGAATTTCGACAACAACCTCATCACCCCAAGTCAAAACCTTTGGGTTAAACTGCAGAATCGCGAACACTAAAATTCCAAAAGCAACAGGGACTCCGTGACGAACAAGGTCTGAATCAGCCAATCTTGCCACTACACCAAATGCGCCAGAAAATGCCTTAATCAACAAATGAAGTGTAAATCCACAAATAGCACCAAAAATTGCAAAACTAAGTGTCAGAATTTTTGAATTTGTATTGTCCATACTATTTTTCCGTTTCTTACTTTCAAAACTTTAGGTTAATTGGCAGGGCAGGAGGGGCTCGAACCCACAACCTAAGGATTTGGAGTCCTTCGCTCTACCAATTAGAGCTACTGCCCTGCACGTTTCAATCCTAAAATTCAAATCTAAAATTCAAATTAAAAACCAAAATACCCGCACAAAAAACTTGGAAATCTCAAACCACTTTAAAAGCCGAAGGGGACCCCCTTACGAGATGTCCCCAAAAGCTTTTTAAACTGGTTTAGACCAGTCACCTACACTGATTACTCAGTAATAGCGGTAACAACTCCGGCACCAACAGTTCTGCCACCCTCACGGATCGCAAAACGTAGTTCCTTTTCCATTGCGATTGGAGCGATCAACTCAACATCCAATTCAACGCGGTCACCTGGCATAACCATTTCAGTTCCAGTTTTCAAAGTTACGACACCAGTAACGTCAGTTGTTCTGAAGTAAAACTGAGGGCGGTATCCGTTGAAGAATGGAGTGTGACGTCCGCCTTCTTCTTTTGTAAGAATGTAGGCTTCAGCTTTGAATTTTTTGTGAGGCTTAACAGTTCCTGGCTTAGCAAGAACTTGTCCACGCTCAACGTCTTCTTTCTTAGTACCACGAAGAAGAACACCACAGTTGTCTCCAGCGCGACCTTCATCCAACAACTTACGGAACATTTCGATTCCAGTAACAGTTGTCTTCTGAGTTGGACGGATACCGATGATTTCGATCTCTTCACCAACTTTAACGATTCCTCTTTCAACACGACCTGTAACAACAGTTCCACGACCAGAGATTGAGAAAACGTCTTCCACTGGCATCAAGAAAGTCTTGTCAGTAGCACGAACCGGCTCAGGAATGTAAGCATCACAAGCTTCCATCAACTTCATGATAGAAGGACGGCCTAGCTCAGAAGTGTCGCCCTCAAGAGCTAACTTAGCTGAACCTTGAACTATTGGAATAGTGTCGCCTGGGAATTCGTATTTAGAAAGAAGCTCACGAATTTCTAGCTCAACAAGCTCTAGAAGTTCTTTATCGTCAACCATGTCAACTTTGTTCATGAATACAACAAGGGCTGGAACACCAACCTGACGAGCCAAAAGGATGTGCTCTCGAGTTTGTGGCATAGGACCGTCAGCAGCAGAAACAACTAGAATTGCTCCGTCCATCTGCGCAGCACCAGTGATCATGTTTTTTACGTAGTCAGCGTGACCTGGACAGTCAACGTGAGCGTAGTGACGCTTGTCAGTTTCGTATTCAACGTGAGTAGTAGAGATCGTGATTCCACGCTCTTTCTCTTCAGGAGACTTATCGATCTGATCATAGCTCATCGCCTGAGCTTTACCAACCGTAGCAAGAGTTGTAGTGATC
>CAZDHC010000106.1:6019-11281 GCA_964505225.1 uncultured Bdellovibrio sp. | reverse complement strand
TTCGTCCTCATCAATAACAATATAGCCACCAGATTTTAACCAAATCTTTCGATCCATAGAGCGGGAGATCTCAATATCAATGTCGTATAGATCAAAAAGCGGCTTTTTTTCTTCATACAAAATAATATTTTGTTTATATTTGGGCATCAGCTGTGCCACAAATTTCGTGACCTTTTTGTGAACCTCAAGATCGTCTACCCAAACACTCGAAACGTTTTCGTTCATCAAATCTCTTAATGCTCTAAGCTCGACATCTATTTCTTGATGAATCAGGCCCGTGCCTTTTTTCTTTTCATAGTTTTTAAAAACTTCTTTTGAAAGACGGTCCAAATACTCAACGTCGTTTTTTAAACTTTCTTCAGAAGCGCCCTCACCTGCTGTGCGAACAATGACGCCACCAGAGGGATTAATTTTGGTCACCAAATCTTTTAAACGATCGCGCTCTTTTTCGCTCTCAATTCTTCTAGAAATTCCAAGGTGTCGAACAGTTGGCAAATATACAATAAATCTTCCTGGCAAACTGATATGAGTGGTCAGGCGAGCACCCTTGGTGCCAATGGGATCTTTGGCGACCTGAACCAAAATAAATTGGCCTTCGGAAACCAAATCTTGAATTGGGGTTTTTGGAGCTTCTACGACTTGATCTTGATCGTCTTCGGATACAAGTGGGCCTTCGCGATCTGAATCAGAAAAAGATTCATCAAAATCTTCGCGAATATCGCCAACATAAAGAAAGGCTGCTTTTTCTAGGCCAATATCAACAAACGCGGCCTGCATACCTGGAAGGACTCGAATCACTTTACCGCGATGAACAGACCCGACCAAAGTTGGGGATGTTTTTCGCTCGATTTTGAAGTCCGTTAAAATACCACCCTCGGTGTAAGCAACACGAGTCTCTTGAGGTCTAACATTGATCAATATTTCTGCCGACATAATCAAAGCAACTTAGCACAGAACTGTATCTAGACCGAAGCCCAGATCAACGCGTTAGCACCGGAATTCAGCCTAAAAACGAATGAAAACCCAACTCTTAGGTTAAGAATCCAACCAAAATTCCGATAACATAGACATGGCAGCTATAGACGAATTATTCAAAGTAATGGTTGAGCAGGGCGCATCCGATCTACATTTAACGAGCGGAGCTCCTCCTTATTTGCGACTTCATGGCAGTATGATCCAAATGAACTATAAGGATCTTTCAAATCAAGATGTTCAGGGCTTGGTCTTTGAAATTCTGTCTGAAAAACAAAAAAAATCTTTTGTTGAGAAATGGGAGTTAGATCTAGCCTACACGGTTCAAGGAATTGGACGATTTCGTTGTAACGTATTTATGCAACGAAAGGGCTTGGCTGCAGTTTTTCGAGTCATCCCAGAAAAAATAAAAACTCCGCAAGAATTAAATCTTCCGCCGACCTTGTTAGATTTAATCGATTGTGACAAAGGCTTAGTTTTGGTTACCGGACCAACCGGATCTGGAAAATCAACCACGCTAGCTTCGTTGGTTCACCATATCAACATGACCAAAGACGCACACATTATCACTGTTGAAGACCCGATCGAGTTTGTTCATCAAAACCACAAGTCTTTAATCAACCAACGTGAAGTTGGAACCCATACTAAATCTTTTTCAAACGCACTAAAGTCCGCTTTACGTGAAGATCCAGATATTATGCTAGTGGGAGAGCTACGAGATTTAGAAACAATTTCCTTAGCTCTTACTGCTGCGGAAACTGGACACTTGGTATTTGGAACTTTACATACAAATTCAGCAGCGAAAACAATCGATCGTATTATTGACGTGTTTCCCGAAGGACAACAACAACAGATTCGCACGATGCTTGCCGAGTCTTTACGTGGCGTTATTGCTCAGACTTTATTTGCAAGAGCCGACGGTCAAGGCCGAGTCGCTGCCTATGAAATCATGAGAGGCACCAAGGCAATTGGAAACCTAATTCGCGAAAATAAAATTCACCAAATTGCTTCTCAAATTCAGACCGGCGCCAAACATGGAATGGTATTATTTGAAAAGTCTGTCGAAGACCTAGTTAAAAAAGGTCAAATTAAAAAATCTGATGCAAATTCCTTCTTAGGCAAGGATGACGACAGCGACATTAAAAAAGCTATGTAAACTTAGTCTAGCTGTTTGTACCGCTTCGATTTATTAAAATGCTATTTCATATTGAAATAAGGGACTCGCCAACCGAGCCACCTGATTTGGATTGGTCGGCGGTGCGTTCTCGATCAACGATCTGCTTGTTCGGGGGCTAATGACATAAACCCCACCGATCGCTGTTCCAATACCCAAACCCATCCAAATATTATTTGTATGCTCTTGGGGATCCCCATAAAAACTTAAAGTCGACAGTCCAATAACTGCTCCAGCCAAGCCCGCAAACATCATCACGGCAACTCCGCGCCTAACGCTGCCAAGACCAGATGGACTGGAAGTTTGCTGAGTTCCTTCAGCTGCTAGAGCCGAAGTATGGTGTAAGACCGACAAAAATATTAAGCACATTAGGAATTTTATTATTCGCTTCATCTATGCAACCCCGCGTCTGGCGCTATTTCAAAACTATGCATCTCACGATCGCTTTTATTTTCTGTTTTTTCAACTAATACATTTTCAACACGAGATAACAGAGGGCCCTGCCTTAATCTATCGCAAAATTTTTCGATGGCTGGCTCGGATGCTGAGGCAAAAATCTCGACCCGGCCATCTGCTAAATTCCGAGTCCAACCTTTAATATCGAGCTGTTCCGCTTGCTTTTGGGCAAATCTTCGATAACCCACCCCTTGCACTCGTCCAGAAACAAAAATATGGTATGTCATATTGTTTTGAGTATTGCTCACAGGAGAACGCCGTGCAAGACCAGTCCAAGAAGAATTTAGATATCGCCCGATATATTGATCAAACTTTATTAAAGGCTGAAGCAACCGAATCGCAAATTCGACAACTTTGTGAACAAGCAATTCAAAATCACTTTTTTGGCGTCTGTGTGAACTCGAGCTATGTTGGCTTAGTTTCAGATTTATTAAAGGGCACTGATGTTTCGGCGGTTTCAGTTATTGGATTTCCCCTTGGAACCATGGAAACCAAATCAAAGGCTTTTGAAGCTGCGGAGTGTGTTCGACTGGGAGCCAAAGAAATCGACATGGTCATTTCCGTTGGTCGACTAAAAGAAAAAAATTATGAATATGTAAAAAAAGATATTGAGGCTGTCGTTAAAGCCTCTGCTGGGGCAATTGTAAAAGTCATTTTAGAAACTTCTTTGTTAACCAATGAAGAAAAAGAAATAGGTTGTAAAATTGCAGTCGAAGCCGGAGCTCATTTTGTTAAAACCTCCACGGGTTTTGGCGGCGGTGGCGCGACAGTTGAAGACATTCAGTTAATGAGAAAAACTGTTGGCCCTAAAATTGGGGTTAAAGCTAGCGGAGGGGTAAAAACCCTTGAGCAAGCTTTGGCATTGATCGAGGCCGGCGCCACTCGCCTGGGAACAAGTTCGGGCGTTGAGTTGGTCAGTGGAAAACAAATTACAGGTGGCTACTAAATGTTGCTTCCTGCTGAAATCATCAAACGAAAAAGAAATGGCCTTTCGTTAAACGATGAGGAAATTTCTTTTTTCATTAATGGCTATACCAAGGGTGATATCCCTGATTATCAAATGTCCGCATTGTTGATGGCAATTTACCTTAAGGGAATGGATTCGACTGAGACATTAAGTTTAACCAAAACAATGCTGAATTCTGGCGTACTAGTTGATTTCAAAAATTCACCTGGCTTTAAAGTTGACAAACATAGCACCGGCGGAGTCGGCGACAAAACCAGTTTAATCTTGGGTCCCATCGTCGCAAGCTGTGGTTTGCCCGTGCCGATGATTTCAGGCCGTGGCTTGGGTCACACCGGTGGCACTTTAGACAAATTAGAGTCCATTCCTGGTTTCAACACTCAACTTTCAATTGAAAAGTTCATTCAAGCCGTCAATCAACACAAGATTTGTTTTATTGGACAAACAAAAGAAATTTGTCCGGCAGACAAAAAAATCTACGCCCTAAGAGATGTGACCGGCACGATTGAAAGTTTACCTTTAATTTGCGCCAGCATTATGAGTAAGAAATTAGCCGAGGGAATTGATGGTTTGGTTTTAGACGTAAAATTTGGCTCCGGCGCTTTTATGAAAGATCCTTCACAGGCAGAAAATTTAGCTGTTCATTTGATGGACATTGCAAAAGGTTATGGAAAAAAAGTCGCATCGCTGATCACCAACATGGATCAGCCCTTAGGGAGATACGCCGGCAACTCGCTTGAAATTGAAGAGTGTGTCGCCATCATGAAAAATCAGCAATTTTTAGATAGAAGTGGCAAGGACCTTTATGCTGACACCCGAGAGCTTTCATTGCAACTTTCGGCCTATATGCTTTGGCTGGGCGGGGCCGCGAAATCCGTTGAAGATGCCTACCATTTAGCCCAAGTTTCATTGGCCTCGGGCCGCGCGATGGAGAAATTTGAAGAACTTTGCAAAATTCATTCGGGAAATTTGGGGGCCTTGCCTAAACCCAAAAACTCTTTGGTTATTGTGGCTAAAAAATCGGGCTACATCGCGAAAATGGAAACCGAGAAAATTGGAATCGCTGGCGTTCAAATTAAAGCCGGCCGAGCTAAAACCTCGGACGTGATCGAGCCGACAGCCGGAATTGAATTTCATGGAAAAGTTGGCGATTCCATTTCGACCGGAGAGGCTCTTATGACTTTGCACGGAGCCGATCTTGATTTGCTGAAGTCGGTTGAAAAATATTTATCTTCAGCTGTCGAAATTTCGGATCAAAAAACGGAACCAAAACCCTTAATTTTAAAAATTTTAACCTAGCTATTCGAGGTATTTGTGACTCAAACCACTCCACTTATTTCAAGACTTCAGGAAACTGTTCAGTTTCTAAAATCAAAAACCCAAATTCGTCCACAAGTAGGAATTGTATTGGGTTCAGGACTTGGCGCTTTTGCACGAGAGCTAACCGTAGATGTTGCAATTCCATTTAGTGAGATCCCAAATTTTGGCCAAGCTTCGGTCGAGGGACATCAAGGCAATATGATCTTTGGAACTATGGCTGGAAAAAATATCGTCGCCCTTCAGGGGCGTTTGCACTATTACGAAGGTCACTCGCTAGATACCGTGGTTTTCCCAATTCGTCTGATGGCTTTTTTGGGAGCACAGGTTTTAATGCTGACTAACTCTGCGGGAGGTTTGGGCGACAATATGCAGTCCG
>CAZDHC010000106.1:0-6009 GCA_964505225.1 uncultured Bdellovibrio sp. | reverse complement strand
TCAATTTGACAGGCGCAAATCCATTGATGGGCCCCAATATCAAAGAGCTTGGCCCTCGATTTCCAGATATGACCGAGGCCTATGATCGAAAACTGATTTCGCTTTTAGAAACCATTTTTACTGATCTTAAGGTTCGCTACCATAAAGGAATCTACTCAGGTGTCACGGGTCCCACTTATGAAACCCCGGCTGAAGTTCGTTACATGAAACAATTGGGCTGTTCCGCAGTGGGAATGAGCACGGTGCCCGAGTCGATCGCCGCTAACCATATGGGTCTTAGGGTTGCCGCACTTTCTTGTGTAACAAATATGGCTGCTGGTTTATCAAAAAACAAACTGACTCATGCTGAAGTAACAGAGACTGCAAAACGAGTGGAAAAAGATTTTTCAAGAGTGTTGCAGACTTTTATTGAAAGGCTTTCTATATGATCAAGAATCTTATTTGTTTATTTGTTTTATCCAGCGCCTTCGTTGTTAGTGCTTCGGCTGCGGATGAATTTAAGGCTGAAGCTTGTGGTTCAAGCGAAGCATTGAAGTCCCAAAAAATTGCTGAAATTTGTTTTGGCAAATTAAATGGCAAAGACTTAAGTCTGCAGGTCACCAATTTGAACGGAGCCAAAAGCATCCACAAATCAACAAATATGAACGTACAAAAGTTGGGCTCTGAAATTTTTATCAGTGGACGACTTTCCACCGGGGAAAAGATAAACGAGGCCCTGAAAATAAAATAGCCTAATTAGACCAACAAAAGGTCTAGTTTGAGCTTCCATATCCATCAGGACTCTTGGCTGTTGAAACAACAGCCGAAGAGCTAACCGACGGCATCCTTTGAAATGGTCCTTACGATGAGGCCACGAACGGCCGTCGGAGTGAACATGGATGTGAGACTTTTGACCGCGCTTTCTATTTCTGCATTGATTCTCACCGCGTGTAGCAACACAAAAAAAACTGAAGATGTCTTTCCTCAATACAGCCAAGGCGATGGCGTTCTTTGCTCTCCGCAATCATTGATAAAAACAAAATTTATCGTCAATTATGAAGATGGAAGAATGGAAGTTGTTCATTCTGAAAATGCTGATGTTTTTGTTAAAAAATTCTTAAAGCCAAATATTCAGGCCATTAAGTATGTCGAGTACGATCAACTTATTAAGTTAGATGATCCTTCGTCTTTCGCGACAGAAAATCAGATGGGCGCTGCTTCTGATAATTGGGGATCTGAAAAAGTTCACGCCGAAGTGGCCTGGAATCAGGGTCTTTATGGAGCAGGGGTTAAGGTCGCCGTTGTGGATGCAGCTGTTGATTACAGTCAGCCTCAGCTTTCCCCCCGCCTGTCTGTGAACACGCAAGAGCAATCAGGTTCAAATGGCTTTGATGATGATGGAAATGGTTATAAAGATGATGTTTATGGTTGGGATTTCTATGTGAATGGCCCACAGCCCGAAACTTTCGTTATGCCGGGCCCACAAGAGGAACCAAACTGGCACGGATCTCACGTTGCTGGAATCATTTTGGCTGATCACATGACTGGCTCAGTAAAGGGAATGGCTCCACAGGCTGAACTTATCCCCGTTAACTTTATGGATCGGCAGGGCGGCGGAAATTTAAGTGACGCCATCGAAGGAATTAAATACGCAGCTTCGCGAGGTGCAAAAATTATCAACGCCAGTTGGGGCGGACAAGGATGCTCTGAAAGTTTAAGACAAGCAATTTTGACTGCATCAACAACAGGAAATGGCGGCAAAGGTTTACTTTTCATTTCGGCAGCAGGAAACGACGGAGTGGATTTTGATAAAGTTCCTTCATCTTATTATACTTTCCCGGCCGTGTTCAATTTAGCCAATCAGCTAACCATCGCTGCCACTGACAGCTTTGACATCATGGCTAATTTTTCAAACAAAAGTTACAATTGGGTACAATTTGCAGCACCTGGTGTTGGCATTATATCCACAGTTCCCCGATTCTTTTCCACAGGCGGAACCACTTCGTTAAGTGGTACCTCCATGGCGACTCCGTTTGTGAGCGGAGCTGCAGCATTGATTTGGAGCGCAAAGCCAAATGCTACGGCAAGCCAAGTCAAACAAGCTCTATTGAAATCAACTGATTTTAAATCCTTAAAAACAGTCACTCAGGGCCGTCTGAATGTAGATCGCGCACTTCAAGAGATTCGTCGCATAGTTCCATAAAACTCAGAAGATGCCTCTGAAAATTTCCTCATGGTAGAAAGATATCTTTCGAAAATGTGAGGAAATTTTTATGAGAACCTATGTTGAGGATTTGAAGAACAAAGTCGGTGAAACCATCGAATTAAAGGGATGGGCCTATAACACCCGCTCTTCAGGTAAAGTTAAATTTTTAGAGCTTCGCGATGGAACTGGAATTATTCCTTGTGTTTATTTTCGTGGCGAGTGCGAAGAGTCTTCTTTCGAAGTTTTCGAAAAGGTAACTCAAGAAACTTCGGTTAAAGTCACCGGTATCGTCCGTAAACACCCAAAGCATGAAGGCGTGTACGAGTTGGGCGCCCAAACTTTGGAAATTATCGGTGCCTCACCCGAGTATCCGATCTCTCCAAAAGATCATGGTACCGATTTTTTAATGGAAAATCGGCACCTTTGGATTCGATCAAAACGACAAGTTGCAATTTTACGCGTTCGACATGAAATCATCAAAGCCACTCGCGATTTTTTTGATGGCAAAGGTTTCACGCTCACTGATGCTCCTATTTTCACTCCAAGTGCTTGCGAAGGAACATCAAATCTTTTCGAAACAAAATATTTCGATGAAAAAATGTTTTTGTCACAAAGCGGTCAGCTTTACATGGAAGCAACCGCAGCCGCGTTGGGAAAAGTTTATTGTTTTGGCCCAACATTTAGAGCTGAGAAATCTAAAACAAGAAGACATTTGATCGAGTTTTGGATGGTTGAACCTGAGGTTGCCTTCAATGACATGTACGACAACATGGAGCTGGCAGAAGCTTATGTTGAATATGTCGTTCAACGTGTTTTAAAAAATCGCCCTGAGGAGCTTAAGGTTCTAGAAAGAGATCTTTCTAAACTTCAAGTGATTAAAGCTCCTTTCCCACGACTTCATTATAACGAAGCTTCGCAAATTATTTTGAAAGAGAATCCTGATTTCAAAGTGGGCGATGATTTCGGTGCGCCAGACGAAACCATTGTGAGTTCAAAATACGATAAGCCGGTTTTCGTTCACCACTACCCGATTGCAGTAAAAGCTTTCTATATGAAAGAAGATCCAAAAGATCCAGGCTATGCAATGGGTTGTGATTTGTTGGCCACTGAAGGCTACGGCGAAATTATCGGTGGCGGTCAGCGTGAAGACAATTTGGATATTTTAAACAGAAAGATCAAAGAGCACGGATTAAGAGACGAAGATTTTAGATGGTACAATGATTTGCGCCGCTATGGTTCGTTCCCTCACTCGGGATTTGGTCTTGGAATTGAAAGAACAGTTGCTTGGATCTGCGGTTTACCTCACGTGCGTGAGACAATTCCGTTCCCTCGTTTATACGGTCGAAGCTATCCATAAGGAGTATTTTGGTGGAAGAAATTTCAACTCAGGCTCGCCTGAAAGATCTTGAAAGTCGCAACGAAGCTGCCATGGCTGGTGGCGGAGCTGCACGAATTGAAAAGCACAAACAGGGCGGAAGATTAACTGCCCGCGAACGCCTAGATATCCTTTTGGATCCTGGCAGTTTTGTCGAAATGGATCGTTTTGTCGTTCATCGTTGCAATAACTTTGGAATGGATAAAAATCGTGCGTCCGGAGACGGAGTCGTGACTGGTTATGGCCGAGTGAACGGAAAACTTGTTTATGTTTACAGCCAAGACTTCACGGTTATTGGTGGTTCGATGTCTAGAACTCAAGCCAATAAAATTTGTAAGATTCAAGATCTTGCGATTAAAAATGGTGCGCCCGTTATTGGGTTGAATGACTCGGGTGGAGCTCGAATTCAAGAGGGCGTCGAATCATTGGCGGGATACGCAGATATCTTTGTTAGAAACACAACTGCTTCTGGCGTGGTTCCCCAAATCACCGGAATCATGGGACCATGTGCTGGCGGTGCAGTTTACTCGCCATCCATCACAGATTTTATTTTTATGGTTAAAGATTCCTCTTATATGTTTGTCACAGGACCTGATGTGATCAAAACAGTGACTCATGAAGAAGTGACCAAAGAAGCTTTGGGTGGAGCCATCACTCACTCGCAAAAATCTGGGGTTGCTCACTTTGCTTGTGACGATGACAAGCACGCCTTACTTTTAATTCGCGAATTGATGGGCTTTTTGCCGTCTAATAATTTAGATGATCCTCCAACTTTGCCGACTCGGGATCGACCTGATCGCATTTGTGAATCACTAAATACAATGATCCCGGACAATCCGAAAAAACCTTACGACATGTTGGCGTTGATTCAAGAAGTTGTAGATGAAAAATATTTTCTACAAGTTCATCAACATTATGCTCAAAACATCATTGTCGGCTTTGCACGCTTAAACGGCAGAAGCGTTGGTATCGTCGGCAATCAGCCGCAATTTTTGGCAGGCTGTCTGAATATTGAAGCTTCAAGAAAGGCAGCAAGATTTATTCGCTTTTGTGATGCCTTTAACATTCCAATAGTTTCATTTGTCGATGTTCCAGGATTTTTGCCAGGAACAGATCAAGAGTGGAATGGTTTGATCACTCATGGAGCTAAATTGCTTTACGCCTATGCTGAAGCTACGGTTCCAAAAATCACTTTGATCACCAGAAAAGCCTACGGTGGTGCCTACATCGTGATGGGCTCGAAGCTTTTACGGTCGGATATTAACTTAGCTTATCCAACTGCTGAAATTGCAGTGATGGGCGCTGAGGGTGCCGTAAATGTGATCTTCAGAGATCAGATTGCGAAAGCGAAAGATCCAGCTGCTGAACGCGCAAAATTGATTAAAGATTACGAAGAGAAATTTTCAAATCCTTACATTTCTGCAGAGCTTGGATTGACGGACGAAGTGATTGAGCCGGCCTTGACCAGAAAACGTTTAATCGATGCGATGGAAATGTTGAAAAACAAACGCGAAGTCAATCCTCCGCGCAAACACGGAAACATCCCTCTTTAAGGAGTGCGTATGAAAACATTTAAAAAAGTTTTGATCGCAAATCGTGGAGAGATTTCAATTCGAATCACTCGCGCTTGCCGCGAATTAGGGATTCAATCTGTGGCTGTGTTTTCAGATGCAGATCGCGAAAGTTTACACGTTTTTTTGGCCGACGAAGCTTACAACATTGGTCCCGCACCAAGCACCGAATCCTATTTGCGCGGCGACAAAATTTTAGAAGTTGCTAAAAAGACTGGCGCTGATGCGATTCATCCCGGATATGGTTTTCTATCAGAGAATTCTGAATTCGCTCGTCAGTGTGCCGAGGCAGGAATTACTTTTATAGGACCGACGCCTGCGAATATCGATGCCATGGGTGACAAATTGTCAGCGAAAGCTTTGATGAAGGCGGCAAAGGTTCCGACTGTTCCTGGTAGCGATGGCGCTGTGGATTCCGTCGAAGTCGCAGCTGAAGTTATTAAAAAAATCGGCTTGCCTGTTATCATTAAAGCGTCGGCTGGTGGCGGCGGAAAAGGAATGCGCGTCGTTCGAGCTGAATCTGAAATTGAAAGCGCCTTCAGAGCCTGTCGATCAGAGGGACAAAATTACTTTAAAGATCCGACTGTTTACATCGAAAAGTTTGTTTCAGATCCTAAACATATTGAAATTCAAGTGTTTGGAGATACCAAGGGAAACGTCGTACATCTTTTTGAGCGTGAATGTTCTGTACAAAGACGACATCAGAAAATTATCGAAGAATCACCTTCTCCGTCGGTTCCAAATGATGTTCGAATGAAAATGGGTGCAGCGGCAGTTCGTGCCGCTCAACAAATTGGTTACGTTGGCGCCGGAACCATTGAATTCATTTTCGACAATACGACCAAAGATTTCTATTTCATGGAAATGAATACCAGATT
>CAZDHC010000105.1:0-11312 GCA_964505225.1 uncultured Bdellovibrio sp. | reverse complement strand
GCTTGAACCCGCGACCCTGGGAATCACAATCCCATGCTCTACCAACTGAGCTACGGCCACCACTAACGTAAAACGAGGTTAAATTTATAAATTGTTGCGTTCTGTCAGGCAAGAAATTTTCGAGGGGATTTTTGAATTAATGCAGATGGTTTGCCTTAAAATTGAACCAAATCGCCCGCCAAACAGGCTCAAAAGGCAATTTATTGGGATTTGAGCCGTCAAAGCCAATTTCTTCCGATTTTTTGGCTTTATCCTAATTGGGCATAACCTTCTTTAACGTCTCAGCCAATTCTATTTTAAAGCACCCGATTCTTTCGGATTACTAGATACATTGGGCACACCAGCTACCAGATCAAACTCTCGCACGCCTGAAAGCGTATATACATTTTGGTGACCAATGTGATTAGGCACAACGAATGCTCCAACAGAGCAAATTTCGTTTTGAACTGGATATAGCTCAATATAGGTGATTTCACCGACGTCTCCATCGACTTCAATTTTGCCGATATTGGTCTGATGTGCATCAATCTGGTGCTTGCCTGGGCTTAGATAAAGATAAAAAGCTTCAAAGCTTTTAAGCTCTTCCAAAGGATTACCATCTACTTCCACCCTTGGAAAACCGCACTTTTTTCGAAAGTTAAAGTCCAATCCTTTATCATACAAAAAAACCACTTGTGACTCGTTTTTTTTAAACGACGTTCTTCTATTGTGAGTATGATTACCTATAACGAAAATCATCAGCTCGCAGCCACTTAAAACACAGGCGAAAAATACCAGAAATATTCTAATGCAATATTGGTTGAATTTTATTTGACCAGCCATATTCCATATCCTGTATTACACGTTGAAATTTTTCATTAGAAATCTGAATAAGTTCATCATCAAAAAATGGAAAGGGTTTTTTTTGCAATAACAAGAAGGTCCTTTCCGATTGTTTGAATTTAATTTCGTTTCGATAAATTCTATTTGAATATTGGAAGTATAACTTCTCGCAATTGCTTTTGCAGACATATTCTACATATTGTTGACATTGTATACTGCCAGACCATTCTTCGCCCTCAAACACTGTTAGAACATTCCCTCTTCCAATAAGTAAAAATTTATTAACCCAATTACATGTATCATTCACAATAACTACTTTAATTACTTTTTCGTTATCTTTATATTGATCATCAAATTTCGGCCGAAATGTCGCAGAAGAGCAGGACAGGACTGATAGCATTAAAAAAAAGCCCAAGATATTTAGATAGGATCTTTCCATTGATAAATTATGAACGGACGCTATCACCTCAGTCTAGAACTATTTTAAGGCAGTAAAAGCCTCAATAATGCGGAGGTTTTTGCCCCGCCGGCCCCATCTCTAAAGGCTCTTCGGTTAATTTCTTTTCCAATTTGGTCAGCTTCTTTTCCAACTCATCGATGGTCTTCTGCTGCTGAAACAAAACATCACTGAGCTGTTCCAGCAATAAATCTTGGTGCGACACTTTGATTTCAATTTCAGTCAATCTTTCATCAGCCGACATTTTTCATCCTTTAAGAGAATCCATTTGTTTCTTTTCTTTCACATTCAGAACTATCGCGCAAGTGAATAGGTCATCGGTGGTATAAGTTGGGTGGAGGCTCAATATGAACACAAATTTAGCTCTCAACACCAAATCATTTTCTGCTGAAATTTACATGAATCACGAATTTGACTATGGGGATTTCATGCGCTCGACCAACGCCCAATTAAATCACCTACGCTCAGAATTGCATTTGCTGGGTGACTTGGGCATCGAGGACAAACTCAATGATATGCAAGGCTATCTGCAGTTCACCCCGAATTGGGATATTGATTCAACAAAGGCTAGGCTTTGCCAAGATTTGATCTATATTGATCAATTGCTATCAGGACATGCTCAAGACTGGGAAAGCTGATCTATGGGTTAATCCCAGATCAGCTTTCGCTTTGGACTAAAATGCTTATATTACTTTTGAGATTGGATCCACTCGGTGATCTCCTCCGCGTGATCATAGATATCGAGCATTAAACTTGAAACTGCTTGAGATAGCTTCTCGACATTTTCGACGTCCTGAGCTTCATTTGCGGTAAAGTATTTTGAAATGGCTTTGATGACATTCTTTTTGTCTCCACCCACAATTTTGAAAATTTTGTCTAAAGCTTTATTGTGCTGAACAGATCTTTCATATTCAGTGATGAATTCGCCCATTTTTTCAAAATCTCCGCGGGTGATGTTGATACCGCTTTGTTTTGAAGTGGGATTGGCACTAAATTGCCAGTAGTCACGAAGTTCTGCTTGTTTATCTGCGGCCTCTTCAGCCAGTGGACCTGGCTTTGTTTTAGCGTAAACCCCTGAACCTTGTTTTTTGGCTGTATCCGTAAATTCACCTAGGTAAAATTTGGTCAATTGCGATTGGCCCCCATGAAATGCGCCCAACAAAGTCACTTCTAAAAGAGCATCATCCCAATTCATGTGGGCATCCGGCACCGTCGCACGATAAGCTTCGGCGCTATAGATGGCTAAAAAGTTGGCCGCAACCCGCTGAGTTTCTGGTTGCAAATTTTCCAATTGTTCCGCGTCGCAAGATCCCAACATATTTACAATGACTTGAAAGAACTGCTCAATGTCAGCGCGGTCACCTGATTGAACCACATCATTTAATTTATCCAAATACATCGCATCTGACCAATCACCCACTTTGCCGTTGGTCCAACCGTAACTTCGGCCACCAACTGCAGCGTCTGGAAAATTAATGTGTACGTTGAAGTTTTCTTCATTCAATTTAACTGAGACTCCGTTACCTTTAGACAGCTCAGTCTCATTGCTATTAGTCCGAGTTCCCGCGATCTCTTTCATTTGTGGCGCCAAGTCTTGGATAATGAAGTCATGGTAGGACTTTTGGTTCTTAAAATCTTCTAGGATAAATGTTGGACTTTTGGAATGCTCCAAACTGTTCAACACAAAGTCTTTTGCAGAAACATTTAGACTTAAAGTGAGAGCTAAAGTTAAGCTTAAGGTCATTGCTACTTTTGGGATCGCCTTTGAAAACATAAAATTTCCTTTCAAATGGGTTTTAAGAATTGAAAGGGTTCTAACTGATTTTAATGTATATTAAAAATGCATGATTAGAATCTATGTATTCATTTTAGGCATATATAGATTCTAGACTCAAAACAAAATCTTTGCATTAAGCTGCAGTCCCGCAAGATAGCCCGTATTTGCACTGATCACAAAGCCGCCAGAAGTTACCATATCCCCCAAAACAGAATATGACTTAGAGACCAATTCAAGGTTCAATTTTTCACTGGCGTGCAAACCAATGCCCACCCATGCTCCCACGACAGACCTAATTGTTTTGGTGAATGCCGCATCGTTACCAGTCACAGAAGATGATGAAAGACCAATTCCTGTCGGTAAATAGAATTTCTCCCAGCAGTACTTACCTGTATATGTCAGTCCAACAATCGAGAGACTACCGTTTACAGAACCAGAGGCTATAGCCCCGCCTCCGGTAACAATTGCAGTATTAAAATCCACCTTTGTATAGTCTATTTGATATCCATGATTCCAAGAATTTTGATTAAATTGACTCCATTCATACCCCACAACTGGACTGCTTTTCATACTATACTCAACCGTTCCGCCATAAGAAGAAATTCCTGTCGCATTATAGTCAAATTTCATTTTTGGACTCATCCAATAGCCAATCAGAATTGCCCGATACTCAGTCTTCTTGGTAATCGTTTCAGACAAACTTGGATCACTTTCATTTTGCGCAAAAGCTGTGACCCCAAAAAGTTGCACCAAAAATAAAATTCTGACCAAAAAAGTTCGCACATCCCCTCCTCGATTATAGTGTTTTACTTAAGTTATGGTTAGATGAATTACTCATCAAGCAAAATTTCATAACTAGACTTTTCGTCCAAGAAAAATATCTCATCTCTTGCGTTAAGACACCTTAGGCATCAGCACCCTAAAAGTGGTCCCTGTAAAATTGGGCTGTTGAGACTCGTGAAATGTTGAAAGCTCAACTGCGCCGTTCATTAGTTCAACGAATTGCTTTACCAATGGCAGGCCAAAACCTGTGCCAGATTCCCCTTTGGTTCCCGGCCGATGGGTCGGCTTCGTGGGATCAAAGATAATCGATCGCATATCAGGCGGTACACCCACTCCGAAATCCTGAATTTCAAAAACAATACAACCACCCTCTTCAAAAAGACCCACCTCAATATTTGAATTGGGTTGAGAAAACTTGATTGCATTACTGATCAGATTACCCAAGACGACAGTTTTAAAAATTGCGGGCTCGACCATTATAACTGCCTCGGGATTGGCACAAGAAAAGCGCAATTGAATACCTTTTGCTAGGGCAATATTTTCGTAGAAATTGATGGTTAGCTGGCATATTTCCGATGCATTCATCGACTTTAAGCATAAAGGGACCTTCCCTCCTCTAGCCGATGCCAAAAGGCGAACTTGCTCCAGGACATCAATGACCGCCGAATTAGCGGCCTCAAGTGTTTCAATTTCTTTTTTGTTATCTATATAGGTAGAAGACCTCTTAAGTCGTTTTATAATAATCTGACTGATTGTAATTGGGGTCGAGATGTCGTGCACCACAACCCTTAATAAACTTTCAGACTCAGTCATTTCCAAAATAGACTCCATCAGCTTCCCCTAGGCTTCTTTAAAAGCAATAAAATGCGATTCTGAATATATAGTAATTTACTTAAATACGAAGGGATTGCAATATCAGATCTTCAATATATAGTAATTTACTTGAATCTAAAGACAAAACTAGACCGCTCCCCAAAAATGGGGACTAGAACGCGCATTGGGGGAACAATTCGAACTAACTAGGAATAACCGAAAGCACATCAGAGCGATAGCTTAGCCCAGAATCTTTAGGTAATAGCTTTAGCGTTTCGCAACAAACAACACCCATAATATTTCCAAGTTCGTCATAGACAGGAGCTAAAAACTTATAGCCCATTTCCACCGACCGTGGATCTTGTTTTCTCTCGGTCACAATATGGTTCGGGCAAAAGCCAAGTAGCATTTTAGTTTTGCGGGCATAAATTTTGTCGGCTGCTCGAAACAACATTTTGTTGTAAAGCTCAAGCCTAGAATATAATTGATCCATTCGCTTTTCAAATAGCTCGTTCAGATCAAAGGACGAGTATTTGAAAATATTAAAAGATCTATAGATTTGCACCACATAACGGTCATAAATTTCTATAAAATCATCAGAAGAAATACGTTCATACACCTCTGGATCAACTGACAGATTGGATTTCTCTAAAAAATACTTCAAACATTCGGCAGAATTTTCTAAGTCAACACCATCATCTTTTGCTGACGCCATGATATGACTGTATTTTTTGGCCCGAAGATAAAAAATCGGCAAGGCGATATCGCGAACCAATTGCATCACAGTAGACATCTAACCCCCTCAAAATGATGTGCGTTTATTTATAGCAATTGTTAGATTTTCGTCAATTGCGAAATAATCAAAGGCACCACCTATTGACCTACAGTCTTAGAATCAGTAATAATAGACGACATGAACACTCACGACTCCGAAATTGGCCAACTAGTAAAAGACTACCGCCTAAAAGCTAATTACACTCAACTTGAACTTTCAATTAAGCTTGGCTACGAAACTTCACAGTTTGTTTCACTGTTCGAACGTGGGCATTCTAAGATTCCACTTGAGACACTGGGCAAACTTGTCGTTCTACTGCAAATTCCCGAGGCTAAGGTCAAAAAGTGCTTGTTAGCCCAATACTCTTTAGAACTTGATAGCAAGCTAAAGCTAGGCAAAAAAAAAGTAACATCGGCTTGATCCAACTAAGGTCCTTTTAATGAACACACAGTTTATTTTCCCAATGTATGCCTTAGTAGTCTTAGCCTTTGTCGTTGCATTAACTTTGCTTTATCGCCGGATTATCTCGGTCAAAAAGGGCGAGATGAGCGCCAAAAGATTTAAGACTCTTAGCTTTGGCGAGTCTCCAGCTTACGTTCTTCAAGCAGAACGGCACTTTATCAATCTGTTTGAAGTTCCAGTCTTATTTTTTCCAGCCTGTATCATCGCCTTGCTTTTGCCAATACAAAGCCAAGCCGCCCTTCCGCTGGCGTGGGCCTTTGTTGGGTTTCGAACTGTACAAGCCATCATTCATTTGGGACCCAACAAAGTGTATCCTCGCTTTTTGATGTTCTTTAGCGGCTTTTTAACTTTGATAGCTTTTTGGACCATTATTGTACTTGAGGTTGCCTCGAAATAAAAACAGGAGCTTTCGCCCCTGCTTTATTAATTCAAAGATTGCAGTCTAAGTTCAATATTTTTTTAAATTCTAATTCACTTTGTGGCTGTATAAGCAGCTGATTTTTTGCGAATCGTAATCTTGCGCTCGACAAACTTCGATAAATCTTTCGTCAATCAAGACCTGATCAAATTTTTGCAAACAAGATTGTCTTTGTGACCGATATTCTTGGGCATTGCAAATTTCACCAACCGCTGACTGCAAAATTTTAACAGTTCCAATTCTTTGCAAACAATTTTGTTTTTCAGATGCAAAATCAAAAGACAAACAAGCCTTGGCAACACTGTCATCCACTTCTTTCAAGTTCGACAGGCGATCAAAACAAAGTGCTTTTTGCGAAGCGAACTCGAAAGAGTTACAAGCCTGTGTCACTGCTGCGGGAAATCCAGGTTTTGGTTGGGTTGGCTGCGCAACTGGAGGCGTTGGCGGTTGCGCGACCGGAGGTTGAGCCACTGGAGGCTGAACCACTGGAGGCAATGTTGGCGTGGGCTGCGATGGCTGATTTGGTTCATTTACTGGCGGCTGTGCAACTGGCGGTTGGACTTTAGCTTCTTGAACTGGAGCCAATTCATAATTTCCACCCGGAGTCGTCACCACCAAGCACCCACCATTAAAGCTGTATTTGTAGGTTCCCGCTGGCATATTCACATCACAATTCAATTCGTTCTGACCATCTGAACTCAACTGACTGTTAGAGGCTTTCACATCTCTTAAAACAGTAAAAGCCGTGATCCGATCCTGATATCCCGAAAATCCAGAAACCTCACACACCGTGCCCTCGCGCTCAACTCGAGAGGTAAGCTCAACTGCGGTTGCCGTAAACTCGATGATCGAATCACTGTTAAATCCTTCGCTGGATTCCATGGCGTGCCACTTGCCGACTAATTTTGGCTTAATGGTTTGCGATCGACAGCTGTCCAATTCTTTTTTGAAAACATCTGGTGTCGAGCCACCACCCTGATCACCCGATTTGCTTGAATCTGATTTTTGACAAGCCACTTGGCCCATCAAAACCCCCACGAACAACATTGAACTTAAAATCTTTTTAGTCATAACTAACCCCTTATATTTTTAGGCAGACTTGATTTTTCTGCGTTTCGCCTAACTGGCGAAGTCCGGTATTACAAGGCTTGAGCCAAAGGTTTTTACCCAATTTTCACCTCAAAATGAATATAAACCCTCCTGAAGGTATTAATTATCCGATTTTCGGACTGAAAATCCGGCAACTCGGACTTAATGCAGATATCTGCACCAATGAACCTGGCTCAAAAGTCTAAAGGCGCAGACCTAGCCTTGGAAATGAAAAATAGTTCCAGTTACAATAAGACCATGTCCAAATTCAACGGAATGAAGTCGGCCTTAGATGCCCTAAAGCATCTACCCGAAACTCAGCAGAAAAAAATTCTTGAGCAAATCGCCAAAGCCGATCCTTTGGTGGCGAAAAAACTATCGAAGGGAATTTTCGAGTTTTCAGACCTTCATCAACTTCAAAAAAAAGAGTTTCTAATTCTTTGGTGGGAAGTCCCGCGAGAGCAATGGCACTTAGCCTTAAGACAAATTGAACCCAAAATGATGGAGATGATTCATAAATCTTTATCGGCAAGGGCCCACGAAGAATTGATTGCAGATTTAAAAGCCAAAGGGCCCCAATCCTTAAAAAAAGTTTTGGCGGCTCAAGCGGAAATCCTAGCACTAGCTCAAGACCTTGCCACCAAAGGTCGCATTCAATTACCTAAAAAATAGCAAAAGATCATTGGCGCTAAAAACCTTGACGATGTTCGCGAATTTGATCAATGAACCCTTCCGTTTCGGATTCAATCACCGCGGCCTTAAGCGATTCACCTAAAACATAGGTCATGCCTATAAATAGATTTAAATTTGTATCAGTTTTATGCAGTGAACTTTGCCGATTGTTAGAAAGCGCATAGCTCACCCAATTGAAGCCAGCATAAAAAGAAGAACGACCTTTGTAGATCTCTCTGTAAAGATTAAAGTCTGTACTTAAAAGTCCACTCTTAGCCTCATAGGCTGGCCTTTGTGCATTGGCATATTGAGGAGCTACATCATAGTACGTGCCTAGAAAATCGCGACTGCCCGCGACCATGGTGGAACTTAAAACCGTCATTGTGTTTTCCGTGTATAATTTTTTTGAAATTTTCAGCTCGGTCACTTGGCCATTAAATCTGGTCATTTGAAAGTCAGTGGAGGTCGCTTGATAAAAACCCAACTTGAATTCAACGTTCGACAATAAATGATCAGGCGGAGCCTCAGGCTCTCCTAACTTAACCACGAGCTGAGGACCAAATGCCAACATCCACGGAATGTCTGGCATTTCTCGTCTGGCATCATTTTTACGGAAGCTGGTTGAGGGATAACCAAGTCCCGAAAACTCGAAACTCCAATTGTCTTCTTTTAACAAATAGGCTTTAGCTCCATCTCGATCGTCCGCTCGAAGAATTTCTCCTCGATATTGAAATGTCGGAAAGGGAATTGCCAACTCCGAATACTCGTTCGAAGCCGGATACTGTTCAAATTTGGTGTAACCAACCCCGACCCCGTATTCCCATAAAGTGTCAGGTCGTTTTGCCAAAGAGTTGCTGGACAAAAAAATAATAATTAGTAAAGCTAATATTGTTCTCAAGCATTCAGTAAAAATTAGAAAACCCTAAAATGCAATGTGAGGATTTATGAATTTAGCCGTCCTTTTTAAAAAAATGTCTACTTGGCCCTTAGGGTCGTATTTGTTCTCGAAAATTGCGGCCAACAAGGCTCCTTATTTTAATTCTATATATCCACACATCACTGAATTAACTGACATTCGCTGCGTGGTTGAATTGAAAAAACGGCGATCAGTGTTAAATCACATCGGCACCGTCCACGCGATTGCGATGTGCAATGCCTGCGAATTGGCCTTTGGAATGACCATGGAAGCGGGCCTTGCTAAAAACTTAAGATGGATCCCAAAAGGAATGACCGTTCGCTATTTGAAAAAGGCTGAAACAGATCTTGTCGCCACTTGTGATTTTCCAGAATTAAAGAGTATCACCGTTGGCGATCACCACGTGCCGGTCAAGGTTCGAAATTTAAATCAAGAAATCGTGATGGATGCGGACATTACGGTTTATGTGAGCGAGAAAGTTAAACAAAAAGCCTAAATCTCATTTTGAGATTTGAGCATAAGTTCGACATTTTACAAAACGATGCATTTGAAAAGTTTTTCTGAGAACATTCTATTGTGATCTAAGCGGTGATTCTAACGGAACAAGAAACACCTTTAGAAACAAAGGATGTCCAATGAGAAAAACAGATTGCTCAAACTTCCAGTTCAAAAAGTCCACTGCCCTAGTCTTGACCCTAAGCTTAATTGCTTCAGCCTGTGGCGGTAGTGGCGGCGGAACCTCCTCTGATCAAGCAAGCTCTTCACAAACTGTGAGCCAAAAGGCTGGCGTCAACCTGAGCTTCTCTTCTTCCTTTTCTACTTTTTCTACTGGCTCAGATACTTCAGCTCAAAGTAAAGCCAACCAAAATTCAGAGATTGAAAAAGTCCTAATCTATCCCATAGCGATTCGCTACGTAGTTGAGAGCAACTCGCAATATTTCAAATCAGATTTTCCATTGATTTCCTCAGAAGTCGACCTTGCCTCGCTTTCCCAAGCCGGCATGCCCTTGGACTTTATTGGCGCTATTTCCACCGGAACATTAAAAGTTCATCAAATTCGGCTTTTCTTAGACGACAATCAAAATAAAATCGTTTTCCGAGATGGTCGGACCTGCTCCTTGACAGTTCCAAGCGAAAACCAATCTGGCTTAAAGCTTTTGCTCCCTAACAATGTGATCCTAAGTCCAAACCATTCTTTTAATATTAATATTGAATTCGATGTCGACCACTCGATCGTGATTACAGGAAATGGCGATTGCAAATTGAAACCGGTGATAAAGGTTAAATCTATAACTGAAAGTCCGGTAGAACCGAACGACGATGAAAACTCGACCCCAACAACGACTTTGCCAGTAGCTTCAACAACAACCACCAGTTCGACAACAACTACTACATCTATGACGACAACAACAACATTGCCAGGTGGCGACAACACCATTCCGCCTGATGACAACACCATTCCAAGCACACCCACTTGTACCGGTGAATGGATTTACGACGGCGACCTCGTCATTTGTATTTAATCAATTTCTATTGAATGGCGCCCACAGTTTCATAGGTGGCGCCATTGGCGAATTTTAAAACAAACGCCCCGTTAGAATTTCCGACCACAGAAGTTGGAGCCGAGCCCACTCTTTTAATTGATAAAACTTGCCAAGTTTCAGTGTCGACGATGGCAAATTCTTTGTTACTGGTTAAGATTCCAAGTCTTCCATCGCTTCCTAAAAAGGATGAAATCACTTTTCCCATCAATGGCACCCTTGCGATTGGCATAACAAATCTATAATCGATGACCAAGACGTCCGTGGTGTAGCCATTTCCACTTTCAAAAATAAATTGAGACTTGCCGCCATTGACAACAAAAGTGTTTCCTCGCTGGCGCAAATACTTTCTGGCTTTTTGAATTTGTAGATCTTGTTGCACCTTTTCGGCGGAATAAAATGCTTTGCTACAACTTTTGTTTTGGCTAAATGCCTGCTCTGTTCCGAACAAGGTCGTCATACCAAGAGCTAACATCAAGACAATTTTCGTCACACTGATTTGTTTGAAAAGCTGTCGAATTTGCATTTTAAAGCCTCCTGGTTTATTTGAGCACTTAAGCCAATAATTTTACCTAGTTCATTTGCTCTACAATACAAGAGTAAGGCCAAACATTTAGCCTTACTTTAGGGCCGATAAAATTCCGTAGCCAAGAGTTGAATTCTATTTCAAACTATTCGGGTGAACCAATCCTTAGAAAAAAAAGATCAGCTGGTAGAGCTTTTGAATGGAGTCAAAGACACTTTTCCAATGTTAATTGGGGCTTCACCATTCGCGGTGATCTTTGGA
>CAZDHC010000104.1:0-11359 GCA_964505225.1 uncultured Bdellovibrio sp. | reverse complement strand
GGCGAAAAGCCAACCGAGATTGAAATTTATCGCACTCCTCATGATGAATTTTTAAAGTGGGGACTTGAAAGTGGTTGGCTGTTTTTATTGGCGCAGCTGATTTGGTGGCACTATTTACTTTATCTGTGCTGGAAAGTTAAAAATTCAAAAGAATCCAAAGAGATTCGATTCTTCTCGGTTTCATTTTTGCTGATCTTGGCTCCGCAAGTGTTGTTTCAATTCCCATTTGATAATGCAGTTTCGTTTTACCTGATCGCATTTATTTTGGCTTTTATCTTAGCGCAGTTTGAATCAAAAGATTTTCAACTAAAAGTTCCCGCAAAAATTGGCTATGGCCTATTGGCAATTTTACTTTTAGTGAACACAGCAGCTTACACTTATTCGCACTATGTGGATTCGATGGAAGCCACGATCTTGGCAAGCACGCAAAGAGCTTGCGAGATCTATCCAGCAAATTGGCGAGCCTGTAACAGTCAAGGGGTTGTGCAAGTTCTATCGGACTTTTCAAACGATGCCATGCCGGTTTTGCGAGACGAACTTCATCGCAGGCCTTTTCAATTTGTGGCCCTTCGCTTGTTGGCTTTGGCACATATTAAAGGTGGAAATCCCCAATTGGGATGTCAAATTGGCCGAGTCTACGATTCGCTGTTTGATTTTAAAAGTATGTGGACTAAATATTTGGATCAAAATTGTCCAGGGATCCCAAGCCCACTCAAGTTTGAAAATGGTCCGCAATTTAAGCGCGATTATATCAATTGGTTGATGCCTCTTATTAAAAATTAACCTATAATTAACACAATGAGCTGGAGCTAGTAGGCCAGTTCTGCCGAAAACTAGTTATGCCCACAAGTAGGTATATGGATCAGGTTAAAATCGCATATCGTTCCGTTGGAAATGGACCAGTCGTTATATTATTGCACGGCTATGCGGGATCCGTTTTGCATTGGGATGCGATCACCGAAAATCTCAAAGAAAATTTCCAAGTGGTGATTCCGAATCTGACCCATCTTTACATGAGCAAAAAGCAGCTCAGTTTTTCTGATCAAGTGGAAGTTTTCGCCAAATTTATTCAAGCTCATTTCCCAAATCAAAAAGTTCACCTGGCTGGAGCCAGCTACGGTGGCGCCATTGTTTGGGGAGTTGGCCTTCGTTATCCCGAGCTGATTGATAAAACCATTTTTATCAATCCCATGCCGCCAGCACCGGTCAGTCAGTTTTCAATTCCGATTTTAAAAAGTATTTTTCGTCTGCCACTGAATATTCAATCGATCTATATGATTCTGCGAACTCCGATTGGTCGCTTTTTCATTAAGCGAGCTGCCGAAGTGTTTCGCATGGAAAGAGCGGACTTATGGGATCACACCGATCCCATTCACGGTCGAAGACTTTTGTTTGTCTGCCATGTGATTTTAAATTTTTCTAATATTTTAAAAAACGAAGATTGGAAAAACTGGAAATATCGCTTGAAGGGTTGGAACCATTTATCAATGTTGATTTTTGATCAGCAAGATCCGTTGTTTGAACCAAAGACCTATCATCGTTTTCAAGAGCTGATTGGTTGTACTGAAGTTCGAGAAATTCATTTAGCCGGGCATATTGCCATCAACACCAGGGCTGATGAAATCGCACAATTCATCACTGAGCATTTAAACGTTAAAGCTAGATCCACAGCCGCAGGATTTTGAAGCATTTGGGTTATCAAAAATAAACCCTTTGCCATTCAATCCGCCTGAATAATCCAAGGTCATGCCGATCAGATAAAGAAAGCTGGATTTGTCGACCACCACTTTAGCGCCATTGAGTTCAAACTCTTTGTCGCCATCTTGTTTTTGGTTTTCGAAATTCATTTTATAAGAAAGTCCCGAGCATCCGCCTTTTTTGACTTCAACTCTTAGGAAATAAGATTCGTCTTTACCTTCTTCGGATCGAAGGTTCTTTAACTTTGTAGCTGCGCTTTCTGAAATTTGAATCATGAAATCATACTAGCATAGGTCTAGTTCGGCGCAAAGCCCCTGTTTGAGATTTTAAACAGGGTCAATAGAGAGCCAAAAACACCTGCAAATTGGTCCATAAGCCATTGAAATGACCAAGAAATTCAGCCAAACTAGGTGGATGAGTCAACGCCAAGCATCCCATCCCTTTGTTTCACCTTACTTTGTCACAACCACCAAAGATCCCCAGTCTTTGTTCACCTGGAAAAAGGTGGACTGCTTGATCAAGGGAGCCAAAGGACAAACGGTTTTTGAAATGAAAGCCGTTGAAGCGCCCCAGGATTGGAGCTCTTTAGCCGTTGAAATTGCGGCCAGCAAATATTTTCGCAGGCCTCAGGAACGATCCATTCGAAAACTGATTCACCGAGTGGTGAAGGCCATCCAAAAATCTGGTGTTGAGCAAAAATATTTCAATCAAAAACAAAGTCAGATTTTTGCCAATGAGCTGACCTATATTTTGCTATCGCAAAAGGGTTCTTTCAATTCGCCGGTTTGGTTTAATTGTGGAATTTTTCAATCCTATAGAATCGAAAATAAATCCGAGCACTTTGTTTGGAATCCAAAAAAGAAAGCGGCACAGCAAGTTTTTAAGGCCTATGAAAATCCCCAAGTGTCGGCCTGCTTTATTCAAAAAATTGAGGACAATTTAGATAGCATTTTTGAATTAGTTAAAAACGAAGCGAAAATTTTTAAGTATGGCTCTGGCAGCGGGACGAATTTTTCAAACCTCCGCAGTAAGTATGAAACTCTCTCAGGTGGCGGAACCAGTTCCGGTCTGATTTCTTTTTTAGAAGTCTTAGACAAAGGGGCGGGCTCAATTAAGTCTGGCGGCACCACCAGACGAGCAGCGAAAATGGTTTGTCTGGATGTGGATCATCCGGAAATTTTAGAATTTATCGATTGGAAAACCAAAGAGGAAAAAAAAGCCCAAGCCTTGATACGGCAAGGTTATGATTCGGATTTCGAGGGCGAGGCTTACAAAACAGTTTCGGGACAAAACTCGAACAACTCGGTTCGTGTCTCAAGTCAGTTTTTAAAAGCAGTGGAAAAAAATCAAATTTGGAAGTTAAGGTCTCGAACCACTAATAAGGTGATTCGGGAAATCCCAGCCAAACAAATTTGGGATGCGATTTGTGACAGCGCTTGGTTCTGTGCCGATCCGGGGATGCAATTTGATGATGAAATTCAAAAATGGCACACTTGTTCTTTAACCGACAAAATCAAAGCCAGCAATCCTTGCAGCGAATACATGTTTCTAGATGATTCGGCCTGCAATCTTGCCAGTGTCAATCTGGTGAAGTTTTTAAAACCTGACGGCAGTTTTGATTGGGCGGGCTATGAACAAACCGCAAAAGTGCTTTTGCTTGCGCAAGATATCTTGGTGGATTTTGCAAGTTATCCGACCAAAGCGATTTGTGAAAACTCGCATAGTTTTCGCCCATTGGGTTTGGGTTTTGCGGGCCTTGGCAGTTTGTTGATGCGAATGGCGATCCCTTATGATTCGGATCAGGGGCGAGCTTGGGCATCAAGCTTGACCGCATATTTACACTCGGTAGCAACCAACACCAGTGTGGAACTTGCAAAAAAAATGGGTCCCTTTGCCGGATACAGGAAAAACATAAACTCATTTCAAAAAGTGATGAAGCTTCATCAAGCGGCACTTAAAAAAGTGCAGTGGAAGTTTTTGCCAGGTGATATAAAAAATAAAATCACCACATCCTTAGAGCAAACTTTAAAAACCGGAAATAAATTTGGTTACCGCAATGCTCAGCTGACATTGATGGCGCCAACAGGAACCATTGGCATTGTGATGGACTGTGAAACCACTGGTATCGAGCCCGAGTTTTCACTTTTAAAAAGTAAAAAAATGGTGGGCGGGGGAGTGGTGCAAACTTCGGCCTTGGGATTAACTTCAGCTCTTAAAAAATTAAAATACAGCGAAGACGAAATCGAAAAAATCACCGAGCTTGTCTTGGCCGGAAACGGTCTTGAAGGAAGTGCTTTGAAGCCAGAGCATCTGCCGATTTTTGATTGTGCTCAAAAAAATGGAAAAAACGGAAAACGATCATTAAGCAGTGATGGGCATTTGCAAATGATGGCGGCCATTCAGCCATTTTTAAGCGGAGCAATTTCTAAGACAGTCAATTTACCGGAAACTGCCACTGCAAAAGATATTTCCGATGTCTACATGCAAGCGTGGAAATTGGGATTAAAAGCCGTGGCCATTTATCGCGACAATAGCAAATCCAGCCAGCCCCTAAATCGCGTCGAAGAAAAAATTATTTGTCCCGAATGCGGGGGAGCCACGGAACTGGCTGGCGGATGTTTCCGCTGCACCAACTGCGGATTTACGACAGGGTGTGTGTCATAAATTAATTGCTGGTGATTTCCCCATTCCAAGAGATCATGGCCATTTCGGCAAAGTATTGATGGCTTCTTTCCTTGAGCAAGCTCGAGTTGTAGGGAGATTTAAATTCAAACTTTCGTGATTGCCCGAGAGTCCGCAATAAAGCAGTTCCCTGACCAAGTTGATCCAATTTTAGATGAAGCAAGATCGTTTTGTTGTCTTGTTTTAAAATTTCGCCATTAGCTTGGTCCAATTTCAAAGACTGCAGAAAATGGATTTTGTTTTCTGCCAACAGTCCTTTCATAAATGGAAACATTCGTTGCATCAGAAATGATCCGGGGATTTCGTCGATGATTAAAACTTTTGAAAAATTTTGTAAGGACTCGCAAAGTTTTAATGCGATCTCTTCGCCGTCTCTTAGAACTGTGTTGGCGCCAAGGCTATCTTCGATTTTTGCGATCCATTTTTTTGCCTCAAGTGCTTTTGATTTATTGTAGGTCAGTTTGAACTCGACATAGGGTAAATGGACTCGGTAACCCTTTTCATAATCACAGTTTCTTAGCGCTGCTTCGGCGGCTTCTGCTACTTCTGACTCGGGCAAACCAATGGTGTCCCAAGATTTGGTGATCAATCGGTCGGTATCTTTGGTCAGGTCTTCAAACCTTGCTTTTAAATGGTCGATCCAAATACCTTCGATTTCTTTCGGGGGACCGGGCAATACAAAAACTTGTTTGTTTTGGTGTTCCACCGCAAAGCCGTTAGCGGTTCCCAAGCGATTGACAAAAATTTCGGCGTGCTCTGGAAAATAGCACTGTTGTTTTTGAATTTCTTTAACGGCAATTCCGCGGGGCTTTAATCGGTCTTGAATGTGTTGCCAACTGGGCTCGTGCCAAACCATTTTTTGGTTGGTCCATTGTGCTATTAGGTCCCGGGTAAAATCGTCGCTGGTGGGGCCCAGGCCGCCAGTCACAAAAATCAAATCCGAGTTCGCAGCACACATGTTCAGGCTATCTAAAATTAAGGGGCGGTCATCCGGAATGGTCAAATGCAGCCTGGTTTCTAAGCCCAAAGCTTTTAGTTTTTCGGAAATCCAGCTCGAATTTCGATTCAAAATTTGGCCCGTGGTAAGTTCGGTGCCGATGCCCAATACGCTGACTGTTAGCTTTTTTTGACTCATGGATTGTTTTCCGCCTGTTTTCAAAGCCTATAGAGTATTTCTAGGGTCGGCACGTCATGGCAGACTGCGCCATCTGCCGTAATGGTAAATTGATCGAAATGCCTTACTTTGCTATGAGTCAGAGTCAATTTCTTTATTGGAGCTTCCATGTCTACAACTGTCGATCTTAAAAACTTTGATTTGTACAATCCAACTTCTGAACTTTTGATGTTGCGAGAAACCTTGCAAGGATTTGTCAAAGAAGAGGTCGAACCACAGGCCCATGAACACGATAAAAAAGAAAAATTTAATATCGAGTTGTTTCGAAAAATGGGGGACTTGGGGTTGCTTGGTATCACAGTGCCTGAAGCTTACGGCGGTTCTGGAATGGATGCTTTGGCGGCGGTGATCGTGCACGAGGAGCTTTCTTATTCGGACCCAGGATTTTGTTTGGCTTATTTGGCGCACTCGATGTTGTGTGTGAACAATTTGGCGATCAACGGATCAGAAGAACAAAAGAAAAAATATTTGCCAGATTTGTGCACTGGAAAATCTGTTGGCGCCATGGCCATGTCTGAGCCTGCAGTGGGAACCGATGTGCTGGGAATGGCCACCACCGCTGTGAAGCAAGGTGATCATTATGTTTTGAACGGTCAAAAAATGTGGATCACCAACGGAACTGTGGATGACAATAAAACTCCGGCAGATTGCGTTTTAGTTTATGCTAAGACTGGTGAAAAAAATGGCCGCGCTCAAATTTCGACATTTTTAGTCGACAAATCTCATGCGGGCTATGCAGTTGGACAAAAGATTATTGATAAGCTTGGAATGCGTGCTTCAAACACGGCAGAGATTGTTTTCAATAACTGCAAAATTCCTGCAAGTGCCCTTGTCGGTCATGAAGGTGATTCAATGTTGCACATGATGCGAAATCTAGAGCTAGAGCGCTTAACTTTGGCGGCCATGTCATTGGGGATTGCCAAGCGATCTCTTGAAATTATGAATCGTTATGCAGCCGAGCGCGAAGCTTTCGGAAAGCCTTTGAACTTTTTTGGTCAGATTCAAAAATACATTGGCGAAAGCTATGCCGAATACAAAGCGGCTAGAGCTTATGTGTACGATACTGCTAGACGCATGGATTTAACCAAAGAGGGAAATCGAATTGATTCAGACGGAGTCAAATTGGTGGCAACCACTATGGGTAAAAACGTGGCGGACCGGGCAATTCAGGTTTTGGGTGGCTATGGTTATGTGGGCGAATACGTGGTCGAGCGTTTGTGGCGAGATGCCAAGCTGCTTGAAATTGGCGGCGGCACCATCGAGGCTCACCAAAAAAATATCGTGCGCGATTTGGCCAAAAACTCTGCTCCCATTATGAATTGATTTTTGATGTTTCCATTTCAAGAAAATCTTCGGTTGAATCACAATGGCAAAGGCAATTTGGTCGTGCACTTTCAAAAAGTGCTCGAACATGTTTGGCCCTTACTAACGCCAGAGCGGCAAGCTAAAATCGATAAGGTTTTAGAGGGCCGAACTTACAGCAATGTGGTGGTGCTTGAAGACATTTATGATCGAGGCAACGCCAGTGCTGTGATGAGATCCGCCGAAGCTTTCGGCTTTGCTCAAGTGCACATGATCGAAAAAAGTGAGAAGTTTAAAGAAAGTCAGCGCACCACCGCGGGTGCTGATAAGTGGATGGAAATTCAAAAATGGAAAACCACCAAAGAGTGCGTGGCCGAGCTTAAAAAGCAAGGTAAGCAGATTGTGGTGACCCATTTGGATGCGACCTCGGTCCCCATTGCTGAAATTGATTTTTCAAAACCCACGGCTCTGGTGCTGGGAAATGAAAAAGAGGGGGTATCACAGGAAATGATCCAAGCCGCGGACCACCGGGTGATCATACCCATGGGTGGCTTTGTTCAGTCTTTTAACATTTCCGTGGCTGGCGCCTTAAGTTTTTACCAGATGTATTTAAGCCGCTTGGCGCGCTTAGGCCGCCAAGGTGACCTGACCGAAAATGAAAAAAAGATATTAAAAGCGGTGTATTCGACCCGAACCATTGATTCGTCAGCAGAAATTCTTGCCGCTCACGCCGTTCGGGAATAGTGATCAGGTTCGATTTAATTTGAAACAGGAAATCCAAGATGAAAAAAGCTAAACACAATAAAGGCCGTGATCCCCAGGAATTAAAAGATTTCAAACTGGGCGAAGTGCGAACGGATTATCCTCAGACCTATTCTCCAGAAACTTTAGAAGCCTTTGATAACAAAAACCCAGACAAGATGGCTTGGACCACTTTTGTTTGCACCGAGTTTACTTCTTTGTGTCCTAAGACCGGCCAACCGGATTACGCCAAAATTTTTGTGAACTATATCGGCGATAAAAAAATGGTCGAAAGCAAATCTTTGAAACTGTATTTGTTCAGCTTTCGCAACCATGGAGATTTCCATGAAGATTGCGTGCAAAAAATTTGCGATGATTTGGTGAAATTGATGAAGCCGCATTATTTGGAAGTGATTGGCGAGTTCACTCCACGGGGTGGTATCGCGATTTTCCCTTTTGCGAGCTATTCTTCAAATAAGCCGTATTTTCAAAAGCTAAAAGATGAGCGCTTCTTTTCTTATGCTCCGGGAAAATACTCGCTAGAGCTATCACGATTGTATTAATTTTTTTGATTAATCGATCCACTCTAGTTTTCGCTGGATCAAACGGCTGATCAAATCCCAGCGTTGTTTGTCCTTTATGGTGGGTGGTTTAGCAAATTGCCAATGAACCACCAGTTTTTGATTTTTTTGTTCCACGATTAGATTTCGACTGTTCAGCAAAGTTAAATTCATTTTCTTGTTCTGTAAAAAGCCAAACATTCTTTGGCGGCGATCAAAGGCCGATAAAATTTCAATTAGCTCTTTGTCTTTTAAAAAACCAAGCCGTTTAAAAAAAATCGGTTCAGGGCTGATCATTTTGGGTTGATCAGGGATTTCGATTTCCCACGAATGAAGACACAGATGAGGAAATTTGGTTCCGCCGTACAGCGTGTCGCCTAAAATATGAAGACCCAAGGACTTGGCGTGAATGCGAATTTGGTGGGACTTTCCCGTGGTCGGTGTGGCTTGCCAAAGCTCAAAAAAAGGCGAGCGTTTGATGCGTTCAAAAGTGGTGTGGGCATTGTTAGAATAAACCTGATGTAGATCTTTGGTCTTTTTAGGATCATTTTTCGGACCGCGGTCAGGGCTGCGATCCGTTAAAAACATAAATTTGGTTTTTATATTTCCAGAAGCAAAATCCTTAAGGATTTTTTGCTTGGTGCGGGCGGACTTTGCAAAGACAAGACAGCCGGTGGTGTTGGGACTTAATTTATACAAATGGTGAGCTTTTTGAGAGCCCATTTTTTCTAGGTATTGGCTGGTGGTAAACCCTGCTGCTTTGTCGATAAAAATCAAGTCGTGGCTTTGCTTGGCAATTGGAGGCGTGAGCGCATTTTTTTTCTTCATTTCGTCCTTAATTGTCGCCGGCCTTCGGGCGTTCCTGCGTCATGCAATGGTTTTGTGTTTTAATACCAATGCGGTAAGCTTAGTCCTCATAAAAAAGGAGATCAACTTTTATGAAATTAGCTATGAATTTTAAATTTAAAACAACTGTACTAGCGATGGCTTCAATGGTGGTTTTGTCAGGTTGCGGGATTCAGTCAATTCCTCAGGCGAAAAATGCGACTGAAGCTGCTTTAGCAGAAGTGACCAATCAGTATAAACGTCGTGAAGATTTAATTCCCAACTTGGTGAGTGTAGTTAAAGGCTATGCGACTCACGAGAAAGAAACTTTAGAAGGAGTTGTTGAGGCTCGTGCTAAAGCGACGGCGACGACAATCGATCCATCAAAAGTTTCAGCGGAACAGCTTCAAAAATTCCAAGCCGCTCAGGGACAGTTGTCTCAGGCATTGGGCCGTTTGATGGTGATTTCAGAGAACTATCCACAGTTGAAAGCGGATGCGAATTTTAGAGATTTGCAAGCTCAGTTGGAAGGCACTGAAAATCGTATCACGGTTGCTCGTCAACGATATATCGAGTCGATCAATCATTTTAACAATCAAGTGACTGTTCCGCCAACCAGCTGGACAAACTCTTTGATGTATCATCATGAAAAAATGGCTCAGTGGGATCTAGCTCCTGAAGAAAAAGCAAAAGCTGAAAAAGCTCCTGAAGTTAAATTTTAAGGAATAAGAAACTAAATGAGTTTTTTAAGCCGAAACTTTAGGCGACTGAACATTTTCTCGATTTGCACATTGGCTGCAGCGGCAATTTCTTGCGGCTATAGCCCAACTGCGATGGCCGCATTTCAGGTTCCGTCCTTGACGGGACCTGTGGTGGACAATGCTGGGATGATCACTTCGGGTGATGAACAGGCCCTGCGACAGGCGATTCGGCAATTTTACTCGCAAAAAAATATTCAGATTCAAGTGTTAACGGTTTCGACCTTAGACGGAACTCCGATCGAACAAGCTTCGATCCAGGTGACTGACGCTTGGAAGTTAGGCGATCAAAAACGCGACGATGGTGTTTTGGTCATGGTCGCAGCTCAAGAAAAAAAGATTCGAATCGAAGTCGGTCAGGGACTTGAAGGAGTTCTTCCTGACATCGCGGCCAAAAGAATCATTTCAGATTCCATGGCTCCTGTGTTTAGACAAGCGGGTCCCTCGAAGGGAATCTTGATTGGTGTTCAGCGAATCATGGACACGGTTGCGCCAGAATTGGCCAGCGAGCATCCAGCAGAACAGCAATTTGCTGAACCTAGGAAGAAGAAAAATCTTCCGACTTTGATCATCATCATCGCTTTTATTATTTTATTTATCCTCAGGGCCTCGCGTGGTCATTTTGGCGGCGGAGGTTACGGTGGTGGCTTCGGAAGCGGCATGGGTGGCGGTTTTGGAGGAGGATTTGGTGGTTCCGGCGGCGGTGGCGGCTGGTCCGGCGGCGGTGGTGGATTCAGTGGTGGAGGTTCAAGTGGTGACTGGTGATAGACCTTCAACAACTATTCCCAAATGGTCCTTGGCTTTGCTTTCCGAGGAAGATGCTCAAAAAATTTCTCTGGCCGTGGCCGAAGCTGAAAAGAACACCTTAGGCGAAATCGTCCCCATTATCGTCAAAAGCTCTTCGACCTTGGGAAATCTTAAAGAGACTTTGATGTTCATGCTTTTAAGTATTTTTATGATCGGTGAGCTTCAATACATGCCGATATTTGATTTTGCCGGCCAAGCTTTGGTCACCGGAGTTTTGTTTGGGGTAGCCGCTGTTTTAGCGATTTTGCTATCAAAGTCATTGTGGATACAAAGAATTTTATTGCCCAAGAAAGACCAGATTTTACAGGTCAGCCGACGAGCCGAGCTTGAATTTTATCATGCAGGCGTGCAGTCGACCAAAATGAAAACAGGAATCTTGCTTTTTCTATCGGTTATGGAAAAGCGCGCGGTGGTTTTGGCCGATCAGGCCATCAATTCTAAGGTGCCTAAGGAAACTTGGGATCAGGTTTGCCAGATGATGATCGAAGGGATCAAAAAGGGCGAAACTGCTGAAGGAATTTGCAAAGCCATTCAAAGAAGCGGGGAGTTATTAGCCAAAGAGTTCCCTGCGCCCTCGGAGTCTGGAAAAAATGACCAAAACAACCCCAACGAGCTCAGCAATCAGTTGATTCTTAAAGAATAAATTGGCAGATTAGCCGTCTGTTGCACCCATAGCTCAATTGGATAGAGTATCAGACTTCGGATCTGAGGGTTTCAGGTTCGACTCCTGATGGGTGCACCAATCTTACTAGTTTTCGGTTCTCTTCACTCAACTGCAGATGGTTTCAAAAAGTCCTAAAAAGACAAGCACT
>CAZDHC010000103.1:0-11468 GCA_964505225.1 uncultured Bdellovibrio sp. | reverse complement strand
AGTCCATGAAAGATGGTGAATGTACAGAATTCTTTCAAATGAATTGCCGCTCAACGCTTCGTTTGGAAAGACTTTCATAATAACGAAAAGATAGAAGTATACGATGAGGCCGATGTAGGTCAGTGCACTGATGGTGTAAAAAAATAACCATCTAATTTTTGTTTTTGAGGGTGCAAGTAATGCGAGTCCAGCAAAAGGAATAAGCAGTTCCCATTTGGTCATCCATAGCCGATTCATCAGCAGTTGTAGCAAAACCTTCTGGTCATCAAGCCAACTGTTCGTGATGATTTGCTTTGCAAAGTCTATCAACCCGATCAATTGTTCATTGTAGGTTTTTGGAATGGCGTGAGCTTTTAAGAAAAGTTCCCAGCCAAACTTGATTCCAGCAAAAATAAAAATGGCGCCAGCCCAGGTCAAGATAGTGTTGCGAAGAGGCAGGCGGTTTTCGCTCAAAAAAGTCCAAGCGCATAGTCCAATTAGAGCTAATACGACACCTTGTCCTTTGAAAGCAGTCAGTAGTGTTAAGTTCATCAATAGTAGCCACTTGGCTTCTTGCCGGTTCGAGAGCAGAGAAGATAAAAGGGTTCCAAAGAAGAAAATAGAAAGAGGCAAATCAGGGCTGAGGTTAAAGAGAGTGAAGCTGTTCTTTTTTAAAATAAATAGACCGAGCAGTAGCCAGCAGAATGAAAGGAGAAATAGAATGCGGTGGCTGTGTTTGGTGAAATATTGTTGCGATATTAGATCTAAGCCTAAGGACAAAATGTAAAACACCAATAAAAACTGGGCGAAATACCAATTGGATTCAGAGAAGGTTTCAAGGTGAGTTAAATAATGCAGAAAAATGGGCTGACCTGGTATAAAGCTCATGAAACGAATTATTTTGTTATCAATAGGGAGTTCGTTGTAAGTGTGTAGATATTTTTGTAGAGCTCCCCAGTATTGAAATTCATCGCTGAAATGAACCCTCATTTGAAAAGTGCAAAGCGCTCCCAAAGTGAAAAAAGCTAACCAATAGTAGTCTGTCGGTGTCCATGAAAGTTGAATGGCGGGGCGATTTCGAATTGTGCCGGCAAGATAAAGTGCTAAAATGAAGGGCGAAATCCAGCATGCGAGATTGAGAAAACCTAGTCCTGCGCCTACAAACAAAATTATTGCCTGAAATAGAATGATTTTAAAAGTAAAGACTATCCAGTCGCTGCCGGTAGGATTTAGTTTGGAGGTTAATTTTAATGCTAAAAAGAAAATAGTTGAGAATATCATTTTTTTTGCGTTTGGAATGGTTCAAGGTGTTGTTCAAGAAGATTTAAATCGCAAAACCTTTTATCGTCGACGCCAAAATCCGAAAGACTTTTTTCCGGCTTACGATAGGTCTTAAATAGAATATCCCAGATCGGAAAATACTGTGAATAATTTGAGTTTTGCCCATTCAGTAAATGATGAACTGCGTGAAAATTGGGGGTGGCAAAAATGTAATTTAAGAAGCTCAAGTTTTCTTTTGGAAAATTCAAGTTTGCGTGTTGCGCGGATCCTACGATCACCAGAAGTACTCCTGCAGTAATTCGTGCATCCGGCGAACAACCGCTGAGGTAATACAATACTATGACTGGTAGGTGCTGCAGTAGCAAATATTCAAATAGATTGGTTCTGTCCCTTGTCCAAAAGGTAAGTTCAGTTGATGCGTGGTGGAGTTTGTGAAAGCGCCAGTGAAAATCAAAATAGTGCTGCGAGCGATGCACCCAATAGAGCCAAAAGTCACTGAATAGAAGAAGTACTAAAACCTGCAACGCAAAAGGAAGCCCCGCTTCATGGAGATTGAATGAAAATAGATCGCCTTGCAGGTAGGTGTAAGAGATATAAGCAGCCGTAATATTTAAGGCGATTGCGCGAATTGGATATATAGATGCGCTTTTGGTGTTTTCGGAACTGGACATGGAATATTGATTTCGAGGATAGAGTTGCTCTAGAAAAATGAAAAGCCACCAGGTGAAAAAGCTAAAAGCAGCAAAAAATCTAAGACTTGTTCCAAAGTAAAACAGAAAAGTTGCCATGAATAGTAGTAAGTGAAGGATATACCATTTTGCTTTCGCTCTATTTAGGGCGATCATTATTAATTGAATGATTGCCAGCAGTATCCAGATTTCATGTTTTTGTAGATTCATCGTAAAATTCCGTCAAAGTAGTTAAACAGCAAATAAAACTCATTCAGTTGCTGTTAGATTTTCTTGAGAAATCTAAGTTTTTCATGTCGATTCATTGGATCAGTCGGGCTGTAAACTTTCAATCAATTTTTCTAATTGTGCATCTCTTATGTGGGTGCCTTCAGCCAATTGCACAACGAAGAAGAGAAAATCAATTTGTGGTCTTTGTTCCTGCGTTGATCGTACTGTTTTATGAACAAGCGAAGGTCTTTTTGAAGATCGCTTTCGGTATAATTAGGATTGGGGCTAGTAAATTCTTGATTTAGATAGGCGATCAGTCTTTCAATATGTTCGATCTCAATATTGAGTAGGCTTTTTCTGAATCTATTCAGGGTTAGTGATAGTTTTTTGTTGATTGAAGACCTCAAATTTGAAGGTAGGACCAATACATTTTGAAAGTTAGGCATTCTTAGTATGTTCAACGTCAGGCAAAATTGTTGTGTTTGAAATTCTTGTCTTAGTTTCACGAAATATTCGATAAAATCGGGCGTGCCCTCTAAAGTTAAGGCTGAGATCGTCATCATCACGTGAATCGTTTGGACGCTGGCAGAATTTGAGAGTGTTCTAATGTTGCTGGACCATGTTTTCCAGGAAATGCCATCTCGGATGTACTCAGTATACTGTCCAACGCTTTCATTGCTCGTATAAATATCCAAGTGGGCAATCGTTTGCGAATATTTTATAAGGCGGTCTAAAGTTTGCGGAGAGCAACCTAAGTTTGAATTGATTGCGACTCTTAGGTTCGGCTCTTGATTTTCAGTCAGATCTTCTAATAATTTCCAAGTGTATTTAGATAAAAGAGGTTCGCCGCCAGTGATGCGGATTTCCTGTAAGTTTTTTTTTAATGTTGGCCACCAGGCCCAAAAAGCGTCCAAGTAGGGATTGGCAGGAATTTTTTCTAAAGGTTCACCTTGTGACAACACCCATCCAGATTTTAACAAATGAAAAGGACCATTCTTCTTAAGATCCGAACCCCACTTTGTCGAAAAATGTTGATTGCAATAGCTGCAGGCAAAATCACAATTGTTATCAAATGCCACTTCAAGTGTTTTTGGAAGGATGTTTTCCAAATTCTTTGTTTGAGTCAGCTGAGAAATTACATGACTAGAATAAATTTCGGATTTAAACACTCGATCGCTTGTAAATTGTTGGCCTAAATCTTCAAATTTCCAACAATAGTTACATTCTCTGGGGCGCTCTCCAGCCAGCATTTGTTTTCGGGCTAGAATTTTATTGGGTGTGTTGTGTAGTTGATCGTAACCTTTTTTTAGTAATGTTGGATCGATCTTATATGCAGGTGGGTGGTGGCAGCTTGAGGTCGTGCCTTTGTGTAGCCATAAAGTAAGATTTAGCCACTTGGCTGCGCAAAAGGTAGGAGAAATTTCATTTAGAAAGTCATATTGTGTTTTCAATACGGGCGTTTGATTTAAACTTCTATCCTTTTTTTGCATATCTTGAGGTTTTCAGATGGAAAACGGGTTGTCATTAAAATTAATCTGGATATTGGTGCTATATTGAATATAATTTTCTTATGACTTCGATAGTGATTTTTTTGTTCTTTAAACCATTTGGGTATCTCTTGCGGATTTTAGGTCGAGGATCTTCCCTGCCTGGATATCTTTTGTTGCGATTGAAGCCAAATGTTTTGGGCCAATTTAAGTTGAATCACTTAGTGATCATCACTGGAACAAACGGCAAGACCTCGACTACAAATCTCATAGCGCAATTCGGCAGGCAATTGGGTGTTTCAATTTGTTCGAATCTAAAGGGGGCAAATCAACTTTCCGGTATTGTGACAACACTTTTAATGGGGTCGAATTTCAAACTTCAGATCTGTTCTGACATGACGGTTTTGGAGGTAGACGAATTAAGTCTACCCAAGGTTTTTGAATTCTTGAATCCGCAGGCTGTAGTGATCCTTAATTTTTCCAGAGATCAGTTGGATCGAATCGGTGAAATTGAAGAAGTTGCAGTGAGAATTAAATCCAAGCTTTCTAGTGAAACTAGGCTTATTTTAAATGGAAATGACCCATTGCTTGTTGGTTTTTTTCAGGACCACAAGAATAAGTTATTCTTTTCACTTGAGAGTGAAGAATTTTTTGTTAGGCCTGTTCGATGTGCAATAGATGTTTTGCAGTGTCCGGTTTGTGGGAAGAATTTAGAATATAGTCAGGTTTTACATGCTCAATTGGGGCGATATCGCTGTGGCTGCGGGTTTAGAAATCCGGAATCTTTTGTGGCTGGATCTTTGAATGCCTTCGGAGTTATGACCATCGAGGGAGAGCGTTTCGATTTGCCAAATGCGAACAGGTATTTTGCTTTTGCACTTCTGGCGGGTGTTTCTGTGTTTAAAGATTTTGGGATTACGGGGCAGAAATTTAATACTGGTGGTGATCTTCATTTTCCTCCAGGTCGAATGGAGAAAAAGACGATCAAAGGTCAAAATGTATATGTCAATTTAGCCAAGAATCCTTCGGGGCTAACTTTTTGTTTAAATTGTTTTTTGCCATTTTCTACTGAGAAATCTGTTGTTCTGGTGTTTTTTCTAAACGATAGGTTTGAGGATGGGCGAGATATTTCTTGGATTTATGATGTTCACTTTGAAGATTTAGTTGGCGAGAATATTTCTAAAGTGGTTTGTTTGGGGACTCGTGCTGCGGATCTGGCGTTGCGATTTGAGATTGCGGGATTTAGGCAAGAACAAATTGTTTTACAAAAAGAGATTGTTGAATCGTTGCAAAGTCTTATTTCTCCAAACGGAGAAGATATTTTTATTTTTTCATCTTATAGTGGCATTAGAGAGCTCAGTAAGGAAATTTCCAGATGGGGTTAGTGACAATAAAAATAGGAGTTCTGTTTCCTACCTATTTTGATTTGTACGGCGACAATGGGAACGTCCTTGTTCTGAATAGATATCTAAAAAGTCTTGGTTTATGCACGCAGATTGTTGTCATTGAGCAACCTGAAGATATTGAAGGGTGCGATGTTCTTTTGATGGGGGGAGGCAGTTATGCTTCCCAGGGACAGTTGCATAGAGTTGCGCCCGCTTTTGGCGAAAAACTAAGGGGCTACTTTGATTTGGGTGGCGTTGGGTTATTTGTGTGTGCTGGGTTTCAATTTCTAGGTAGTTCAAATGAGAAAAAGAATGGTCTGTTGATTCCGTGTTCGGGTGCGTTTGATTTCAAAACATATGAGGCAGAGAGAAGGATGATTGGCCCAGTGGTTACTGTTGTTAAATTGGATGAATCGTATTCAGAAAAAAATGAAGGCGATGGGCGAGTTGAATTAGTGGGGTTTGAAAATCATTTAGGCGCAACTGACATTGGAAGTTTTGAACCATTTGGTAGAGTTTGTTTTGGTTTTGGAAATGATGAGAGTAGAAGGCAGGATGGTATGGTATACCGAAATTTAATTGCGACTTATTTTCATGGCCCGGTGTTAGCCTTAAATTATGACTTGGCCTTTCATATAATCAAAAGAATCATTATTCAAAAAGGTCTGGATCCAATTATTGAAAAGAGTTTCAAGGTCAGTCGGTTTGCAGAGGAGACCAAAAGAGGTGCTTTGGTAAGTGCGAAAAAATAGCCCAGTTATACAATTCACGAGCCCAAGATTTGGAGCTCTGCGGTTTATGATGTTTTAGGTGTTAAAAGTATGGAGTCTGTTTGCTCCATTATTGCTGCAAAGCTTCATAAAAGATCGGTGTCCGATTCAAGCCGCAGGAATTTATATAATTATCGCGTTTATAATTTTTAGATGGTAAATAGGACCTCTAAAAATGAAATCCACTTTCTTTGGTCTGCAAAAATACAGTCAATCTATGCAAACTCAAGCTCACGCTTGTCAGCTGGTTTCAAGCTCGGGGTTTCCCGTGGTGTTGGGATTTGAATACTACCCGGTGATCACTTTTGGTAAGCGAGCCCAAATCGTTGACGAGATCAATGCCACTGAAGCTGAGTTAGTTGCACGTGGTTTTGATTTGATTGAAACAGATAGGGGCGGCCAGGCCACCTTGCATTCGCCAGGACAGCTGGTGATCTATCCGATCGTGCCGATTCGTAAGCTGAACATTGGAGTCAAAGACTATGTTGCCCTTTTAGAGTCAGCGACGATTCTTTGGCTTGAGCGGTATGGAATCAAAGCTAAGCGTAGCGAAGATGCCGGGGTTTTTACCGATAAAGGGAAGTTGGCCTTTATTGGAATTCGAGTCGAAAATGGAATCACCAGGCATGGTATCTCGATCAATATTGCCAATGATTTAAGCCTTTTTGGTGGAATTAGATCCTGCGGAGTTCAGCAAAGAAAATTGGACTCGTTGCTGGAAAATCAGGTCAGTCTTGGATTAGAAGAGGCATTTAATACCTGGATTTTGTATTTTACCCACGAATTGATGTCGATGCTGCCCGCTAGCAATAGCATATCCTAAATCATTCTAAGCTTGCTCGAGGGCCCAGTTGCTGGTAACTTTTCAGGCAATTCACAAGCCAATCAAAGTGCGAACTTAGCTCAGTTGGTAGAGTACTTCCATGACATGGAAGGTGTCACAGGTTCAAGTCCTGTAGTTCGCACCAATTTTTCCAAAATAAGGTATTTGTGGATATTGATTCCAATTCATCTCAAATCATCCAAAAAACTCAAAAATGGCTAGAAGAAATCGTTATAGGTTTGAATCTTTGTCCGTTTGCAAAGTCAGTTCACATTAAAAAGCAAATTGGATATTTCGTAAGCAATGCTAAAGACACAGATGTTTTACGCCAAGACCTAATCAACGAGCTTCAGAAATTTTCGGAAACAGATCCATTGCTGATCGATACTTCGCTACTGATTCACCCCAAAGTTTTAAATGATTTTCTGGATTACAATGATTTTCTAAGTGTGGTGGATTCGGTGGTTAATGAACTGAATCTTGAGGGTGTGGTTCAGGTCGCCAGCTTTCATCCTGAATATCAATTTGCGGGAACTGGTGTTGATGATGTTGAAAACTACACCAACAGGTCGCCTTATCCTATGTTGCATCTACTTCGCGAAGATAGCTTAAGTCGTGCAATAGATTCGTATCCTGATGTGGAAGGAATTCCAGAAAGAAATATACAGACCTTGCGAAGTTTAAGTCCTGAAAGATTGAGAAAATTGAAAGAATTGTTGTAGATAGACTATTGCAAAAACTGATCAACGCCTTTTGCGGCGGCAAAGCCCAAAGACACACAGGCTTGAATTAGAAAGCCACCAGTTGGTGCGTCCCAATCGATCATTTCTCCGGCTAGGAAAATCCCTGGATGATTTTTGAGCATTAAATTGCCATCGAGTTCGGACCACGTCACTCCGCCTGAAGATGAAATAGCTTCGGCGATGGGTTGGGGTTCTAAAAGTTGAAGTGGGAAATTTTTAAGTAAGTCCGCAAACTGTTCTGGTGTGCAGTTTTTGTCGCCCAAGTGAAATAGTAAAGCCAATGAACCTTCGCAAAGATTAAGGGTTCGTTTTGCCTGGCGAAGAGGGCTTCGGTTTTCTTTGTTTTTACTTGTTGCCGTGAGATTTTTAAGAATTTGCTCTTTTGATAGGTCAGGTTTTAAATCCAAAGTGATCATCCCGGTCTGCCCCAGTGAATAGATCGGAGTTCCCTCTAGACCATATTGAGTGATGATCAAATCGCCAAGTCTTGAGCCTTTGTTAGAGGTAAGCTTGATATTTTTAATGGGCTTGCCTTCGGCTTCCTTTAAGAAAGCTTCGGGCCAGGTCACTTTAAATCCCACATTTGAGGCTGCAAAGTCGGAAAATTGAATCTGTTTGGATTTAAAAATCTCGATCCAGTGAAGTGGGTTTTCGGTGGGTTCCCAGCTGCCGCCACCCAGGCAAAAACAAGCAGCATCAAAGCTCAAAATTTTCTGTGAGGAGGTTGGAGTTTTAAAAGTGAGCTCCACCTTCTCCACCTTGTGGTCACTGTGGTCACTTTTTGGACTAAAATCGACAATTTCGTGTTCATAGAAAAACTGAACCTTTTCTTTCTCCAAAGACTCTGTCCATTTTTGCAATAGGCCTGCGGCCGTCATTTCTTCGACAAAATATCGGGGGCTAGTGCCTTTAAAAGTTTTAAGACCCAAATTGTGAATAAAGTCGAGCCAGGCATGCACGGGAAATAGGTTCAGATAGGGCGCCATTCTTTCACGAGATATACCATACTGATCTGGAATTTTATCTGCCGGCAAGGCGGTGGTGATGTTCAGTCCCGAGCTGCCGGCCACCAATAGCTTGCGTCCCGGGCCCTTTCGCTTTTCAAAAAGGGAAACCGAATAACCCAAATTGACCAATTGGCTTGCTGCCATAAGGCCAGCGGGGCCGGTGCCGATGACTGCGATCGATTTTTTCATATCAAGACCTTACTATAAATCCCCGGTTCTAGTTATAAATTTCAGCTTACAATTCAGACTTTGATTATAATTCCAATCTGTGTGACAAGTTGGGTTCTCGAGAATCGCATTGGAGCTTTAAATGAACTTTTCTGAATATATTGAAAATGCCTGGGCTACTCACGGTGAAAATTCTGCCAAAATTGCTGAAGAGTTTAAGCAGCACTTTAGCTTAATGAAAACCGAAGAAGATGTGCTGGCAATGGCTCAATTGATCGTCCACGTTTGTGGGACTCATTTAGGGGAATGGCAAAAAGGTTCCGAGATTTTGAAAAAATTGAAAAACAGCGCCCTGATCAAAGATCGCAGTGAGCTGAATATTTACACTTCGATTTTGATTTTAGGAAATGATCCGAATTCTTCAATGGATCAACTGCCAACATCAGCTCAGGCCCGAGTCTTTGCGGGGACGGCCTCAGCCTTGGCAAGTTTGGGTGGTTTGAAAAATGCTGAGAAATTTTTAAAAAGAGCCGAGAGTATTGTGAAATCAGAATTGAAGCCCGAAGATCCAGCTCATCAAGCATTAGTAAAAGCCAGCAGCAGCATCGTGCATATGTTGGAAAAGAAAAGCCAACGAAGTTCAGCAGAAGATGCTTTGCTATCGTTGGCTAAAAAGATAGTTTAGTCTGACCAAAACTATCTTTCGATAGTCAGGTTGCCGTCTTTCAAGATTAGGATTCCTGAAACCTGTTGGCCTTCATAAGAAACAGGGCAAGTCTCATTTCTTAAATCAAAAGATAAAACTTTATTTCGTGTTTCCATTTCGTCTAAGGGACAAACTCTACTAGAATTAAAATAAGTGTATTCAATTTGAAAACTGCAAAAGCCTGTTTGGGCATATTGATCTTCATAAGATGTAAGACCTTTAGCTGTGCCAATAAATTGTGCCTCTTGTTGCGTGCAATTGTAGTCGAATGCAAATGCGTTGGGGATAAAAGCCAAAACCGCGGCCATCATTAATTTGTTCATAAGAACTCCTTTAAAATATTAAGTTGAACAATTAAGCCTTTACCTATTGCCATACTGGATTTTTAGCAATGGATTACTTGTGGTGAGAGAGGTTGTGTATCTAACTCATGTGGAGTGTGGTTTAAATGATTATGAGTCTGTTTTTCACTCGCAGAAATGAAAATTCTAGTGTCTAAAATTATGACAGGGGGACTTTTTTTTGGGTTCTGCTAAAGTTCTTTAGACTTTGTTCGATTTCAAAAACAGGAGTATTTTATGAGTTTAAGGTCAGTGTTAGTTCTAGTTTTAACATTGGGTTCGTTGTCAACATTAGCGGCGCCCCCACATGCTCCGGGAGCTATGCAGTCAGGACGAACAAGGTACTTTGTAAACATCGAAGGTACTGATTGTATCGAAACTAGAAATGTAGCCACTGCAGCTAAGTTATCAGTTAGCCCAAAGTGGATTCGTACAACAAAGCAAGTTTGTGACGACGTCAATGAAGGAGCTAACAAGAAAGACTGATGCAAAATTGATTTTTGCATCAGTCTTTTAAGGGACTATTTTAAGTTCTTTTTAAGGTATTCGTCGACAATTGCTTGAGTGTTCACTTTTTTAAGTGCCGCTAGAAGTTTTGGCATCTTCGATGCGTTTTCTTTATTCAGGCCCGCCAATAGATCCATGTTTTGAATTGTCTTTGGATTGTATTGTATTTTGGCTGCATCGGCTGCGAAATCCGTCTGAACCAAGTATTTTCCAACATTGATATCAATCAAAGCGCCGGCGATTCTGCCGCCCACAATTTTTTTAATATTCACGTCATCGCTTGCGACTTCGTCGACAGTCAAAGTTCCTGCTTTGATTAAGCTCATGACCTCTTCGCCGTAATTATAGTCCTTGCAAGTGCCAATCGACTTGCCTTTTAGATCTGAAAGCTTGTTCCAGGTTAAGGGCTTTCCGGCTGGTTCCATCATGACCACCGGTGATTTGAAAACTGCTGGAGAGGGAACAAATCCTTTAGAAAGATCCATTTCACCGGGATAGTATAAATACCCGCCCACATAGTTTTTTGCATCAGCGGCTTCTGCAATCGCACGACTCCAGGGTAAAATGACCAACTCAAGTTCGATCCCTTCGGACTTTAGGGCTTCTTTTAGAGCCTTCGCTCCGGCGCCCATTTCTGGACATTTTTCGCAAACAAAAGGTGGCCATTCAAGCGTGGTCATTTTCCATTTTTCTGCGTGGGCTTGGATGGTTGTAAATAGCAATAATAGGCTTAAAATAAGCTTCATTTTTACTCCTGGTTGATGGGGTTGAAGAGCTATGTTGACAGCTTCTAACCTGCAATCAAGTTGAAATTAAAAGTGAGCCCGACTTAAGGGTCTGAAGATAAACACGAAAATGTTTTCTTAACAGTTCAATAGTAAAATACTGAGCTAATCTTGATTAATAGCAAAGATGATTTGGCACATTTTGGCCATTGTTCATCACTAGCCCTGTCGGTGTGAACTGATAGCAATAAGTAAAGCCATCTACCCCTTGGCCCCAGCGATAGTAGGAAGGTGATACCTTTTCGCATGTTTGATTTGCGATGGGGTGGCCTTGATTCATTACAATGTTATAAGGCGTAAATTGAAAGCAATAACCAAAGCCATTGTTGGCTCGGCCCCAGTTAGCAAATGATGGGGATACTTTTTCACAGTTGATATTGGCTTGAGGCATCCCGCCGTTTAAGACAAATCCTTGCGAATTGAATTCGTAGCAATAGCCAGTGCCGTCTCGTCCCTGTCCCCAGTCGAAGTAGTTACCTGGGTGTCCTGGAGGCGGTTGGGGTGATGGAACGGGCGGGGTTTGAGAACCAGGTGGCTGAAAAAAATCATCTCCAGAAGCGAATGAAAAGTTAAAACATAAAGTCAAA
>CAZDHC010000102.1:2630-11803 GCA_964505225.1 uncultured Bdellovibrio sp. | reverse complement strand
ATCTCCTTTTTAAGGTCAGCTACCTCCTGATACCACATCTGATTGGTAGGTGCCCTGTGTTCAATCGTCGCCAACTCTGCTTTGCGGTCGGCTAATATCTTCTCCAGTCTGGTTACATCCTTAATGTTCCTACTCGGCTGGTCCAAGAACTTGATACCCTTGATGCCGATGGAGTCGAGATATTCAGAGGCGGCTTTATCGGAACTAAACAACTCCACCGCATGGCGATAGGCTTCTTCTCCGGTTCTAGCATCACCAGAAGATTTCAACATCCATTCGAGCTTCGTGCCTTCCAGTGCCGACTGCACCACATCGCTCTGCTCCGACAGCGGCTTGTCCCAGTCAAGGTACTCCTCGTCGCGCGCGTTACTGGCGACACGCATGAGCGAACCTTCCCCCTTGCCGGATATTCCAGCTCTTTTCCACTGGAAATATTTGCGTAGCTCCTGTTCAAATTCGCCACTTATATCGTAATTGGTTAGAGTAGCGTCTATCCCGTGAGCGTATTCAGTGTCCACTAGGTCTTGAAACATTTGGCTGAATGAATCGTATCCTAGGTAGCCTTCTTGTTTCGCCGCAGCTTTTAGCGGCCCCACCATTGGGTACTTAGCATTGTTCAACTTACGCTTTACGTCCTCCTTCCAGTAGTCCTTGGCAATACCAACTCGCTGGGCCAAGTATGTGCCCCAACCATACGCCTGTGCGCCTTCACCTGAACCCATGTAATCGTGGTTGAAGTTACGGAAGTCAGCAGCGGTGCCATGCCACGCACCATCCAGCTCCAACTGCGCTGACCCGTAGGCAAGGTCAACTAGGTTCTGCCCTGAGAAATCCGGGTTTTTGAATCCCAGTTTACGCAGAGCTGACTTAGCTGCCGCCCAGAGCTTGCGGAACCATTGATGTGCTTCCGTCTCATCCAAAGATTGCGGGGTTACCCCAGAGCGAACCAGCCCCTCCACCATGTAGGCGATGAGTTCTTCCTGTGTGTGTTCTTCACCGGACTCCGACTGAACCGCTTGGGCATACGCCCACTTGGCGACCTTGGTTTCCAAGGAATTGTCATTGCGGTTGCGCCAGACCTCAATGCGATCTGACAGCCATTTCATGTTGGCCGCGCCGATCAACTTCTCCATTCCAAGGTGGACACCAAGCTCGTGCAGCAGGATGCTCAACTCTTGCCCTTCGGGGATGTTCTCCGCGATAAGGCCGATAGGCGGGTGCCCCCGCTCCTTTGCCTGTTTTTCCGAAAGGGTAAACCCCTTCTTGCGGCTGGTTGTACCTGAGAACGCGGCGTCCCCCAGAGCTTGTAGAGCCTCCGCTTGCGTGGCGTAAATCCGAACAACAGAGTTCTTCCGCGCCGGCGTCAGGAACAAGGCGTCAATGACGCGGTGAAGCGTCTTCGCCGTGGTGGGTTTCTGCTTACTGCCTACTTGGCCTTCTGAGAACTGCGTGCCGCCATTCTGGCTTGGGCTTCTTGCCGGAGCCGGGGACCGTGCTTCTTCAGCCAAGTTAGCTGATTTTTCAAAGCCGCTTCTGGTGAGAGTGGCGTTGCGGGAGCCTTCGTGGTCGACATTGGTTTCTCCTATCCCATAACGCTGCCATGTAGCCAGCGCCTTGTCTTGTATGTTATGGACCCAGAACTCATTATAGGTGAGCGTGAGCGCACCTATAAGCTCAAATGCAGCCCCTTTACCGCGCTCTTCCTTGTTCAACTCAATGTCCTCGAACACCTTGAGCTGGTTGTTCTGGTCGAACGTAAGAATTACGAACCCGATCTCTTTCCCATCAGGGGATTCAAGACGATAAGAGTCCGTGCTCCAACCAGTGTCGAGGTTGATCTCGGACGCGTCCAAGGTTGCAGAAGACTTCTCCCCAACGAACCCGTTGACGCGGTCGAACGTGCCAGCCTTTTCAGACCGACGCGCCGCACGCGCTGTCGGAGCTTTAGTCCTCTCCGGCCTGCCGTTCTTCGTCCCGTAGGACACTGCCTTGGCTTCAGCAGTAACAGCCGGCACCTCAACCGTAATCTCCGTAGTGGCCTTGCTCATCATGGGGAAGAAGTTGGCGTCGTCCGATTCGGGCGTTACAACCACACGGCTGTTGCCAGAGAAGTTCGGAGCCAGAACCTGCTCATAGAACTGCGTCGGTACGTTGATGCAGCCATAGCTGATGCGATTGTCGCTGGCTTCCGGAGTTGCCATGCGGTTCAGACGGCCCTCTTTCGGGTCGCCTAGGTACACCTTGTGAATTGCAATGACCGACTTACCTTGGTCAACGAACTTGATCCGCGAGCCGTATTCCTTATCCTTCTGCATGGTGCCGCTGAACGCCCCGGCGGGGGTTACCTTGTCCTTGTCAGTCATCTCTGCCGATGTCTTCTTGGCAGATTCTTCGGACACAACGTCGCCTAGACCTTTGGCGTACAGCGCCGGAGCTTTACCAACCAGCTTGCCGCTCTTGTCGAACGCGTAGAGCATCCCTCCTGCCTTGTGGGCTACGATAAAAGGATGCCCGTGGGCGCTGCGGGCCTGCCAGTCAGCAACCGTACGAACCATCATCGGGGCTTCGACACCGGAGAAGTCCGCCTTCGGGTGCTCCATGACCATCTTGATGGTCACTTTGTTCAGCGGAACCGACTTGGCCTCTGCCTGCGGAGCGGTGGCGACGTTGAAGTTGAACGCGATGGCAACTGCGAGAACCCCGTTGACCGCCGCCTTGAGCATCTTGGTGAAGATGTCTTGCAGGGCGTGGTACGCCTTCGCACCAGAGTGAAGCCACTTGGCGTAATCGTTCAACAGAGCCCGCTTGGCGGGCTTGTTCAGCCCGTTCTCGGAACCGTAGTAGTCAGCGACTTCTTGCTGCTCGGCGTTGGTAAGGATGGACTCAACCGCGTCCTCCATGCTCGGTAGCAGGTTCGTGGCCGTGGCCACATCTTCGTCGGTGATTACCTCGAATGACCCTTCGATGACGTTACCATGCTCGACTTGCTTGGGCTGGGCTGCTGCCGGCTGCGCCTTCGTTTTCGGGCGCGACTTATCCAATGCGGCCATTACCTTCTGAACCGTATTGGCTTTGTCCAACGTGCCGGGGAACTCTGCCACAACCCCTTCAAGAACCTTCTTGGCCTCAAGAAGCGCTGGCAAGTCCTTACCATCCTGCTCGGTTTCCGTCCCTTTCATAACCCGCTCAACAATAGCCACCGCAGTGGCTACGCGTGCCTTGATGGTCTTCGCGGGGGCTACTTCAGCTTTGGCAACTTTAACGACTTTGGTTTTGGCAGGCTCAGCTTTGGCATCTTGGGCATCTTGGGCACCTTTAGCGGCTGGGGCTTTTTCATCCCTCGCATGTATGTTTTTACCATCTGCATTTTTTACTCCTTGCGTGGGCACGGCCCTTTTTGGTGCTTCTTTTTGCACAGCGGGCAGCGCGGTTTTTGTGGTTTGGTCGGCATACTTGCTCCTTATGGCCTCATAGGCGCGGTTGTACTCCTTGGCGGTAATACGATTGTCCGTTCGTTGGGCAAATACAACCACCCACTCCACTTGGTCGGCAGGCTCCAACTGATCGAACGTACCGTCGCCCTCTATGAGCCCGTCGTTGTAGTCTGCGCGAGAGTCTGCCACGTCCACGTCTGTAGCGTCTAGCCCATCCAAACGCTGGTCGCGGAGAGCCGCCTGCACTAACTTGGCATCCGAGTCAGTTACGTCACCACTGGTCAGCTCATCAGAAGTTTTGCGATTTAGGTGGCCTAGCTCGTTGTCGACACCAGAAACCTCACCATCGGCGAGCGCCCCATCAATGGCTTCGGCGGTAACCCCGTCGTCCGTTTCCCTGACCACTTTGGCACCGGGGCGGTTATACGACAGCCCGGCTTGCGCCGCTTCAGCCTCTGACACGGCCTCTACTTCGGACACGTCGTACAGAGATTGAAGGCCAAGAAGGTTCTTCGCCGTCTCGACTGATTCAAACCCCTGCTGCTGGGCAGCCACTGTGAGTTTCTGCAGCGCCGACGCCACGCGATTAGCCACCGTCTGGTGGGATACACCAAGTTGTTGGCCTGCGGCTCTGAGGGACGCCCCAGAGTCTTCCCCCTCGTTGCCCAGTGCAGCAACGGTGTTCAACGCCTTGACTTCGTCAGGGGTCATGTCCTTCAGCAGCACTGGAGTAACTTGCTGCCGGTACGCATCTAACGCTTCCGGAGTCGCATCCGTAGGTTTCGGAACCACAACAGTAGCAGCCGGCGCTGCAGACACCATCTTGGCCAGACCTGCTTCAATCTTGGACGCTTTCTTGCCTTGAGCAAGCTCATTCAGCGCCTGAGTCAGTTGCTCCTCAGTCTTTGTTCCCCCAGCCACTTCCGCCTGCAACTTGGCAACTAGCTGGACATTCTGTACCAATGGCTTCACTCCGGCCTCGGACAGCACACCTTTCGCCTGCGCAACCTCGGGGGTGTCGACAACTGGTATCGGCGCAGCTTTTTGCACTGCAGGCGCCGCTGCTTTCGGCACCTTGGCGGCCTTCGGCAGCGAGCGCGAGGCCAGAATACCGATTGCGGCTTCCAACTGCGGGATGATCGGAATCCATTCAGGATTGCCGCTTGCCTTGGACTCTTCGAGCGACATGCGCAAGTCGTTCAACTTTGCCACGGTGACAGGCTGGTCAGGCGGAATCAGTCGATCCGCCATCTCCTTGGCCCCTGCCTTGTCGACAGGGGGGTACTCCACCGGCTGCAGCCCTTTTGGCGGAGGAGCAACAGCAGCATCAGCCGCAGCGCGACCCGCAGCTACCTCATCCTGTGTCAAATACTGCGAAAACTCATCGTCCGAGTATTGGCGGTCGACAGCCCCCTGCATGGCTAGCAGGTTAGCCGGAGTAAAGTTGTCAACTTTGGCAAAGGGCATGTCCCTCTCTGGTACCATCTTGAGGAAATCAGCAGCGGCCTGTCTTTCTTGCGCAGGTAACGTATCGTCTGCAAGAATCTCGTTTGCACGGGCAACCTGATTTTCCCAATCCCCACGGCTTCGGCCACGGAGGTTGAACGCCCCTCCCATCAGGCCACCGGTCATGGCACCTTCTACACCAGCACGGACAATACCCTGATCCCAGTTCTTCCCTTCCATCACATTCGTGGAGGCGGATTCCCCAAGTGACTGGAACAGTTCTTCGCCTGTCTCCATGGTAGCGCCTGTACCGACGCGACCACCGTAGCTCATGGGGCGCTTGGCAGCTTCTGCGAGGAGGTCGCGGGCACCGTATGCGGGAGAAATCATAGACGTTTCGATGTCGACAGCCCCAGCCCCTCTAGCTAGACGTGCACCCCCGGCTCCAATAAGCCCACCCATCACCCCAGTGCCCGCTGCGAGCATGGCCGCACGCTCTTGGTTCTCTGCGTAGGGGTCATACCCGCCCAACTGGGCGCCTGTCATTAGCCCACCTTCGGATATACCGCCGGCGGTCGCAGCCCCTATCCCGGTGCGTTTCACTAGCTGGCGAGCTACGGCTGCGGCCCCCAACGACGGACCCAACGACCTGACGGCTGCGTTCAGCGTGTAAAGTGGGTTCGTTGCGTACGACTTGGCTATCTCTGGGTTAGAAAGCAGCTCCTGAACCTGATCCGTGAATCCAGCGGCGCCTATCTGCCCCCATGCGGCGTCGATCTCAGACTTTGAAGCCTGATAAGATGGGGACTTCTCCTGCTCAAGCTCTTCCGCCCACCTTCCGGGCTGATACCCTGTGAACTCCCCGAGTCGTTTTGCCCCTTTGGAAAACGGGCGCTCACCGTGGAGTGCCGTGCCAGTAACAAAATCAGCCGCACCGGGGAGGATTTCCCCTTGGATGTCGTGTACAAACTGCTTACCCGAGCGCCATAGGTCCCCCATGAGGCCGGAGGATTGGCCCTTAACCCCAAGCTCGGAAACAGCCTGCTCATATGGCAGCCCGTAGTCTTGTGCATATAGCTTGGCCACCGTAGTGTCAGAGGCATCTTTTAGATTTGGGAATAGCGAGCGAAGCTGGTCAATACTTGGCATGTCTACTGTCCGTAAGTAAATCTGTTCATCAGCCCACCAAAGAAACTCTGCCCCGGCAGCTCCCCGAATTTCCTGTAATACTCCTCTGCAGGTATCATTTCGTTGGTAACAGGGTTGCGGAAGAACTCAGTCTGCTCTGGCAACCTCGTAATAGGCGCTTGAGGGCTAGCAGCCTTAGCTCGTGGCTCTTTCTTCTCGCCAGTGTAACTGCCTAACGCCCCGCCACCTACCTTGGCCCGGCGAGTAAGGTCCAGTTCACGGAACCCAGTAGGATCACCAATCGACATGGGGACTTTCATCTTGACCTTCCCTGTTGGGGTATCCCTCTCCACTTCGACCATAGGGTCGAGCTGCGAATCCCCTGACTGAACCCCATTCAGCTTCTTGAACATATTGATTTGGCTCGGTGTGGCAGGTTTGCCGTTAACCATGATTGGCTTCGTTGTGTACCCGCCATTTCCGTCAGCCACGATAAGCAAACCCTCATCGGTGATACCAAGGGGCTGCGCTTTTCCGGCCCCTTGCGCCTTCGGCTGAGACATGGCGCGTATCTGTGCGTCCATCTTCTTACCCTGAAGATCATGGAACCGGATTGTCTCTTCCAGCGTCTTGCCTTTGTGTGACACATCATCAGCGTGTTTAGTCTTATCAAACGCAAATTTTTCGCGCGTCAGCGCTTGTTCAACCCCCTTGTCGAACCTGCCCGGGGTGGCAAACTGAAGCTCCGCCTGTGCCAACTGCGTCCGCATTTGCTGCATCAACTCAGGGGTAGCCGGCTTCTGGCCTACGACTTTACCGGACGGGTCCGTATACGTCAGGATCGTGCCCTGCGGGGTGCTCTGTGTATTGACGGAAAAACCATCACCGAACGCACCTTGGTTCTTGTTGTAATTGGTGAAGACTTCATCGTCAGACATCTTGGCGTACTTGCCAAGGGTGCTACGCAAAGCGGAGTCGTCGTCTTGCGCCTGTTTCAACGCCGTCATTTCGTAGGCGCTCTTCATCAGGCCAGCAGAGTGATTCTCAAGCTGCGCAGCTAGCTGAATATTCTTTGGGTCTCCGGTACCATACAGGTACTGAGCCTGAGCGGACATGCGTGCAGCTTGCTTCTCTGCCTTGGTAGGCATCTTGTCGAAGTCCTGCCCCAGCATCTTGTACCCAGTGGTCTTCTTGGTCATCAGTCCAGTGGTAGGACCGACTCCGGTGCCGTCGCTGCCGTAGTAATCCGAGTCAGCCGTCTGCGTGCTCTCTACGGCCCCGAACTCCTCCGGAGCAGCGCCCTGAATGCGCTTGAACTCCTGCTGCTGGTTGTATTGATCCATGAGGCCAGCGATGTCCGTCGCGGCCCCCGTGATGCCCTTCAACACTTCGTTGCCCTTACGACCCCAAACAGTAGCCATTATGCGAACCCTTTCGCTAGCTGTGCCCCAGCCTGAGCACCACCCAGAACCATCGGCAGCCAACCCACTTCACGATCTGCCTGCGCCGCAGCCTGCTTGTACTGGAGACCCGTCGCGGCTTGGCTCTGACCAGCACCAAAGTTGGCGAGCCCTTGGCCAGCGGACGTGCGCATGGCAGCAGCCGTAAGCAGAGGATTCTCTGCGTTAGCGCGGTACGTTCCGCGAGCCATATCCGCCTGAGCGACCTGCCATGGCATCTGCGCTGCCTGCCCACCGAGAGCGGCCCCCTGAGATACTGCGGACAACCCCTGCTGCCCCAGCGGGTATACGTTGCCCCATGCGTTTTGCGCAGCCCCGGCGAATTGGTTGTAGGCGTTGGTACGGCCAGTGTTGGATGCCTGCACCTGCCCGGCTTGCATGCCGGGGTGCATCATCATGTCTGCGAACCGTGCGGCACCGGCCCTACCGCCGTAACGGGAGGCTTCTCTGGCACCGACTTGGGCTTGCGCGGATTGCGTAGCCAACTGAGACAGTCTGGCGGTATTCGCGGCCTCTCCGGCACGCCCCTGCATCATCGTTGCCGCGCGGATGGCCCCGTCATCCAACCCCATGGCGCGCATGTCGTCGGGGGAGTAACTGGCAAGACCGGCAGCACCAAGATTAGCGACCCCTAGGTTGGTGTTCAGCCCCTGATTGCGGAACGTACGCAAGGCATCCTGCCCGTAACCACCTGCTGTGCGTGATGCGTCCCACAGTCCTTGGCCGGCCTGCTGCATCTGGGAGGCGTAGTCGTTGAACCGTGGGTCTAACCCTGCCGCTGATTGTCGCAGCACGTCAGCCTGTCGCTGCGCGCCGGCATCGTACCCCTGCAACCCTTGGTCGATGTAGCCGAGCCCCTTATCAGAGACTCCACGCCCCCAAGTGTAATCACTCTGTGCCTGCTGCTGCAGTTGCTGCTCTGCCGCTGAGGGTTCGTTGTCTTGGAACAAGCTGGCAAGAAGGCCTGCCCCTGCACCGAGACCAGCTCCGATAAGTGGAGTCATAGCATTTCTCCCATGTTTACGCCTTATACCAGACCTATTGTATCTGGTCAATCAGTGAGTTGATGGCCGCCAAAGAGGCGGACGTATAGTCTTCGTTCTTTACCCAGTTCGGGGCCTTCGTAGTCGTGAAATTGCCGTCGACCTCGAAGTGAGCGTCCATAAGGAACCCATGCACCCCGGCGGATATGGTGTCATTCGCATTGGTCGCATCCCGGAACAACCGCACCAATATTACAGAGCCTGTCTCTACCCCTACACTAGGCTGTATGGCCTGCGCCTCTGACATCTCAGCGATCATGTGCATGTACTGGTTGTTCGCCGCCGTAGCAGAAGGCAGCGCCTGTTCAATATACACCGTGGTTGTAGCGGGGAATACCTGTTGTTGGTGCCCCTTAGCCACTGTGTACTCTATCCCCCACCGGACGGTGCCGGTAACGGCGGTCTTGACGCCCCAATGGACGTGTAGGTATATGGGGGTGCCGGGCTTGTATAGGTGCGTTATGTGTATGGTTACCCACAGCTCATCAGTCTGCGCGTCGCCGAATTCCCACGCATAGATGCTATTTCTCCACACTGACCATACTGGCGTCGTACCGGCACCGCCGCCTGACTTAGCTGCGCTAAGCGGGGCTAGCTGGTCTTCCCACCGCTGCTTGGTGTTCGTGATGGCGGCAGTGCGCCCCTGCCGCCGGCCTGTGATG
>CAZDHC010000102.1:0-2620 GCA_964505225.1 uncultured Bdellovibrio sp. | reverse complement strand
TCTCAAGGTTCTCCTTGATGGCCTCCAGCGTCTTGCGGAGCGCCGGGTCGATACCGTAGGGGATGTCGATTGCTGGCTTCATGCGGTTCTCAGGCTCAACGGGGTGTCACCAACAATCACAGCGGAGATGTCAATGTTGGAAGATACCGCCCACTGGTAGTTGTCGTACTTGCCAAGTGCTGGGAGCCGGAACACCTTGTTGTTCTCCACGCGCACAGAATACACGGCTAGGCCGTCTTTGTAGAGCGTGAACTGCACCTCTTCCCACGAAGCTGATGGCAGGTTCTGCAGGTTGGAGCCACGCACCCCGATGAGCCCTATGGCCTGATCTCGTATAGCCCCCAGCGGAGCGTCGCCCGTCCCGGCACGAACATGCCACTGAACATAGGTGCCGGCGTCCGCGAGTAACACCGCATTCTCTGCGGTAGCGGAAGCAGCGGCTGCCTCCGCGTCGGCTATCTGCTGAGCGGACATGGCGAACGTGCAGTCGATCTTGGCCGCGCCTAGACTCGCCGGAGGGGGGAGTACGAAGGTCTTGCTACGCCATTCCGAAGGCATGCGCCGGCCAGTATCACCTTCCCACTCATACAGGGAGTTCCCCTCGACGAAGTACAGCTTTCCTGTTCCAGCGTCGGTGTAGATGGCCGTAGGCAGCTTGGTGGAGGTGGTAACGGGGAGGTTCTCACTGAAATCAATCACCAGCATACCCTCGGTATCGCCGTCGAGTATGTGGTAATACGTGTAATAGCGGTTGGAGTAGAAGGCCGCTATAAAAGATGACGGGTCCAGCGGGGACCACTCTTTGTAGGTGTACGCCGCCTTGGTGATGAGCTGCGGCCCGCTGAGGCCGATAAGCGCCAGCCCCTGTGTCGTCGGGTAAGCTACACCGCCCGTAGTGGTAACCATTCCACGCTTGGCCAGACACGGCCACGGTTCATCCACCTTCTGCATGGCCATGACGGATGGCTCAACGCCGGACGCCACGTAGGGAGTGCCCTCGGTAGCCACGATGACAGCCTGTCCGAACACGCCGATACCAACTATGGGGTAGTCCGTGGTAAGGCGGTATTCCTGCGGCCACGCGTAGTTGGCGTAGGGCTCCGAGAAGCACAGTTCATTGCCGGAGAAACCCACCCACGCGCCCGAAGGGTGCACACACAGCCCATGCAAGTCAGACGGAGGTTGCTCCCAGCCCACTGTAGGGCAAGGTTCGCCAAGGGTTGTAACGGCGTCCGTGTAGTTGGAGGAACTCGCGGCCCGCTCGGACAGGTAGTAGTAGTCCGTGCCAGAGTCCGTCGTTACTGTGCGGTAAAACCGCTGAACCATACTGGTCAGGTTGTGCGAAGCGTCACGTGTTGCAGCCCCAGTCGTGTCCGTGATGGTCCCGGGTGTGGCCATCGTGATGCGGAACTCGGTAGTGCTCGTGACCTCGGCCACCTGATAGGAGTTGTTAAGGTTCGTCTGCAGTGCGGACAGGGTGACGTACTCACCGGCGCGAAGACCGAATGTCGTGGTGCAAGTGAGGCGAAGCTGGCCCCCCGAGTAGGTGACGTTCGATATGGTGTATGTGTTCGCCGGCGCCCCTTGGATTGCCGATAGCGTCCATGTTCCCGTGACATACCCGGTTGCCACGTTGGAAGCGGGGCACGGCGCCGACTCCTCGCCGTCCTGTGTGACAAACGTGTAGATGTAGGCGCGGGTTTCTTGTGCGCCGGAGCCGCCGCTAGGGGTAATAGTTGGTGCCGTTGTAGGGGCAAACACCCCTAGCGCGTACCACGCAGCAGGGTACGGCGATGAGCCTGTAGCGAGTGCTAGGTTGGTGACTCTAGGCTCAAACGCATCCGAGGTGAATCCTACACGGAACGATGTATCCCCCGCAATGGGAGAACGTGCCACATTAACGTCTTCCGTCCACCGCAACCAGTAGTCGGCTCCCGCCGAGTACATCCGGTAGATAGTCTTTACCGCGTCCGTATCGGCGAATGTCTGGAGCCGGAGAGCGTCGTATATGGGCTGGAACACACCAGATGTGAGGATCACGTTCTGGGCCACAGCCGCCCCCTGATCGGGAAGCAACCTAGTATCGAGGCGGGGGAGCATCCCACCGAAGTTCCCGGTGCGTTTAGCGTACATGGACTACTCCCGCAGACTTAACAACATCAGTGTACCACCAAAGAAGCGCCTCATTCGGGCCTCAACGCAACCTCAAGATCAGCAGGACTCGGCACTTCCCTGAACTCCGCCCACCAGCCGCACTCACGCAGGAAGTCATACACCATCTCGGAGCAGATCACCCCGCCCTTGTTGCGGGTCGACAGGCCGAAGAAGTGGTAGATCGGGCGCAGGGCGAAGAGGATGTAATCCATCCAGCCGTAGGTTTCGTCGTAGGTGTCCAGCTTGCGCTCAAGGAACTCAAGGGTGACGAAGACAGGGCACGGAGCGAACTTCAGATTGGCCGGGTTGTACTCCGTCAGCAGCCGGCGGCGCATGATGAGATTCATGTCCCAGATATGGGTGTCATCGCAGAAGAACACATGGTAGCAACCCGACTTCGTGAAGAACTTAGTCAGCTTGGACGACAGCCCGTGGTTGTAGGCGAAGCCGATTCTCATGCTTTGAC
>CAZDHC010000101.1:1900-11912 GCA_964505225.1 uncultured Bdellovibrio sp. | reverse complement strand
CAAGGGAAATCGAACAAACGACACAACACAAAGATAATAAAATTTTAACGATCATGTAATTGATCCTTCTGAAGCAAAAGTGGTTTGTATTTAGGCGAAGCTGCAAGGCCTCGATTGATCAGCTCCTGGGCACTATTTTTGTCACCTTCTAGTAATTTCAATTGCGCAAGCCCCGATATTGCCTCAAGATTTTTTTCGTCAGCAGCTAAGACTTGATTCCAAACTTTTTCTGAACATTCAAAATCATTTTTTTCCAAACATATTTGCGCACGAACTTCCATCAAAAGAAGGTTAGCCGTTGCTCCCGGCAATTCGTTTAAAACAATGGCCTCTTCACTGCGATTGACTTTTTTAAGTAAAAAACCTTGCAGCCCTAGCAACACCGATTCAGAACTATACTGCTTCCGCGCGGTGTCCATAATATCCAAGGCTGTCTTTAGGTCATTCTGTTGGTACGAGCAATAAGCAGCAGCTCCCATAAACAAAGGAGAAGGAGCTACGTCCTTTTGTAAATCTTGGCAGATCAAACGTAAATATCCCCAATCAAAAATCTCTTCATGTACCTTTGGATTTCTTAAATGGTTTAGGGACAATTCAGGACTGGTATTGAGAAGATCTTTCAACGTTTGAGCGACGTCTAAATAGCGACCCATTTTCTTTTGTAGCACTGTCAAAATGAGCAAAGCTTCAGCCTTCTTTTCGGGCGTGGTTTGAATAAATCGGGTCAAATCGGAAACAGATTCTGAAATCACAGAGTCTGCTACAGCTATAGAGTTGGACTGCTTATACACACTGATGGCTTTGTAGTACCACAATAAGGGTTCAACAAGGCCTTGAGAGTTTTGATTTTCAACAATCACTTTTTGAGCTTCTGAATACTTTTCTTGCAATAATAGAACTTCAATCAAATTCAACTTGATTGAATTGTTAGCTTCTTTACCTTGAGCCAATTCCCGATACTTGGTTTCAGCCTCACTCAACTGACCTTCACGTAAATAACTTAAAGCTAATAACTCTGAAATTTCTTTTTGCGAAACTTCATCAGCTAAATTTTCTTTCAGTTGTTCCAAAACCTGTCGAGACTGAATATTTTGATTTTCCAGAGACATCAAAAACGGAATAAATTGGAGTCTAACTGTGGGAGGAATACTTTTTATCGACTCTGCTTTGTGATAAAAATCCAGTGCTCGCTCATATTGCCCCGAAGCCAAATTTGATTTGGCCAAATTAATATAATCATCAAAGGAATAGTGAGCACTCCCCCACAATCCACTCAATTTAGTTACTGCAAATCCGACAATCATTAAACCAAATACGGACCAAGCTATAACCGAGGCTCTTCGGCCACTTTCCTTTAATTTAGGCTTAATCTTTTCGTCTAAATCATATGTAAATGTTGAACCTGGATCTGACTTTCTGCGTTTCGAATGACTTAAGGATTCAATTGCACCTTGCACCAGCTTTGGTTGACTGTCTTCCACGACATCCATGACGAAATTGTCAATTTTGGCCGTATCAGTAATAGTGACCGAATTGGTTAGGCTGCTTTCGTCGCGCAGACTATGAATTTCTTCTCGGATTTTTTGGATGATCTTTAAAAAATCTCGATGTTCACGAATAAAAGTCCATCTTTCATTTGGACTTCGAACTTCATCAATCAGCGCAATTTTTTTAGATTTCAACTGTTCGACGATTTCATCAAAACGAAAAGGCCCAATCACCACTCCTGATGATTTCACCAATAACTTTTTTTCGTTTTGAGCTTCTGCCATGAAACCCTCAATGTTTAAAATGACGATTGCCGGATATCACCATTTTTATATTCAAATCTTTTGCCGCTGTTAAAACTTCTGCATCTTTCAATGATCCACCCGGCTGAATGATCCATTTAACTCCAGCCTCAGCTGCCACTTGTACTGAATCTGCAAAAGGGAAGAACGCATCACTGGCCATCACGACATTCTCCAAAAGACCGAAATGAGTTCGCATTCTTTCAATAGCATGCTTAACAGCATCGACTCTATTGACCTGCCCCATTCCTAAGCCCACAGTCTGCCCATCTTTAACTAAGGCAATGGCATTGCTTTTAAGTGAAGCACAAACTTTTTCGGCAAAAATTAGGTCTTGCAAGATTTCAGAGCTTGGTTGACCTCCATGCATGACCCAATGAGCGACGTCTGCAGGAAATTGGTCTTTTGATTGAAGCAACAAACCACCATTGACAGTTTTAGCTTCAAAACCAGCACTGGCTTTGGAAATATGAGGCCACTTCAAAATTCGCAAATTTTTCTTAGCAGCAAAAATCTGTAGAGCTTCTTTAGAGAAATCTGGAGCCACAATACATTCTAGAAAGAGCTGAGATAAAACTTCCGCTTCGGCTTTTTCGACTGTTCTATTGCAAGCGATGATTCCACCAAAAACGCTGATCGGATCAGCTTTTAAAGCCTTGTTCATAGCCTCACTGGAGTTTTTTGAAATTCCAACACCACAAGGATTATTATGTTTTACCGCCACGACAATGGCTTGATCTAAAAAGGACTGAACTAAGGATTGAACAAGCCCACTGGCAGCGTCTAAATCTAAAATATTATTATAAGACAACGCCTTGCCTTGAATAATTTCAGCCGAATGCAAGCCAGAGTTGTCCGCCATCAATCGGTACCAACTTGCTGATTGCTGTGGATTTTCACCGTATCTAAGGTCCATGACTTTGTGACCACCCAATGAAAATTCAGTTCCCCATCCTGCTCCTAGCTCTCGAGCAACCAAAGAGTCATAACTTGAACAGTGAGCAAAAACTTTGGCAGCTAGTTTCTTTCGATCAGCTAGCTCCAATTTTTCCTTTTCTAAAATCCATGAATAGTCCGATGGATCGCAGACCACCGTCACCTGAGAAAAGTTCTTGGCTGACGCACGTAGAACTGTCGGTCCGCCAATGTCTATTTTTTCAATAAGATCTTCGCCTGAAACATTCGCCAAGACAGCATTTTCAAAAGGATAAAGATTGCAAATGACCAAATCAAACGGCTCGAGCCCCTTAGACTTCAGTAGCTCAAAATCCTCGGGATGATTTTGTCTCGACAAGATCGGCATATGAACGTTGGGGTGCAAGGTTTTTACCCGACCTCCCATCACTTCAGGGAAGCCCGTTTGCTCTGACACATCGACAACTTGTATTTGATTGTCTTTAAGATATTGAGCTGTTCCACCGGTTGAGACAATTCTCATGCCTTTTTTATGCAAAGGCTTTACAAAATCCAATAGCCCCGTCTTATCCGACACGCTAATCAATGCATTTTTAAACATAAGTGCCCAGCTTTAGTTCAGAGGTAGCTTTGCCATGAACATCTTGAGGTCATCATTGGTCAACAGCAATCCAGCTCCAAGGTAATTCGATCGTTTGCTTTGTTTATTTAACATGTCTTGATAACCACCCAAGACATAGACGCCTTTCCAAATGGTATAAGTCGCCTGAGCTCTTAAATTAAGATTTGAAAACTCTAAAGCTTCCAATGAAAGTCTCAACTTGTTCGAGAACAAATTGTAATCCAATCCCACACCGCCACTGTTTTCCATCAATCCACCGCGAATTGTGAAATCCCAAAAGTTTTTAGCAAAGATGACATTGAACTTAGTTTTGTTTTTGTAAGTCTTAGTTTGATTTTCGGTTACTAGCGGACCGCCATTGGTCGAAGTCGCAGTGTTCGTCTCTTCTACGACACCAGAAGGATCATCGACGATTCCAAGATAATAGTATCGGTCCAAACCAGGCTGAATTCGCACACCGATGGTCGTTTTGGCTTTTCCAATTTCACCCAAGTATTCCGAGTGATAATCCATTCCAGTTTGCATTTTTCCAGCGGTATCAAGAAATGTGTTCACGCCGTCAATTGCTGTATTTAATTCTTCAACTGTCTGTTCGTCATTGATTAACTTACCAATTGTTCCTTCACCGCGATTGATTTTACCCGAGATTTCGTCCACATTTTTCATGGCCGAATCTAAACGAGTCATAGTTCGCTTTAACTGCAGCTTCAAAGAGTCTTCGCCGCCATCATTGATGATCTCATCCAAAGATTTTGTCACGCGATTGACCTGGCCAATGATTTCGTTGATCTTTCCTTTGTTTTCAGAGGTGATGTCCGAAAGATCTGCACTCAATTTTTCAATGTTAGAAACAATTCGACCTAGGATATGTTTTCGAGTTCCGTCCTCAGTGGTCGCTTCTCTTAAGGCTTTAGCAGTGTCTTTCAGTGAATTGGCCAGGCTGCCGATTTCAGAAACCACGTTGTCCAAAGATCCTTTATCAGAAACATTGACGATCTGAGCTCCTGCCGGCAACGGTGGATCCGAAGGTAAACCTGGATAGATCGAAACGTGCTTATCTCCCAAAATTCCTTGAGATTTAATTTCAATGCTTGAGGACACATAAAGTTTAAATTCAGGCTTCATGCTGATGTCCATGCGGGCTTGACCATCTTGCAATGAAATCTTTTTGATCACACCAACAGGAATTCCTGCTGACTTGACCTGACTTCCTTTTACCAAGCCGCCGGCGTCTGGAAGCATAAACCAAGCATCATTGGCTCGGCCAAAATAACTTGGATTGTCACTGACTTGCATGGACATATAGGCGATCAAAGTCGCCACAGATACAACAAGCAAACCAACTTTAAATTCTGCAGCCCGAAGCAAATTCATGAATGTTTCATCCCTTTAGCTACAAACTTTTTGACCAATTCAATTTCCGTATTGAAAAAGTCTTCTGGAGTCCCATACAACAAAACTTGACCGGCATTTAACATCGCAACATAGTCCGCAATGCGAAAAGCCGCATTGAGATCATGTGAAACCATGACGCTGGTACAACCCTTGTGATGATGATGGGTTTCCAAGATCAAATTATCCACCATTTCGGTCAAAATTGGATCTAATCCTGTCGTTGGTTCGTCATAAAAAAGAATTTCTGGATCTAGGGCGAGAGCTCTGGCCAGTCCAGTTCGCTTTTGCATTCCCCCGGAAATCTGGGAAGGCAATTTTTCATAGTGTTTTGGATCTAAACCCACAGACTGAAGTTTAGTTGTCGCAATTTCTATAACTTGAGATTCAGTCAATTCCCGGCGGTGTTCAATCAAAGGAAAACAGACATTTTCCAACACCGTCATATCATCAAATAAAGCAGCACTTTGAAAAAGGACACCGAAGTTTTTTCTGAAAACTGTCAGTTCATCGTTGGTCATTTTAGTGATGTCGCGACCTAACACTTCAATCAAACCACTGGTGGGTCGATACAATCCTAAAATGTGTTTTAACATGACGGATTTTCCCGTGCCGGAAAATCCAATAATCGCAGTCAAAGAACCTTTTTTAACTTCCAAGTTCATGCCATTGACGACAAATTCTTTTCCATCAAAGGTCTTTTTAACGTCGACCAATTTAATTGCGGCCTCATTAGAGATCACGCTTTTTTGAGTGTTTTTATCGATGCTTTTTTCTTCGCTCATTGTTGAATACCTGTGATTTGATAAAACATTCGAATGAAAACGTTGGTCAAAAAATAGTCCAAAATAATGATGGTGACCATCGAGGAAACTACGCCTCTATTGGTGGCATCACCCACGCCCTTGGCACCACCGCTGGTGTTAAATCCTCGGTAGGTGCAAATCACGGCAAAGAACAAACCAAAAACCGCAGATTTAAAAAGTCCTTCGTTGATGTGCCGAATATCGATGATTTGATTGATCTTATCCCAAAAAACGGCTTCATCGAGCTCAACCATTTTTACACAAAGCAAATAGGAACCAATCATGGCAACAAAATCAAAAACGGCAGTTAACAGCGGCATGCAAATCACAGCTGCATAAATTCTAGGTGCAATCAAATATTGCCGAGTGTTGATACCCATCACATCCAAAGCATCAATCTGCTCGTTCACTCTCATCGTTCCAAGGCGAGCGGCCATCGCTCCCCCCGCTCGAGCGGCTACGATCAAACCAGTTAAAACCGGACCCAATTCCCTGGAAATTCCGAGAGCTACTGTGGGGCCAACCATGTTGACGGCATTGAACATCTTAAATCCCAAATAAAGCTGAAACGAAATCGCCAATCCTGTAAACAATCCCGTCAAGGAGACGATAAAAACGGACTGATTGCCGACAAATTCCATATGACGAATGACTTCTAAATATCGATAGGGCTTTGAAAAACTAAGCCGAATGGAAGTGATTCCAAATAATGTGATGTCACCCATTTCTTTAATGAAATCACTAAAGCCTTTAAAAATTCCACCAAACAATCGATCAAGGACGTCAGATGTTTTCTCAATCATGATTGAACCTCACTGATTTTTGAGGTCTGTCGACTGTAGCTTTTTCCATCAACCACACGTGGGACTCGCTCTCCAACACTGGTTAAAATTTCCCAAGAAATTGTTCCCGCCTTTTTGCCAAGCTCAATAGCTGAAAGTTCATTTCCCTGTTCATCAAAACCAAATAAGGTCACAGATTCGGATTTCAAAGATTCAAACGCCTCACCCTGAACAATGTCAGTCACATCAATCATGATATAGTCCATACATACATTTCCAACCAAGGGAGCTCGTTTTCCCCGATATAGGACCTCGGCCTTATTTGAAAGAGCTCGATGATACCCGTCCGCATATCCAATCGGAATTGTCGCAATGATCGAGTTGCGCTTGGCCTTCCAAGTCGCATTGTAGGAAACGCCTTCGCCTGCAGATATCTGATGATACTTAATAGTTTCAGATCGCAAACTCATCGCGGGCTTCAAATTCAGGTCTGTCGTCAAAATAGGCGAAAGGCCGTAAAGGGCCAAACCTGGGCGAACACCTTGCTGAGGTGAAATTTGAGATGGCAACGTTTGCCCTCGAAGCTTTAAAAAATTTAAAAAACCTGCCGAATTCAAAGTATGGGAGTAGACTCCGGGAGCCGAGAATGCTTTTTCGACCTCTTGAAATTTGGTCAACTGCTGAAAGCTTTGACCATTAAAATCACTGGCATCTTCGCCAGTATGCAAATGAGTCATATATCCATGCAGCTTCAGTTTTGAATTTTTGAAATGATCTTTCAATTTAGAAATTTCACTTAGTGCAAAACCAAGCCTATGCATTCCGGTATCAAATTTCAGATGCACCAAAAAATCTTTGGGGGCATGAGCCTCGATCGCGAAAACTTGCTCCCAAGTGGAGAGCACCGGAATGATTTGATGCTGAATCAGAGCTTTCGCTCCTTTTTCATCAAAAATTCCAAAAAACAAAAGCTGAGCCTTGCTGCCCATTTGTCTTAGCAAAATGCCCTCTTCAATTAAACCCACGCCCAGATATTGAACACCCTCGGCCTCTAGACGAAGTGCAATTTCAACATCACCATGTCCGTAACCATTGGCTTTAACCATTGGACAAAAGAAATCATTCGGCCCTAAAAAGCTACGCAACTGCTTTAGATTGTGAGCAAGATTCTCGAGGTGAATCACTGCTTTGGTTGCTCGAAATTGGTCCAAACGATATCCCATTCAATTCTCTTCCATCTCTTTAATTCGATGGAACATTAAAATCCGGTTTAAATTCTTGTGATGGCTTATAAAGACAAACTTTATTTCCACCGCGTGCTAAAATAAATTCTAAAGCCTTTCCTGCCGAGACATCCAAATCACTCGCACCTGTCGCTAAGGTCGGATACTCACTGACTCCACAGCTGATAGTGACTTTCAAATCTGAAATCGCAAAAGTGTGACTTTCAATGATTCGGCGCAATCTTTCGGCCCTCAATGCCGCACCCTTTCGCCCACTATGAGGCAAAATCAAAGAAAATTCTTTGTCTTCGGTGCGACAAGCGTAATCATTCACTCGACTTGTTTTTTTGATAATCGAAGCAATTGTGCGCAAAATTAAATCTCGATTGTTTCGTCCAAATTGCTGATCCACAAAATCCAAATTATCAATTGTCAATCGAACTACGGAAATGGGTCGCTCCAATCGACGAGCTCTGGCAATCTCCTCGTCCAATTTTTTATAAAACTGGGTCTTATTAAACAACTCGGTTGTGGAATCAAAGACGTCCAAGTTCTCATTACGCTTTGCCAGATAGGCTTGTTGATAAAGTATCTGAAAAAGCAAAAAATCATCCTGAATGGATTCAAAATTACTAGCAGGATGCCCCGGGCTCCAAAAAACAAAAAGCCCTTCCACATTATTTTGCAACAAAAGTGGCTTTGAAAAATAGCTGTCAATCCGCAAACCATCCTTCATCAACTCTTGCAACGAAGTGGGCAACCTTCCACTGGTCATAAAATCAACAACATCACGAGATTCATCAGGCGTTAATCTGGACCCAACACCCTTCATGTCTTCGATTTCCATTCCCTCAGCTGCCGTCGCGACAAAAGAAGATACCGTAGGCAGAAATTTGAAAAAAATAGTTTTAACTGGAATCTGCTTTAGAAAAACCGCCAAATATTCTTCTTTGGATTGGCAGCCAGCATAAGCCGCTAACCTTATGGCAATCGAAGTTTCTTTAGTTAAAGTCTGATTTAGTTTTAACTGATTGAGCTCATGTTGAGTTTTCTTTTTATAAGCTTCAGCCTCGTCATGATTTTTCTCTATTTGCGATAGCAGCTCTTCATTTTGATAAAACCGATAAAGACCATCGCAAATCACATCGATGGTCCACATAGCCCTTGAAACAAAGCTCACACCCGAGGGAACTACCGCTGCAAAATTATACTCTCGATAAGCCAACAAAGGTTCGGTTTGATCCAAAGGTGCCGCGCAAATAAATTGAATCTCTGAATTGATTTCTAAAACTTTTTGCACAAACTCACTGAGCGGAGTCATCAAGGCATCCGGAGAAAACAGAATCAAATGAGGCGGAACCTGCTTCACTCGTTCGATCAGCAAATCTTGATCCATAAACACAAATGATTCATAACCGGACTCTACCAGCGAACCCTTCATTTCGGTGTTCTCGTCGGCAGTCGGCAAGAATACAAAAATGGTCAACTGACCTCGGATCTGCTTTGATAGGCCGCCAGAAATCACAAGCGAGCCCCTGGCTTTGGAACATTGACAACAAAGTCATCCAACTTCGAAGTTTTCTTTTTAAATTCAATATTAGGCTTGTCGATCTTTGCCGAAAAACCACCTTTTGCTGGAGTCGCTTCTGGTGCGACAACTGGCGCAGCCACAGTAGCAACATCAGCCTGAATCGCTTCAACAATTGGCTCAGTGGCTGGCAATGCAAAATTAATATCTTTGGTGATTTCTAAGTCACCATCAACATCATCAATTAACTTCTCGATCGACTTGTCTGCAATTAAAGGACTGATGTCGGTCGTCAATTCATCTTCAACTTTTCTAGTCGCCCAAGCTTGCCTCAATTTATCATCCAAAGAACCTCCCGCTGTCGCTACCGGAGGCGGATTGGCAGCTGGCTTGGGATCCGCTTTCGGAGCTACCGGAGGCGCCAATGGCGCTGATCGAATTTCTACTTTGGGACTGGCTGCGGTCAAAAGAGATTCTTGAGGAGTGAACCGAATTTCGAAAGTCGCTCCTTTTCCTTTTTCTGATTGCACCTGAATTTCCCCGTAAGTTTGTTTGAAAATCCCCATGGCCGTCGACAAACCCAAGCCTACATGCTGACCACCAGATCTGGTCGTGTAAAATGGATCGAAGATCTTTGATAAATTTTCAGGTGCTATTCCTTCACCCGTGTCCGCTATTGAAAGAAAAATTTGATTTCCTTCGGATTTCAAATTAACCGACAGTTCTTTTTTAGGAACTCGCTCCATCGCTTCGATCGAATTAAGCAAAATATTTTCAACAGCTTTAACAACTAAATCTGTCGACATGGAAAACGGCGGAACTGATTGAATGTTTTTAATCAATCGAATGCCTTTTGATAAAATTTTACCTTCGACATTTTTCAGGGATCTAGTGAGGACCGTCTCTAGAGCACCTTGAGTGGTCGGAAATTTGTCTTCACCAGTGTACATCAAT
>CAZDHC010000101.1:0-1890 GCA_964505225.1 uncultured Bdellovibrio sp. | reverse complement strand
AATAATTTTTGAATAATTTCGCGAGCAGAGCGGGCTTCGGTTTCAATTTTTTCTAAATGCGGCTGCGCCAGTCCTGAATTTAAATTTTGAATCGCCAATTGCGCATGACCAAGAATCGAGGTCAGGGGAAATTTAAGTTCATGAGAAAGGGCACTGGCAACTTTCAGGTAATCCGCTTTGTCTTGTGTCGCCGGAGCTTGAATCACTTGAGGCCCAACAGGCGCTTGCGGAGCAAGCATCACTGCCGGCGCGCTTTCTGGTTTGTAGACAAAAATAAAAATGGCCATACCGACCATACAAAGACCGATTCCCATCATCAACAGTTGCAATCGCAATTGGTCTCGATTTTTTGAAAGCCCGGCAATTGGAGTCGTGATCACCGCATAAATATTTGAACCGCTGACTTGTTCATAAAATCCTTGGACCATTTCACCTTTTAGGTCACGAAATTGACCTGAACCATTGCTGACAGATGAGCGAGTCGCCTCGACCACCAAAGGATCTTCGGTCAAAAGACTTCCCACATATTCCGGCGTCGTGTGCGCCAATGCCTGACCTTGCAAATTCACCACATACAAGGAACTGAGCTGACCTTTTTGCCGATCCATCATCCCTTGAAAAATCTGCGGTGAAACCAAGCCAACATACCAACCACTGACACTGTGATTGAGCATCAACAAAAAAGGCTTTCTTGATGGATCCATCAAAGTGAACAAATAAGTTGAACCCATTTTGACATCGGATTCTTTTACTGTTTTCAAAGCCATAGAAATGTAAGTCGCCGCCCAGGATTTGACGTTGGATTTTTCTTGATAAAATTGGGAAACAAATTGCCAATCTTTTTTATCATCTTTGCTTGATGGCGGAGTCAGCTTCGCCACCATGTGAAATTGGCTGTAGGGCTTAGAAACCGAAAAATCTGTTTTTGCGTTTTCAATTTCCGGATAACTTAAAGAGATCATTCCCGAAAGATGCTGCAGGGATTGCTCAATGGATTGGACCACAACTGATATTTGAGATCTAGATTGAGCCTCACTCCAATTGAGTTTGTCCCCAAACAAGGCCTGATCCACGCGCCAAATCATTGCGCCTGCAAATAGCCCAAAAGTAATGAAAAATATTGTAATAAGCTTAGCTCGCATTTCCTTGCTCGCTCCCGGATCAAAGCCTTTCAATTATTGTGTTTGAGAGACGGATAAGAAGCAAGCACAACAAGCAAGAACAACCCATGACAACTGAACAAAAAACCACTAGAACACCTGCCATGAGCACTCACAAAAGTGATTTTCTAATTATTGGTTCGGGACTTGCTGGCTTAGCTTTCGCTCTGAAAGCGGCAGAGCTAGGCAAAGTCACCATCATCACCAAAGAAAGTGCTCCCGCCGCAAACACAACTTGGGCTCAAGGTGGTATTGCCGCAGTGATGGCCGATGACGATAGTTTTGATAGCCACATCCACGACACGCTGCGTGCAGGGGCGGGCCTTTGTAAGTCAGACACAGTTCAAAACTATGTCGAACAAGCCCCTGAAAGAATTAAAGATTTAACTGACTGGGGAGTTCATTTTGACTTCAAAAATGGCACCCAAGAAATCGATTTGACGCGAGAGGGCGGACATAGCTCCAGAAGAATTTTGCACTTCGAAGATCACACCGGAAGCGAGATTCATCGAGCCCTTTTAGGAAAATGCCAAAGTCATCCCAACATTTTGATCAAAGAACAACATTTTGCAGTGGATTTGATTTTAAACAAACAAGTAGATCCAAGCGAAATTGGGCCGAACAAATGTATTGGCGCTTACGTCCTAAATAAAATTTCAGGGCATGTTTCGATTGAATTGGCAAAATCCACAATTCTTTCCACTGGCGGCGCAGGCAAAGTTTATTTGTA
>CAZDHC010000100.1:0-11947 GCA_964505225.1 uncultured Bdellovibrio sp. | reverse complement strand
AAGCAGTCGTTTGCTTTGATTGAATTGCTCCGCGGTTAAGGGGCCCTTTGAATTTTTTAAAGGAGCTTCGGTCACAAATTCAATTTTATCTGAAGGATATAAATCTAAAACCCTTTGCGCGACTTCTGAGCCGCGACTTTTTTCATCAATAAAGATTCGATCTAAATCGACAAGATTGGTGATCATTAGTGTTGGGTTCCCGAGTTTTCTTGTTCCAAAAGATCCTGAACCTTAGTTAAAGAAAGAAGATACTTTTTTAAATCAGTGGGATTGGAAACAAACAATTTCAATTCAACCCCGGTGCGATCCCCTTGACGAGTCCATTTGGCGTGACTGGTGCCTGGCCAAGGAAGAGCTGTCATTTTTTGCTGCTGAATTTGATCTGAAGTTGTGGATTGAGGATAGCGCAATGTCTTTAAATGCTCGAGCCATTCTGACTTAGTATTTTCTAAATCTTCAAATGACTTACCCATGAGCAAAAGTTCCAGCGCTGTTTCTAGAGCTTGAACCCCTTGCGATTTAGACAAGCGAAGAGATTTAATTTTTTGAATTAACAAATCTGCCTGAGCAAAGCCAACTTCGGTATTTAAAGACAATAGAATCGATAAGTCTTGGGGATTTAATTTTTTTTCGGCACACCAGGTTTGCGAATCTGAATTTAACTTCTGAACAGCCGTCACCACTTTGAAAAAATGTTCGCTGGTGTTCCAACCCAGATGGCTTAAAACGGACTCGATTGGAAAGTTGGGATGGTCTTTTGCTTTTTCAACCAAACGGCTGGCTTCGATAAACGAAAGATCAAAATAAAGTGAGCGAAAAAGTTCGGCGATTTTTTCGGAATCATGGTCTGCGATCGAGTGATCAAAAACCAAAGACTGCTGAAATCCAGCCAACACCAAACCATTGACTGCAACCGCGGGTAAACCCTGTGGCCACTTGGTGATTGGTGAAAAATCCAAGGACGCATCGCAAAGCGTCATTGGTTTGAGCTCGGGTGGTTTCGATAGTTCTTCGTTCATAGTTATGCGGCTACCATGGTCCTTGTTTCTTGTCTATATTTTGCCCCCAAATCTTGTTACCTTATTGGTGATGGCAAATTGGCAAGACCGCAGTGAAATTACAGGCGACGTCGTATATTTTCGATATGTCACCCAAGGGGTGGAAAAAAATATCGACGAGGTTTTCGTTTGGGATTTAGATAAAACTTATCTGGACACGGCCATCGATTCTATTGGTGCCTTGTTAAGAACCGCGATTGAACGAGCCTTCAACAAAAAAAATGTTCCTGGCACGAGCACGTTACTGCAGATTTTAGCGCAAACTTGGAGTGAGAAAAAAGGTCACGGCCGCTTTCCACTTTATTTTATTTCAGCATCTCCACCGCAAATGGAGCCGCGAATTGCAGAAAAGTTTTCGATTGATAGCATTCGGCCTTTTGGTTGTTTCTATAAAGATAATTTAAGAAATTTAACCCCTAGAAGATTTTGGCGTTTGAACAAACAAGTCGGATATAAAATTCAGGCTTTGTTGCAATTGAGATTAAAATTAAAAGAGGATGTTCGACAGATTTTCTGGGGCGATGACAGTGAGTCCGATGCCATCATTTACAATTTGTATTCGGACATTTGTTCTAGGCGAATCGGGGCTCAGGATCTAAGAAACGTGTTGAAAAATCTTTCAGTCACAGTGGATCAGATCGATGAGATTTTGCTTTTGCAATCGCAAGTGCCCGAACAGGATCCGGTGGAAAAAATTTATATTAACTTAGCGGTCGATACGGATCCAGATTACTATTTGAAATTTGGTCGCAGAACTTTACCGACCTACAACACCTTCCAAGTGGCTTGTGATCTTTTTCAAGATCATCGCATTTCCATCGAATCCGTGGGCAATATCGCTCAAGATATGATTTTCAATTATGGTTTTGCACCTGAAGAACTTTTGCGAAGTTATGACGAATTGATCCGTCGCCACGTTTTAGGTGAAGCGGCCGTGAAAGAGATCACTCAGCATTTTGTTAGCAAGGGTGTATTTCCAGCGAGCTTTTCGCCAAGTCTTTTAGTTTCTAAGGAAACCAAAGTGATAGATGGAAAAGTCTATGATTTAGAGGGGCATTTTGAACCCTGGGTCCAGGCCCGAATCGACTATCTACACGACTATCGGTAACTTAGAGTTAGTCGTGTAGACTCTAAAAAAATAAAATTAAGTCAGACTTGGGCCAAAAATAAATGCGATCGCAATTGTGATAATAATTGGAATTGCAGCATAAATAAAAAATGGAAAAATTTCTTTGCGAACAGCGATATCGCGGTCTGCCGGTGTCATGTTTTTATATGTATTTTCGTTAGCCATGGTGATCTCCCGTTTAAAGCTTAGAAAAAGGTTAGCAATGTCCTACTCAAACTTCAATGGGAATAGAGTCGAGATAGGCGGTCCTTGAAAGGCGCGAAACTCAATTCTTTTTAAGACCTCGAGTAGACACTTTTTAAAATCATCATTTTCTGGCTGAATTCCCATTTTATAGGAGCTGATTTCAGCCACACTCAATTTGCCGTTGTTTTCGATGGTGTAGGCCAAAGAGATGTCCCCTTTAACAGCGGGGTCTTTTTGTAAAAGTTGAGTGTAGCATTTAAAAAAACTACTTCGGTGATTGCTCATGACCGAGGAAATTTCCTCTTCGGTCAGGCCTTGAGTCGAGGGTGAAACTTCGCTTGGTGAGCTGACCTCTTCTGAAATTGGGGATTTTGCCAATTGAGAATTGTTATAATCTATGGCGGAAATCCGTTCGCCATTTTTAGCAATAAACAATTCTCCGTCTCGGCCGATGTTCACGACCGAAATTTCGCCGCGTTTTAAAATCAGAACAGCTTGATAACCTTTGTCTGTCGCAATCTTTTCAACTGTCACCAATGTGTTGTTGAGCATTCGGACTTTAAAGGTGCTTTCAAAAGTGATTTCAGCTTCGCCAGTGTCTTGAGTTTCCACCGAGTCCAAATTATACAGGGAGCCTTTTTTTTCGATGATTTCTTTAGAAGTGTAGCCATTGTGAAAAGCGATCACTTTGCCAGTGACCAGCTCCACTTTCGCCAATTGAGATTCAAGGCTGGCGGCTTCTTTAGTATAAAAAGTAAAGTAGATTGAAAAACCAATCAAAAGCAGGCCCACGATTAAAAAGCCCGCAACAAGTTTCGATTTATCTTCTTTGATTTCCATTAGGCCATTCTACAAGTACGGCGGACCGTATTGCCAACTATTTAGTTGCGAGAGTGGTCGTAGTTTCCATCATAGTAGTTGTCGTTGTGTTGGATGGATCAACTGGAGCAGTTGTTGTTGCTGCTGTAGCTGGTAGGCTATCGATGACTGATTTGTTCTGTTTTGACAGAACGGTCAAAGACAAGCTTGTGATTGCGAAAACAATCGCAGCTCCACGAGTTAGCTTTTGAGCTAAAGTGGCTCCGCCAGTAGCGCCAAGGATTGAATTCGAACCGCCGCCACCGAAGGCGCCGCCCAAACCATCACTTTTTGAATCCTGAAGTAGAACCAATGCGATCAATACCAATGCTGTTATTACGTGAACGATGGCGACAAACGTATCCATTCTTTGACTGCCTCCTAAAGACGCACCAATATAGAGAATGTGAACTTTGAAAGTCACTTTAAAAGATTAAGAATTTCTTAGGATTGACGCAGACTGAAAAGTCTTAGGTCAAAATAAGAAAAGATAATAAAAGAAGGGCGAGGATAAAAATGACCAAAAAAAGGCTTTTCGTGCCATCAGCGCTGCTGACAACGGTTCTTTGTTTTATTCTCCAAATGCCAAATGCTTGGGCATTAAATGAAAAGGTCAGTTTAAAAGAGCTGGTTTCTCAACTTCGAGAGCCCCAGGTTATTGAAGCTTTGTTTAAAAAATCAGCAGAAAACGATTTTTCGAAATTGCCCAAAGCTCTTGGGCCGCTTTGGTTGAAGAATAAAGACCTTATCAAAAAGATCGAGACTCATTTTGCTAGCGCTACTTCTTTTCAGCGGGGTGAAATTGAGGACGGGATCACCCTCAATGGGCTGATGCTGTCCTTGCAATTATCTTTGATGAAGTCTCGCGAACTTGCCTATCAAAATCAGTGGAAAGAAATGCAGGAACACTTTCAAACTTGGTTTTTGTTTGCGGCAGATTTTCCCTATGAAGAAAGCTCGTTGGTAAGCCTTCGATTGGCTGGAGTTATTCGCTCTTTGCTTTTTGACGAACTGGAGCGTATTCAAAAAAACTTCGCAGCTGAAATAGCCAAAACTTCTGATTTGCGTAAGTGGTTTCTAACCATTCGGGCACCTTGGCCGGTGGACCGAGTGTTGATCTCTGAAGCAAAGCGTCGATTGAGTCCGGTCATGATGAGTGTAGCCAATTCTGTGGCTCAGTCTTATCAAAAAAATCCCTACCAAACCTCGGCAGATGCTCTTAAAAAAGTGAAGGGCGGGGACGCCAGTGAAGCTGAGCTTTTGAAGCAAATTTGGCGCGAGAGTGACATTAGCATGATGAAGGGCGAGATGAACCGAATTGGGCTGTTGAAAATTCGCCTGGGCTTGGCCGAATTTCAGTCTCAAACGGCCCGTCGCCCAGCCGACATTCAGGAGTTGGTCAAAGCCGGCTATTTGGATCAGGCACCTATTGATTATGAAACAGGCAAGCCACTCGATTTGACTTCTTTGTAAAAACAAAGGACAAGCTTTCCATGCCATTTATCGTATTTGAAGGTCTAGACGGTTCAGGAAAAAGTTCATTGATGTCCGCGCTTGAAAAAGAACTTTCAAGCAAAGGCCTTGATGTTGTCCGAACTCGTGAACCCGGTGGTACAGAACTGGGCGATCAAATTCGCGAATTGATTTTGACCAAAGACGGCCCCGCACCGACGGCAAGAACTGAGCTCTTACTATATGAAGCCAGTCGATCTCAGCACGTGGATTTAGTGATTCGCCCTGCGATTAAAAAACAGTCTTGGGTATTGTGTGATCGCTTTTCAGCTAGTTCCGTGGCCTTTCAGGCTGGCGGCCGAGAAATTTCTGAAAGTTGGGTTGAGCGTTTAAACGAGTTTGCGACCGATGGTTTGTCAGCGGATTTGACGATTTTGTTGGATTTGTCGGTCGAGGAAAGTCGCCGTCGTCGCAATCAGCGCCAACAAAACACTGGCAGCACCGAGGATCGCATTGAGTCCGAAGCCGATAGCTTTCATGAACGAGTCCGCAAATCTTTTTTAGATCAGGCTCATCGTGATCCAGAAAAGTGGTTGGTATTAGATGCAGCCGATTCTCCTGAGCAATTGTTGAAGAAATTATTGTCTCATTTGCGGAGCCATCCATGGTTCAAAGTTTAAATCCCGCAAGACTACTTGATCAAGTTTTAGGTCACACTGAAATCATCAATCGATTTTTAAATTCATATCAAAATGGACATTTGCCGCACTCGTTTTTATTTGTTGGCCCTTCTGGTGTTGGCAAAAAAAAGACAGCATTGGCCTTGGCCCAAGCTTTGGTTTGTGACAAATCAGATCTTACTTCAGAGCATGCTTCAATCGAAAAAATGGCCTGTGGATTTTGTGGACCTTGCCAAAGAATTTTAAAAGGCAATTCCGAGTCCTTGTTGTTGATTGAGCCCGAGAAAAATTTAATCAAGATCGAACAGGCTCACCAAGTTTTAGAGTTCCTGAATTTAAGATCAATTGGTCGCCACCGCATTGTCATTATTGATCAAGCCGATTGTTTAAATCCTCAAGCGGGAAATTCCTTACTAAAAGTAATTGAAGAACCACCGCCGGGAACTTTCTTTTTCTTAATTGCGCCTTCGCCGGTTCAGGTTTTAATGACTTTGCGCTCGCGATCACAAATAGTGAATTTTTCGCCAGTGCCTTTGGATCTCATTCGTAAAAATCATTCGGCTCCAGACTGGGCGATCCGGGCCAGCCTTGGTAGCTTTGAAAGATTGCAGCAGCTGACTTCAAAGGAAGAACTGGAAATTCGAGAAAGCGCCGTTTTTTGGCTCGAAGATTTGATGAATAACAGCCTTGGATATTTACGCTCTGAGCATCGAGACGTGGTTCGCGATCGATCTGTTGCTGGGCGATTGTCATTGCATTTATCTTGGTTTTTTCGGGATGCAGCCTATGTAGCGGCTGGTCAGGCTGATAAAGTTTTAAATTTAGATAAAATGAACTTGTTGCAAAAATTAAGTGAGACTTTAAGTGCTGATCAACTTTTTGAGGCCTGTGAAAAATCTTTGGCAATTCAAAATAAATTAGATGCTAATTTTGACTCAAGCTTAACCTTTGAAGAATTCTGGATCAAAACTCGTCCGATGTTGGATTCAGAAAATCAAGTGAACCGAGAAGGTGGTTTTCGATGACTTTTATCGATGTGCACGCTCATTTGGATATGCTAGAAACCTCACCTGAAGAAACCATTCGTTTGGCGAAGGCAGCCGGGGTTAGTAAAATTGTGACGATTGGTACTGAGCCTTCGGATCATGAGTTTGTCTTAAAAACGGCTCAGCAGTTTTACCCAGATGTCTATTGCACCTTGGGGGTCCATCCTCATCAAGGTATGTTGTGGCAAGATCATGTCGGTCAGTGGATTGAAAAACATTTAGGCGAAAAAGAAGTGATTGCGGTGGGTGAGATCGGATTGGACTACTATTACAATCAATCACCAGTCGAAAATCAGCGAGAAGCTTTTCGGAAACAGCTGGATATCGCGAAAAGACATAAAATGCCGGTGCAAATTCACACTCGTGAAGCCGATCAGGATATGGCGGAAATTTTAAACGAATTCCGCGGTGACGTGACCGGATTGATTCATTGCTTTACCAGCTCTAGGAAGTTGGCCGAGCAGTGTTTGGATCTAGGCTACAACATTTCTTTCAGCGGTGTGGTCACATTTAAAAATGCTCAGGACCTTCGTGACACTTGTAAATTTGTACCTTTGGATCGAATGCACGTGGAAACGGACGCTCCATTTTTAGCGCCGGTTCCACAGCGAGGCAAAAAAAATACGCCTGCCTTTGTGGTGCACACCGCAGAGCTTGTTGCGCAACTTAAAGGAATTTCGGTCGAGGAATTGGCTCGAATTACCAATGAAAACGCCAAGAAACTTTTCCCCAAAATTATTTGGAGCTAACGGATGAAAAATATATTTTTAGCATTTTTCATTTTAATCGTTGGTGAACAGGTATTAGCCAATACAGTTGGCTTTCGTTGTATTCCTTCAATGAAGGAAACTCGACTTCAGATTTTGCAAGAATCAACTAAATCCGACCAAGGTGTTGTTGTGCGAATCACCAATCCCATGGGATTTTCAATGATGCCGTTGCTGGAAGGGCCCGTCAGTCAATTTCAAATTCCCTTTTTGAAAATGCAGGCGGAAGACCTTCAGGTTTTGGGAGATGTTTTTGAGATCTATTGGAAAAAGGATCAATGTCAGCAGTTGGATTGGGCCAAAATGCGCATCAGTTGCCAAGGTCAAGGGCAGTTGCGACTGCCAGTGAATTCAGCAAAAGTGACGCCGATGCTGATGTCTTCGTTTTCAATTTTAGAGCAAGCAATCGACACTGAAACCAATTTTTTGAAATACAGATTTGTTTTGGAGGCTGCAGGCAATTACTATTTCGTAACTCTAGTTTATCCTGCTAAGAGTTGTGCGTCTTTTTGACCTCACGCAAGCACAATGTTTTGCCAGCCGCGAAAAACCCCTTAAAATCCACAAAAATTCAATTTGCTGATTGATTTTTTCGCCTGAAAAAATGAAATTGAGGACTTCAAAAAAACGAGGTTCAAAATGGCAAAAGTTAAAGTTGGAATTACTGGATTTGGTCGAATCGGACGAGTTTTGTTTCGTGCAGGTTTTGATCAGTTGGACATAGTTGGAATCAACACATTGGACAGCATCGAAGGTGTTGCACACCTTTTGAAGTACGATAGCACTCACGGCATTTACGATAAAGAAATCACTTACGATGACAAAAGTATCACTGTTGCAGGAAAAAGAATTCCGATTTCTAAAACAAAGAACCCGGCTGAAATCCCATGGAAAGAGTGGGGCTGTGATATCGTTTTAGAATGCACTGGTGCATTTAAAAATAAATCGGACTTTATGTTGCACGTTCAAGCTGGTGCAAAGCGAGTCATGGTTTCTGCTCCTGCAGAAGGCGCTGATGCCACAATGGTTTATGGAATCAATCACGAAACTTACGATCCGACTAAGCACCACGTGATCAGCAATGCTTCATGTACGACAAACTGTTTGGCTCCAATGGCCAAAGTTTTACATGAGCAATTTGGAATTGAAAATGGTGTGATGACCACAATTCACTCTTACACAAACGACCAGCAGATTTTAGATGCTCCTCACAAGGATTTCCGTCGCGCTCGATCAGCGGCAGTGAGCATGATCCCAACCACAACTGGTGCGGCTAAGGCCGTTGGAATAGTTTTGCCAGCATTGAAAGGTAAAATCGATGGAATCGCAGTTCGAGTTCCAACTCCAAATGTGAGCCTTGTGGATTTCACTTTTAACTCTTCTAAAGATATGACTGTAGCTGCCATCAATGAGGCTTTGGTTAAAGCATCTCAAGGCGGACTAAAAGGAATTTTAGCTGCTGAAAAAGGCCAACTAGTTAGCGTTGATTTCAATGGCAATAAGCATTCCTCAATCGTTGATTTGCCAAGCACGATGGTGGTTGGACCACGAACAGCAAAAGTGATGTCTTGGTATGACAACGAAACTGGATTTTCAAATCGAATGATCGATTTAGCAAAATACATGGCAGAACGAGGTTTATAATGGCTAATTTGGGTCTAAAAGGAATCAAAACCATTCGTGATTTTGAATTAAATGAAAAGGTTTTGTTTTTAAGACTGGATTTGAATGTTCCCTTAGAGAACGGCAAAATCACAGACGAGACTCGAATTAAGGCAAGTTTGCCGACCATTCGCTATGCACTTGAAAAAGGGGCGAAGGTTGTTATGGCCTCTCACCTGGGACGACCAAAAGCATTCGGAGATAAGAAGTCATCTTTGGAGCCAGTGGCAGATCGTTTGACGGAGCTCTTAGAAAAAGAAGTGATTCTTTTAGAAGATCCGAAATCAGACGCCATCAAGCCATTGTTAGTCGGACTTAGAAAAAATCAGATTATTTTATTAGAGAATTTGCGTTGGGATACTGGCGAGACAGAAAACTCGGAAGCTCTGGCGCAGGTTTGGGCTGGTTGGGCGCAAGTTTATATCAATGATGCATTTGGCGCTTCCCATAGAGCTCACGCATCGATCGATGCTTTGCCAAAGTTGATGAAAGAAAAAGGCATTGGACTTTTGATCGAAAAAGAAATCCAAATGCTTGAGCAACTGATGCACAATCCAAAGCGTCCATACTTGGCGATTATGGGTGGAGCTAAAGTTTCTGATAAAATCGACGTTATTGAAAAGATGATGGATGTAGTTGACGGCTTCGTCATCGGTGGAGCTATGGCCTACACATTTTTGAAAGCGCAAGGTCATCCGATCGGTCGATCTTTAGTAGAGCAGGACAAGATCAGTTACGCTCGCGAAATGATCAAGCGAATCGAAGCTCGAGACAAAACCATTTTGTTGCCAGTGGATCACATGGTGACTTCAGATATTGCTTCAAACAAATGTGAACCTTCAGGCGGCGTGGCTATTTCTGAAAACTTTTTGGGTGTCGATATTGGTCCCAAAACAATTTCAAATTATGCGACTGCAATTGCTGGGGCCTCGACCATTTTTTGGAATGGCCCTATGGGAATTTTTGAGAATCCAGCATATGCTAAAGGAACATTTGCAATTGCTAAGGCTTTGGCTGAAAGCAAAGGAGTTAAGATTGTTGGTGGCGGGGATTCTGCCGCGGCAGCAGAGGCTTCGGGCTATGCTGACAAGATGACTCACATTTCGACTGGCGGGGGGGCTTCCTTAGAATATCTTCAAGGAGATCGTTTGCCAGGTCTTGAAGTTTTGCGAAATCGTCGTGGTCCTTCAATATGAAAAAAATCATTGCGGCCAACTGGAAGCTTCAAAAAAATCCTGCAGAAACCAGGCAGTTTTTTGCTGAGTTTAAGAAGATTCAGACTTCAAAAGAGATTGAAGTCGTGTTTTTTCCTTCAAGTCCTTGTTTAGAAGCCGCAGCTCAATCCGTAGTTGATTCTCAGATTAAGTGGGGATCGCAAAATTGTTACTTTGAAACCAAAGGTGCATTCACTGGCGAAACATCGGCTCAAGTTGTTAAAGATTTGGGCGGCCATTACGTTTTGTTGGGCCACAGTGAACGTCGAACATTGTTTCATGAGACTGATTCTGAAGTATCCAAGAAATTAAAGCTCGTTCAAAGTTTGTCTTTAATTCCAATGCTCTGTGTGGGTGAAACTTTAGATCAACGCGAAGGTGGCAAAACCAAATCTGTGTTGGAAGCTCAGCTTACGGCGGGACTTTCGCTAGCCGATAAGACGCTTCCGGTGGTGATTGCTTATGAACCGGTTTGGGCTATCGGAACCGGTAAAGTGGCCTCAGTAGAGCAGGTTCGGGAAACTCATGCCGATGTTGCCACGATTTTGTTAAAGCTTGGTTGGTCGGATCAAACTCCGATTCTTTACGGGGGAAGTGTTAAAGCTGACAATTCGAAAGAGCTTTTATCGATTCCCAATGTGTCTGGATTTTTAGTTGGTGGAGCTTCCTTGGTTGCAGATAGCTTTGCAGCCATTTGCAATTCATAGGTCTCCGTTATTGATAATTTCAGTGCCCAATGTGCCACGCCTAGAAATCTTTCGATAAGTTCGAACAGATCCTTTTGCGATTGGACCCTTAGTTATCTTTGAAGACTTTTTGTTCAGCTTAGCCCCTTCGGTCTTTGTTGGCCCAGCAGCAGCTGCTGTTGTTCGTTCAACAGCCTTCATTTCAACAGGATTGTTGATCCCAGTGCTCATGTCACCCATGGGTGCTGAAAGCATTCCAACCAAAATCAAAGCTGTTACGGCGAAAAACAATCGTGCGGTTTCATTTAGGATTGTCATTTTTTCTAATGTTCTCTTCTGTGTTTGAGAACAAGTCTCCTACGCACCTACAATGCACGTGCCTTGCCAATGGCTAAAGTTTGGTCAAAATCAGGATTTGTAGATTCAAACCGACGTGAATTCATCTCAGGCTGAAAGCCAGATCTAAATCTGAAAAAGCTCCGGAATATTTTTCATCTTCGTCACAAAGTTTGTCAGTGATTGTCACTTGCTAGGTGGTGAGGCCTGAGGAAGGGAAAGTGTCACCATGGTGCCTTGATTTACTTGTGATGCGATTTGCAGATCGCCGCCCCACTCGCGAATCTTTTCTTTCGCGGCCGAGACACCCAAGCCGTTGCCATTTGGCTTCGAAGTAAATCCTGGTGCTCCAACTTTCGCCAAAGTTTCGGCATCCATACCCAAGCCGTTGTCTTGAATAATCACCGCCACTTTGCCGCTGTATAGTCTTAGGCTTATATTGATGTTTAGGGGCTGATCAGGTTTTGCCGCTTCCATCGAGTTGTTCAGGAGGTTGGAGATGATTCGGGAAAGAGTCATTTCATCGGCTTGTACTAAAAGGTCATTTTTAGGCAACGACAAATTGAAATTCACATTCGGAGCTAACAGTTTCTTTTCGTCGAGAATTGAGCCTAATGACTTCCCGATAGATACAGCTTGAAGATTTTTTTCTGATCGCTGGTTTAGATTGGCTGCAGATTCCTCAGCGCTTTTAGAGTCTGGGAATTTTGATTTTTCAAGAGCAGAAAATTCTTTTGCGTTTTTCAAAAGATCGTCTGCAATGCCTTTGATTCTTTTTGAAGCTTGAGTCAGCAAATCCTTTTTCTCGCCACTTAAGCTTGAATCCACCAAGGCCATCTCAACCGCCGTCCAGGTGAAGGCCATTGACCGGAT
>CAZDHC010000099.1:0-12249 GCA_964505225.1 uncultured Bdellovibrio sp. | reverse complement strand
ACTTTTCATCAATTTTCATCGGAGCTATTGTGCCCATGCCGCCGGTGTTGGGGCCTTCATCATTGTCTAAGAGTCTTTTGTGATCTTGGGCTAATGGTAAAGTTTGCCACTGGGATCCATTTGTTAAAACCAGATAGCTTAATTCCCACCCGGGCATAAATTGTTCAAGCAGGGCAGTGTTTCCGGCATCACCTAAAATTCTTTTTTCAAATAGATCATGAGCGGCAGTTTTCAAATCCTCTAAAGTTTTACAAATAAAGACACCTTTGCCGGCCGCCAAACCATCGGCCTTTAATACATAGGGAGCGGTAAAGTGTGCAGCGGCCTGAGCTGTTTCTGCTAAATTACTGACCACTTCAAATCTTGAAGTGGGAACTTGAGCTTCCTTCATGAAATCTTTAGAAAAAATCTTAGATCCTTCCAGTTGCGCGGCTTCTTTCGATGGACCCACCACCAAAATACCGCGCTCCCGCAATTGATCAGACAAGCCAAAGACCAAAGGATCTTCTGGACCAATGAAAACGAAATCAATTTCGGTCTTAAGGCAAAACTGAATAATAGCCTCGGCATTTTTCCAATCAAGATCATGACAAAGCGCTTCTCGTCGCATCCCATCGCTTCCGGGAACTGCATGAATTTCAGTGATCGATTGAGATTGTGAAAAGGCGTGCACGATTGCGTGCTCTCGACCACCTTGACCGATGACTAAAACTTTCATGGGCGCTCCGGTTTTTTTACAAGTGTAATCCACTTGCTGCTTTTGCTTTCTCAATCTACTCTATTGATCTAACCTTTTGGAAAGAAAACTTATGGAAAAAATTGTTTTTATATCAGGCAAAAGAACACCGTTCGGCAGTTTTGGCGGAAGCTTAAAAGATCTTTCAGCTACAGACTTAGGAGTCATCGCAGCAAAAGCGACTTTGGAGCAAGCTGGCATGGATCCAAAGCATGTGGATCATACAATTTTTGGAAATGTCGTTCAAAGTGGTGCTGATGCAGCTTATTTAGCTAGACACATTGGACTTAAAATTGGCGTCCCTGTGGAAAAAGGTGCGTATATTGTGAATCGTCTTTGTGGAAGTGGTTTTCAGTCATGGGTTTCTGGTGCTCAGATGATTCGTGATGGTGAAGCTTCAGTGATTTTGGCTGGCGGAGTCGAACAGATGTCACAAATTCCCTATGTGATGCGGGGAGTTCGTTTTGGTGGAATTCGAATGGGTCATGGTGAACTTGAAGATTCAATGACCTCGGCACTGACTGATGCCTACGCGGGAATTCCGATGGCCATCACCGCAGAAAATTTGGGTGAACAATATGGCATCACTCGTGACCAGGTGGATGAGTATTCGTTGAAATCACAAACTCGCTGTAAAGAAGCCTTGGCGGCTGGCAAATTTCAGCAAGAAATTACGAATGTCAAAATTGAGTCTAAAAAAGGTGTTTTAGAAATTTCAAAAGACGAACATCCAAAACCAGAAGTGACTTTAGAAAAACTAAAAGCCATGAAGCCAATGTTTAAGCCAAATGGTTTGGTCACAGCTGCGACGGCATCTGGAATCGTCGATGGTGCTGCTTGTTCTTTGTTGATGAGCGAGTCAAAAGCAAAAGAATTGAATTTGAAACCGATGGCTAGAATTGTTTCTTATGCTTCGGTCGGTTGTGATCCAAAAATTATGGGAATTGGTCCTGCTGGTGCAGCTAGAATGGCATTGGCAAAAGCCGGCTTAACTTTGGATCAGATGGATCTTGTCGAAGTGAACGAAGCTTTTGCTGCTCAATATTTGGCAGTGGAAAAAGAATTGAAATTGAATCCAGCAAAGACAAACGTCAATGGTGGAGCAATCGCAGTTGGCCATCCTTTGGGAGCATCTGGAACCAGAATCATGAATTTGCTTGTGTATGAATTGCACCGTCGCCAAGGTAAATATGCTTTGGGCAGCGCTTGTATCGGTGGTGGTCAAGGTATCGCCGTTATCATCGAAAGACTTTAATGGAATTAAATTTACACCAACGCACCATTGTGATTTTAGGCCCCATCAAGGGAACTATGCAAAATCTTGTGATGGCACTGGCTCAGCATGGTGCGGATGTTGGGATCATCGATCCCAATGGCGCGCAGCTCGAAAGATTTTGTAAAACAGTTTCCGATCAACGGGAAATTCACGATCGCTATGGTCGGGCTATGGCGGTGCAAGCGGATTTGACGAATTGGACATCGATCAAAGATGCCATGGGAAAGATTGCGCAAAGTTTTGGAAGTATCGACATGTTGATTGATGGAATGATGACCAATGCGGCGGCTCCTTTTGTGGTCAGTGGTGACGACAGTGTGATTGATCCCATTGTTCATCAAAATTTAACTTTAAGTTTGAAGGCGGCTCAATTTGCGGCGGGATTTATGAAAGGGCGCAAGCGTGGTCGAATCATTTTTATGCTCAATGATTCGTGCAATAAAGGTGTGATCGAAGATGCGACTTTAGCGGCAGCTAGAACAGGCTTAATTGCCTTTTCAAAAACATTGGCTCGGCAGCTACAAGAATTTAACGTTACGATCAATTGTTTGTCGCTGGGACTATCTGAAGAATATTTGTTGGGTCATTTTCCCGATTCAAATTCGTTAAAGGAAGCTCAAGAAAAATTAAAGGCGACAGATCCAACGCTAAAAATTACGGATTCCGAAAAAGTCGCGAACTCGATAGTTTATTTGGCGAGTAACGCCGGTGCGGCAGTGACCGGACAGCATTTGGTTTTAAGCTAGGGGATTTTTAGTGAAATCAGTAAGAAATATCTATTTAAGGCTTACGACTTTACTAATTTGCATTTTTTTATTTTCAATTTCTGCGCCGGCGAATGAGAAATTCAAAATGGCCTACTCAATGCCTGAATTATATCCGACAGCTCAAGTAATGGCAGAGCTATACAAAAACATTGGAATTGATGTTGAAATTGTTTCTATGCCCAATTTGAGAGCCAAAGAAAGCATGAAAAATAACTTAATTGATGCTGATGTTGGGCGAGTTGTCGAATTTGGGAAAGATCTAGACAATGTCATACCGATTGGAATTCAAGGTAAACCTTTGGTCAATGTTACAATCGACTATTATGTTTTAGAAAGGAATAAATCAGTTTTTGGGCCTCCTGAAAAATGGAAAAACTTAAGAGTGGGAATGATTCTTGGATGTTTTATTTGTCAGGCTGTGCAGCCAAAAATTCCAAACAATAGATTTTCCACAGCCGCGTCCCTAGATAACCTTATTCAAATGTTACGACTTGGCAGACTAGATGTGATTTTGGGAATAGATAGTCTTGCCAATAAAATTATTTCTCAAAACCTAGACGAATTGAAGGTTGTTAAGGGAGCAGAGCCTATAGCAACTTATCAGGGGTATCATTGGGTGAATAAAAAACATTCTGATTTGGTGCCAAAAATTCAAAAAGAATTCGACAAAAATAGCGATAAATTAAAATCTGTCTTAAAGGTACTGTTTGGTGGAACATAATATATTGGGAAAAGAAAAAGTGAATAATCCACTTTTCAAAGTTTTTATAACGTTAGCCTTGATTGTAATTAGTTTTGGTAGTTTCGCTCAAGCTGCTGAAAAATTTAAAATAAGTTATTCAAGTCCGGTCATGGTGCCAATCGGTGAAAAAATCCAACAGATCTATAAAAATATTGGCGTTGATACTGAACTGGTTCTAATTCCTAATTTGCGAGTTTTACAAATGTTAAAAGATGGGGATCTAGATGCAGATATTGGGCGTCCTTAAGAGTTCGCAAAAGAGTTATCAAATGTAGTTCCAATTGGGATCAAAGACAAACCAGTGGTCAATGTTGACGTCAATTATTTTTATTTGAGCAAAAATAAGTCGAAATTTGGCGATTCAAGTAAGTGGACTGATGTAAAAATCGGAAGTGTTTTAGGCTGCTTTGTTTGTCAAATCGCTCAATCTAAATTTCCTAGTTCGATAAAGGTGAATGGACCAAACGAAAAGTCAGTCACAGAGATGTTGGTTCTTGATCGAACAGACGTCATTATTGGCGCTGCTAAGCCATTGCTCGAGGCAGTTGAAGAACGAAATAAGATTTCCGATAGTGAAATAAAATTATAAAAGGTGAAGTCGCATTGACTACCTTACAGGCATTTCACTTTATCAGTAAAAAGCATCAAAAATTAATTCCCAAGCTTAAGAAAGAGTTTAATAAAAACGGAGCCGAGCTTCGAAAAATCGTCATCGAGGCTTTTGGTGGCTCTGCTCACGTAGACGAGCCTAAAAAATAAAATTAAAGTCTTTGATCGATTAAGATCTTTTCAGCCTTGATATAGTTTTCTGGCGCAACATAGATACGATCGATAATTCGAGCATTCTCGTATTTTTCAAAAATCTCGGTGGATTGATCAATCGGCGTCGGTTTATCCCAGCGATCATATTGATCGACCACGTAAATTGGATAGGCGCGATCTTCCGGTGAAGCCGAATGATATTTTGAAAGACGAGTTTTCGAAGAAGCCCAAATGACATCGATTTTAGCATCTTCCAATGTCTTTCGGATATTTTGAGGTCGCGTATTTTCTTGAGTGGTGTGAAACTCGACCAACATTTTATAGGGCTTTTTAAGTGCGATTCTTTGAGCCCACTCGTTTTTTGAATTTGCCAGATGTTCGTGTAGTTTAAAATCGTTGTACTGAGTGTACTCTGAAATGGATGCTGGCAATTTAAAGGTACAATCTGGTGAACTCAAATACCGATTCAGCATCTCTTCAAACACCAGACATTTGTGATGGAAATAAACCATCAAATGAATGTGATGTCGGGAAATTAAAAAATCATCAAAGGTGTAAAGAGCTCGGCGATTCAGGGCCAAAAATAATTTTCCATCGTGTGGATAAGCCGCCATGGCATTGATCATCCAGTCGCGATCAAACTTTCCGTAATTTGTTCCTGTGAAATAAGAATCGCGCTCAAGGTAATCCATGCGATCGCAGTCCAGTTCGCCACTGACCAGCTGAGATAAAATAGGTCTAAAATCTAAGCCTTGTTCCATAAAAAAATCATCAGGACTTGGGATTGATTTATCGATCAAACAGGCAATGTGAACAGGTGAAAGTTCATTGAAATATCGACGAATGATGTCGGTCAATGGACTGTCAGTTAAATACTTAATTGTGTAATCTTCATGCGAAGCTCTGGCTTCGCCTGAATTCATCAAATCAGGCTTTTTGTCATTTTTGATGCGAGTTTTATACAAATCAATTTTCAAATCAGATAGGGCCGGCATGACTTCTTCAGTTGTGTGAGAAAGTGGACCGTGGCCAATGTCGTGTAAAAGAGCGCCTAATCTAAATACCTGTCGAAAGCGATGGCGAATAGACGGAGATGAAAAAGGAAATGCGCGAAAGATTTTTTCGAAAGCCTCACCAGCAAGATGGCAAACTCCTAATGAATGTAAAAAGCGAGTGTGAGTGGCTCCAGGAAAGCTAACGTCTGCAAATCCAAGCTGTTTGATGGCTCGTAATCTTTGAAATTCGGGCGAATCAACAATAGCTGTTTCGCCATCATTTAAGGCAATTGTTCCGTGTACTGGGTCTCTGACTTCTATAGACATAGTTCGGTGTTTTCGATCGCTTTTGCTAAGTATTCAACGAAATTGCTTGGCCTCGGCGCGCTATTGCCTTGCATCATTTGAGCAATGCCCTAGTTCAGATTGATAGGTTGAATTGGTGTAAGTTAAATTGAAATCCTTACTGAGAGCCACGTTTAAGGTTCTAGTCGACTGATTTTTGGGGGTTAAGTTGGAAATGACAATGCAGAGTGGAAGTTCATCAATTTCGGTACAAGCAAATATGACTCAAGCAAATTCAGCAAACCCTATGGAAGTTTATCATCAATTGATGAGAGATATTTTGGCGACCGGAGCCGAGAAATCAGACCGAACTGGCACAGGCACGAAAAGTATTTTTGGATACCAAATGCGTTTTGATTTGCGAAAAGGTTTTCCTTTGGTGACCACCAAGAAGTTGCATTTGCGTTCCATTATCCATGAACTTTTGTGGTTCCTAAAAGGTGAAACTAATATTCAGTATTTAAAGGAAAACAAGGTCAGTATTTGGGACGAGTGGGCAGATGAAAACGGTGATCTTGGTCCCGTCTATGGAAAACAATGGCGATCTTGGGTTGCTCCAGATGGCAGAACTATTGATCAAATTACTAATGTGATTGAGCAAATCAAAAAAAATCCGGATTCTAGAAGACATCTAGTCGTCGCGTTCAATCCCTCTGACGTCGACCAAATGGCGCTTCCGCCATGTCATGCATTTTTTCAATTCTACGTGGCTAACGGCGAGCTTTCTTGTCAGCTGTATCAGCGAAGTGCTGATGTCTTTCTGGGAGTTCCATTTAATATAGCTAGCTATGCTTTGTTGACTCACATGGTGGCGCAAGTCTGCGGGTTAAAGGTCGGGGACTTTGTTCACACTTTAGGTGATGCCCATCTATATAATAACCACCTTGAGCAGGCTCACTTGCAGCTTTCACGTGAACATCTGCCTTTGCCGACTTTGAAGTTAAATCCTGACATTAATAATGTTTATGATTTTAAGTTCGAAGACATTGAAATTGAAAACTATCAGTCTCATCCAGCAATCAAAGCCGTCGTTGCGGTATAGGAAGTTCTAGTGATTCTTTCAGCAATAGCAGCTATGGCCAGAAACCGAGTGATCGGGATCGACAACAAATTGCCTTGGCACATTCCAGAGGACTTGAAGTTTTTCCGTGAAAAAACAAAAAGTCGAGTTTTAATCATGGGGCGAAAGACCTTCGAATCATTGCCGGGGCTTTTGCCGGGTCGATTTCATATTGTCGTAACCAGAAACGATTCCTATAAATACGAGAACCCCATGGTGCAAGTGGTGCCAAGCCTAAAGATAGCTTTAGAGTTGGCTCACATGTTGACGGCTAAATATAAGCAACGCTTTGGCGACGAGGTTTTTGTAGTCGGGGGCGGGGAGATTTACAAAGAGTAGTTGGATTTCATTAACCGACTTTATTTAACTGTGATCGAAAAAGATTTCGAGGGAGACGCTAAATTTCCGGAATTTTCAGAGAGTGATTTCAAGCTAATCGATAAAAAAGAATTCAGTGGAGCCACTCCGTTTTCCATCAGAACATACGAAAGAAATTAATTTTAAAATCTCAATTTGAAACACTATTTTTCATACCAAAATGATAATGCTTAAACGATGCCGATTTAGTTCTTAAGGTTATGTAAATTTCAATAAATTCACTCATATTTATTCTGCTGTCGGGCGATAAGTAATCACCGGAGAGTGACATGAGTACACCTTTTAAGAAGCAAATCGTTTTGATCGAAGACAATGGCGACTTTGCAGATACGTTAAAAGAGTTCATCGAAGACGCGACTCCTTATCAAATTGTTCATTTCAAAGCAGGATCACAAGCTTTGGCTTATTTAGAAGATCGCTCCAATTCTGTGATTGGAATTTTGTCTGATCTAATGATGAAAGATATGGATGGAATTGATTTTTTAGCGCGACTTAGAAAAAATCATGTCTTTGGCAGTAAGCCTCTGATTTTTATTTCAGGAACTGAGCCAATGGTTTTTGAAAGTTTGTTACGTCCTTATAAGTATTCTGCATTTGTGCAAAAGCCGGTGGACTTTATGAAGATTATTTCTTTAATAGAGCAGCACTTTGTACAGCCAGCAGCCCAAAAAGCCGCTTAGGTACCAGCTACCTTTCTGCGTAACGACGAGTCAACTTAAAGACAAAATCACTAATGCAGGCAAAAAATCATCTAAAAAGCCAGACACAAGTCTGGCTTTTTTGCATTTTAACGGTGCTTAAGTCCTAAGAAGGTCCAGATTTTCTAAAAATGAGACCGTCTCACTTTAGGAATCCAAGAACCCACCGATCAGTTACGTAAGACATTTAGTCAATCCAAGGGACCAAACGGTTCCCCCGGCATCAAGGATCGATACCGGCGACCTTCAAGGAGGAAATATATGGGATTGCGTATTAATACGAACACTGCTTCGTTAAATTCACAAAGGGTTTTGTGGAATACGAAGATGAACTTAGACAGAAGCTTAGAAAAGCTTTCGTCAGGTTACCGAATCAACCGCGCTGGTGACGATGCCGCGGGTCTCGCTATCTCTGAAAATCTCAGAGCTCAAGTGCGAGGTCTGAAACAGGCTTCTCGTAACGCCAACGACGGAATCTCTCTAGTGCAAGTCGCAGAGGGTGCGATGAACGAGATGAGCTCAATCTTAATTCGATTAAGAGAGCTAGCAGTTCAGGCAGCATCTGACACTGTCGGACCCACTGAGAGACAGTTTCTTAACGTGGAATACGATCAGATGGTCTCAGAGATCGATCGTATCGCCGATGCCACCGAGTTCAATGGAACTCAGTTGCTTTCAGGAGTCGGATCGATCATGGATTTCCAGATCGGTATTCGAAATAATCCTGAGATCGACCGAATTTCCTTCGACTCATCTAAGGCCGATGCCAATTCAGCAGCATTAGGAGTCAATTTGACTTCAGTTGCCGACAAAGCATCAGCACAGAATGCACTTTCAGCGATCGACACTGCGATCATGAGTGTTTCTGCGATGAGAGCGGACTTTGGTGCTCTTCAAAATCGTCTACAGACGACAGTTTCCAACATCCAAAATGCGGTGGAAAACATGTCATCTGCAAATTCACGAATTCGTGATGTGGACGTCGCTGAAGAAACTTCAGAAATGACTAGAAATAATATTTTGCTCCAGGCCGGTACTTCGGTTCTCGCACAAGCGAACCAGTCAGCTAACGTAGCACTTGGACTCTTGAACAAGACATTCCAGGGTTAATCATAAAAGAGAGTCATGAATGATTTATGACTCTCTTGATTTAGCCGGACGAATGTCCTTGGGTCAGGTCTTTAACAACCCCCCAAGATGTTCAGTTTCAGCCGTGTCACATTGCTGAGTATTGAAATCTGTTTCCTGCGCGGTGGGCGACCTCACGGTCGCCGACCAATTTACGGAAACTAATTAGATATTCAATCGTGCTGTGCCTTTTGTTTTACTTTGTTCGTTGAAAAAATATTTGCGAAACATATCGCAATTGTTTTTATAAAATTTATCTATGCAGTTGAGCGACCGCAAATCCTTTGCAGCTCAGTCAATCATGTCAACGCATCTTTAATGCGCATGATGTTTTGTTGTGTTATAAACAATAATATATTTATAAAATATAAACGCAAAAAATTTCCTAAAAAATCTCATTTTTTTCATATCTGGACTTTAATAAAATTATTGGATTACCGAAAAAGACTGTAAGAGCTTTTATTAATTAACCATTGCATGATGCAATGTGAAGCCAATTGGATGGCGGGAACTCAAGGAGGAATTCGGAATGCAAGGAGGATAAATGGGATTAAGAATAGCGACGAATGTTGCGTCGTTAAATGCACAAAAAAATATGGGTGTGAATTCCCTCAATATGAATCGTTCGTTTGAACGATTAAGTTCAGGGAACAGAATCAACAAAGCAGCAGACGATGCGGCGGGACTAGCGATCAGTGAAAACTTAAGATCGCTTATTAGAGGATATCGACAGGCAGATAGAAATGCCAACGACGGTATCTCTTTAGTACAGGTTGCAGAAGGAAGTTTGAACGAAGTTTCAAACATGCTAATTCGATTACGAGAATTAGCGACTCAAGCTTCTTCTGATACAGTAGGCGACACAGAAAGAAAATTTACTGATGTCGAGTATCAGCAGCTCAAGTCCGAGATTCAGCGAATCACTGATTCGACGAATTTCAATGGTTATGATTTGTTAAATGGAACTGGTGGTGTGATTGATATTCAAGTCGGTGTACACAACAATCCTTTCCAGGATCGAATTTCTTTCAACGCTTCGGCTGCGAATGCAAGTGTCGATTCTCTAGGATTAACAGCGGAAACTGTTGCGACCAAAGAGTCGGCACAGATGAGTCTGGACATAGTGGACAACGCCTTAACTTCAATCAATGCGATTCGGGCTAATTTCGGTGCTTTACAGAACCGACTTCAGTCAACTTCGCAAAACTTGAAAGTTGCTGACGAAAACTACTCAGCAGCAAATAGCCGAATCCGTGATGCAGACGTAGCTGCCGAATCGACTGAGCTTATGAGAAATAACATCCTTCAACAGGCTGCTATTTCGGTTCTGTCTCAGACGAACAATTCACAGCAGTTAGCACTTAAATTGTTGGGATAATTTGAAATCCAAATCGAGGGCCAGGTTTTCCTGGTCCTCTTTATTTTTTTAAGGCCTGAACTAGGCCTTTGTTCACATTGGCTCTATAGCCAGCTCTTAAAGTTTTCATCTCAATCGATGAAGAGTCAGCTAGAAAGCAAAGTTGAAAAGAATCACTATCAGCATCAGTTCCTGAAACTTCAGTTCCATTAACTTGTTCGCAATTGCGAACCGAATCAAATGCTGTAGCTTCAAAAGCCTCTACCGCCAATGTTTTAGCATGATCTGAGTTGAACATTAACATCGAGATTGAATCGATCAAAGCATTGCCATATTGGCAAAATCCAAATTGATCTGTATTCGTGTTGATCACATGAAATTGTCCACCTGTATTTATACAGGCCTTGATTTGAGGATTTTGGGCATAGGCATTTAATGAAATAAAACTAGAAAACAAGATATAAATAAGTGTATTTTTCATGCCCGATAAATAGGCTTATTTATCTTTAGTTTCAAGGGGTTTATTCAAATAAATCGGAAACCGAGGACCATAGTTTTGGGCTGATCAGGTCAGAGCCAATTAAAAACACAGAATAATATCCTTTTCCGCGTCCTTTTTTAGCATCAACGGGCAGGGAGCCAGTTCCACCTAATTCATGAAGCCACTCGCGTCGAAGGGCTAAAGAGTTGCAGACCAATACATTTTTGAAACCTTCAATGGATTTCTTATCTACGCTTGTGTATTCAAACGGGCTGTAAACAATAGTCTTTCCATCAGTTTCAATTTTTTCAGTCTGTTGGTAGCCAACTTCGATTTGATGTGTGTACTTTTGTTTTGAAGGTGATCGGCTGGTAAAAATCAAATCCAGATTTCCACCTAAGAATTCGGAGTCAAGCTCTCGATAGTCGAAAACGTCCAAATGAACCGTCTTTAGACCAATCTTTTCAAAGCATTGTTGTGCAAATTGCATGGCGATGCTCGAAAGTCCCTCTAGGGTCCCAATATGCAGTTCAGTGACTTCGCTTTCCTGAGCGATGGACAAAATTTCAGTTTGAAGTCGGCCAATGCCTCGAGTGAAGGTGACAGCTAAATCTTGCGCCAACGGAGTCCATCCGGATTTTCTTCGAGCGCTGCGATCTAAAAGGATGACATTCAATTCGTGCTCAATTTTCGCGATTAATCGTGAAAGCTGTGGTTGGCTTAAGCCTACATGCACTGCCGCCGCTGAAAGATTTTTGTGTTGTACTGCTTTAGCAAAGACTGACAATTCATAAGTTAGATTTTGCAACACTTGTGGCTCACTTTCTGATGTAGTTGAAAAAGGAAATGATTCCCAATAGTCCTGCGATCCAGTAGCAAACAAAGCTAGCCGCAGGCATTCCGGCAATTAGATTTGAAGTGTCATGCACATAGATAAAGGAGCCACTTAAAATCAAAGATGCCATGATGATTCCCAAGAAAAGTAGATTAAATGAGGTCTCTACAGATCGTTTTAAAGTTAAAATTTCATCGACTTTTAACTTAAAGAAATGGTCAGGACTGTTGATCTTTCGCAGTAAAAAGTGAATTTGTCGGGGTAAACCATTGATCAAAGATTTGGAGTCTCGCCCCAGCTGCATCACATCTTGCATAACTTTATTTGGCTCGTATTGATGCTGAATCATTTCTCCGGCGACAGCTAACGAGTACTGTAGGAAATCAAAATTCTGATGGATTTTCTTTCCCAATCCTTCAATGCCTACTAAAGATTTAAAATAAAGCATCAGTTCTGTAGGAACTTGAACATGATGTCGAGCTGCAATAGCCGAAGACTTTAAAAGCAATCGGCCCATATTGACGTTCTTCAGTGTCAGTCCAAAATAGGGAGCGATTAAATCACGCAGGTCTTTGGCAAACAAATCGACGTTCACTTTTTCGCTAAACGGAGCCAAATCAATATACTCATAGGCCATTCTTTCGTAATCTTCTTTGGAAAGAGCCAATAGCATATTCGCGATCGCAGAT
>CAZDHC010000098.1:2372-12448 GCA_964505225.1 uncultured Bdellovibrio sp. | reverse complement strand
AAAATCCCCTCCCCTTATCACAATCGGAATTCCCTTAGCGAAGGATGAAAACGATGCTGTGACGTCGATTGCCTTAGCCGATTTTAAATTGGGAATGATCGAGAAAGTATTTAACGAAAGAAGTGAGCGCGTACTATTTTTAACTGACCGAAATGGCAATCTTCTAGCACACAAAGAGGAAGAAAAGGCCCTTGCACGATTGAATTATTCAACGAACCCTTTGGTCAACATGGCCATCACGAGCTCTGAAGACACTCAAAATTTACAAAAAGAGTTTGAAGATCCAGAACTGAATCAAAAAGTCATTGGTGACTTTTTTAAAGTCACGGGCTTCAACGTCGTCGTATTTGTACAAGTGAATCGTGCCATCATTCAAGAAGCGGTTGATCAACTGATCTCCACAATCATTAAGACTGCTGGAGTTTCGGTATCCGTCGCAATTTTTCTAATTTTCCTATTCTCAATGACATTAACTGGTCCCATTGAAAAATTAGCAAGCCTCATTCAATTAGTTTCAAAAGGAAATTTTGATGTCCGAGCTCGTTCTCATATCAAGTCTCATGACGAGGTCGGAGATCTTGCCATTGCCTTTGACCATATGACCGAGGGCTTGAAAGAACGAGACAAAGTTAAAAATCTTTTCAATAAGTTCCACGGCTCATCGATTACCGAAGATTTATTGAAAAAAGACATCGGCGTTGGCGGTCAAAACAAAAATGTGACCGTTTTCTTTTCAGATATTCGTGGCTTCACTTCGTTTTCAGAAAAACGAACTCCCGAAGAAGTCGTTGAAATGCTCAATGAATATTTTGAAGTCATGGTGGGGATCATCAATAAACACAAAGGTGTCGTTGATAAATTTATTGGAGATGCGATCATGGCGGTCTGGGGTGCACCCACTCCAACCGAAAAAGACACCGAAAATGCGCTTCGAGCCTGCTTGGAAATGCGAAAGCAATTAGACGTGTTAAACAAGAAGCGTGAGGCCCGAAACCAAGTGCCAATTAAGATCGGTATGGGCCTACACACTGGCCAAGCCATTTCTGGAACCATCGGCTCCAGCGAGCGGATGGAGTACACAGTCATCGGAAACACCGTTAACACCACTTCACGAATCGAAGCTTCAACAAAAGCTTTTGGAGCTGACCTATTAGTCAGCGAAGATGTCATGAAAAAAGTGGGTGACGCTTTTCTTTTAGAATTGGCTGGCGAGGCTGAAGTGAAAGGCCGATCTGAACCATTAAAAATGTTCAAAGTTCGTGGCTACAAAGAAAATGGCCGCTACATTGAAATCAGAACTGAGTATTCAGACTACGAAGCTGAAGAAGTCGATAAAGTAAAGGTCGCTTAAGACGCGACCTCATAATCGGCTCAGATCTTTACTGACAGACCATCTTTTAATGCCATTTTCGAAGCCCGAATCGCCGGAATCAATCCAATCAATAAACCCAGTGAAAAAGTAATTGCCAAATAGATCAAATCACTTGCAGACAAGGCAGCACCCACAAGGTAGAAACCGAATTGATTCTCCAGCCAATTTCTTAAAATAAAAAATCCGCCCAGCTCCAAAATAGTCCCCATTACAACTCCGGCAAAAGTCAGACAGGCACTTTCAAAAACCAACAGACCTGTAATTTGAATTGGAGTTGCTCCGATGGATCTTAGAATTGACATTTCTCGTCTTCGTTCATTAAGTCCTGTGAGCAAGGCGATGAGCATTGCCACCAGTCCAACGGATACCACCATCCATGAAATCATCTTCAAGGCCTGCTCGACAAATCCTAAACTTCGCCAAAGTTCACTTAAAGTCGCTCCCGGAATAATTGCCAACAAAGGCTCCGTCTTAAATGTATTGATTTCTCGCTGAAGCTTGAGCGTGTCGATTCTTGATTTTGTTCGCAAGAAAAACGCCGTCAGTTGCTCAAAATGAATGTTTTCTTTTTTGATCACGTCCGCCGAAATACTTTTCTCTTTGGTCGGCGCCGCTCCATTTTGCCAATCCATATGTATGGCTTCGATACCATACAAAGAAATGTACAAACTTTGATCTAAGGCTGTTCCGGTTGGCTTCATAATCCCGACAACCGCAAAAGGCTTATCATCGTGAAGCTGAACACCTTCACCGCGGGTCACGCCGTGAGCAATGACGACTTTTTGGCCAAGCTTATAATTCAACTTTTCCGCCACTTGTGATCCGATGACAACATCCCAAATGTCTAAAGCTGGCTTTCCCTCTTGAAACTCAACCGATCGATCACCCTTAAAGCGATAGTGCTGATAAAAGTTTTCATCCGTAGCCACAACTCGAAACCCTCGATGACCATCCCCGAGCGAGTAAGGAATAGTCCATTCCACCATCGGATGCTTTTGAAATTCTGTATAGGTTTGCCAAGAAATATTGTTCGAAGCACTGCCCATGTTAAATACTGTGTACAAAATTAGATTGATCGGTCCCGTTCGACCACCAACTAACAAATCCGTTTTAGAAATGGCTGACGTAAATCCCTCTTCGGCCGCCCGGCGTGTTCTTTCAACCGAAAGCAAAAGTGCCGTACTTAAGGCAATCGACAGCACAGTCAAAACTGTGGTGAACATTCTGTTTTTCAAACTTTTCAAAGCCAGTTTTAAAAAAATCATCTGGCCTCCACTTGATTCACATCGTGAAAGGATATGGATCTAGAAAATAGTTTTTCAAGCGTACGATCGTGACTGACAAAAAGAACGGTCGTTTTTCTTTCATCACAGACCTTAAATAAAAGTTTAATAAATTTTTCTCGATGATCAAAATCTAATGAGGAGGTGGGCTCGTCTGCCAAAATCAACTCGGGACTACCTAATAAAGCTCTCGCAACAGCAACTCTTTGCTGTTGGCCCACTGACAACTCTGTGACTTTCTTACCTAAGAAATTTTCAATCCCCAAAGACTGACATAACTCAAAAGTTTCTTTTTCCAAATCAATGTCTAAAATTCGTTTTCTTCGTTCTGAATTTAAAAAAACAGGCAGTTGAATGTTCTCTTTAACGCTCAAATAAGGGATCAAGTTGAAACTTTGAAAAACATAGCCCAAATGATTTCCGCGAAAATGGTCGCGCTGCGGATCTGTCATCTTGGTCAATTCTTGCCCCAAAAGGCGGATTGTACCTTTTTGCGGAACCAAAACCCCAGATAAGATTTCTAGCAAAGTCGATTTACCTGAACCACTTGGGCCAAATAAAAAAATCCGCTCCCCTTTTTGAATTTCTAATTTTGAAATATTCAAGGTTGGCTTTACGGCACCTAAGTATTGAAATACTAAATTTTCAATTTGGATGACCATGCTATCCTCTCCCCGAATCCTATCGATAGGGTTCTATACGAATCCCCTTCATAACAAAGGAAGATTCGCCGTATTGATGTCGCTTTGAGTGAAGCATTAACTTTCCGTAAATCCAAATCGGGCCAAATTCTACTTTTGCATTTGCCGAAGAGGCCATTTCAACCAAAACCATCTGATTTGGCGGTGGTGGCGGCACGTGGATACAAGCTTGGGGACTTGGCACCAACAAAAACTCAGTGACTGCCTTCATATTGTCTTCAAGCGGAACCATAAAGCCAGGAACTTTGACATCTTTGCCATCTAACGACTGCAGCTCCGTACTGGCTTTGCCCGTGATATAGTCCAACTCACCTAAAAGCTTCCAATCGACCTCAATTGCGTCGCCGACACTGAGTGAAGATCGATTTTGAAATAAAACAACTCCCGCGATCAAAGAAATGATCAAAAGGGACCCAAAAAGTATCATTTTTGATTTAGCCATAATGGGATTTAAACTACTTTAAAAAAGTTCAGATTTATACTACTTTAAGACTTGTTTGCCGTGTCGCCTACAAATGGCGCCGCGTTAATTCGCCAAGCATAAGGATCATTATTTTTATGAAATTACAGCCTGTTCGCGGAACCCAAGATTTACTTGCCGAAGACACCAAAAAATTTCGAGTCATTGATTCGTTAGCTTTGAAGATTGCAAAACTTTACGGTTATGAAGAAATCATCACTCCCATCTTTGAATTTTCAGAGGTGTTCCATCGAACGTTAGGCGAAGCCTCGGACGTCGTCTCGAAAGAAACTTATACATTCACCGATCGTGGTGGCGACTCTTTGACCCTAAGACCCGAAGGCACAGCTGGAATTGCCCGTGCTTTTATTTCCAATGGCCTAGCTCAAAATCTACCGCTGAAATATTATTATTCGGGCCCCATGTTTCGCTATGAGCGTCCACAAAAGGGACGCTATCGCCAATTTCATCAATTAGGAGTGGAATGCTTAGGCTTAGAAACACCAGTGGCTGATATCGAATGTTTGTCCTTAGCTTTTGATTTGCTCAATCAAATTGGCCTGAGTGGAAAAATTCAACTGGAAATCAATTCTTTAGGAGACAGCGAGTCCCGTACTAAGCACCGTGAACTTTTGGTCGACTATTTGAAATCCTTTGAAAAGGAATTGTCACACGAATCTCAAATTCGACTTCAAAAAAATCCGTTAAGAATTTTAGACTCAAAAGACGAGGGCGATCGAAAAATCACGGCCAACGCTCCCCTCTTGAAAGACTGCTTGAACGAATATTCGAAAAACTTTTTCGGTCAAGTTCTTGCCGGATTAGAGACTTTAAAAATTCCATTCATTGTCAATGACCGCTTAGTTCGCGGACTTGACTATTACACCCACACCGTCTTTGAATTTACAACCACGGCTCTTGGTGCCCAAGGGGCTGTGCTTGCGGGCGGACGTTACGACGGACTAGTTGAATTGATGGGTGGACCAAAAACTCCAGGAGTTGGCTGGGCCAGCGGTATTGAAAGACTTGCTCTGTTGCTGGATTCAGAAATGACTAAGACAGCAACTAAAACCATCGCAGTCATTGCTGCTGACGATTCGACACAAAATAAATGTTTAGGCTACAGCCATCAACTTAGGCAAAAAGGGTTTCGGGTCGAAATGCCGACCGGTGGAAATGTCGGAAAAAAAATGAAACGCGCAAATAAAGTGGAAGCGCAATATGCATTGATTGTAGGCGAGTCTGAAATTCAAAACTCAACCATTGCAGTCAAAAACTTAACAACTGGTGAGCAGATCTCAATCGCTGAATCCGACTTAGCAAATTACAAATTTTAATTTGAAATTGAATTCAAAATACACCCCAGAATCATCTTCGGTGTATTTTGACATTCTGACCTCGGCCCCATCCAGCTACTCTCAAAGTTTCGCGCCGACCCCACATAAACAATAAAATTGCCCCAATCAATAAAGTGCCGATGCTTAACCATTGACCTCGAGTCAAATCCAACCATTGGTAACCAAGATTAGGATCCGGCATTCGATAATTTTCGGCAAAAATTCGAACGCTCGAGTACAAAACTAAAAATGTGGCCGCGACCACCCCAGATTTTTTGGGTCGAAACCAAAAAAGAAATAAAAACAAAAACAGAAATAGCCCTTCACCTAACGCCGCATACAATTGAAATGGATGCCTGGATTCTAGCATTGGGATCAGCGCTTGCCTGACTTCTAAATTGCCATCTTGATATTGAGCTACAATTTTTTGAACAGTCTCTATCACCGATTGCTTGGCTTGCTCATTGGTTCCCATTTCTTGAACCCATTGCTGCCAATCTTGTAAACTTAAACCTGGGATCTTTGTGACCACTAGATTCAATTGACTCAATTTTTCAACCTCAAAAATCGGCCACTTGTAAATGTCAGTTGGAAACTTTACGGCATATTGAAAATCAGGCGAAACCGGACGACCAACAAACTCACCGTTGATAAAATTCGCAACTCGGCCAATAAAAATTCCCAAAGGACTAGCAAATGCCAAAAGGTCATAAAGATACAGTCTGCCAATTCCAGTACGAATCGCAAAAATTGTTGCCACAATAAAAAGACCTAGCATGGCGCCATGAGCTGAAAGCCCACCTTCTCCTAGAGCAAATACTCCCCAAAATGGAAACTCAGCTTTGAACTTAAAAAAAAGATCGGGTGAATAGAACAAACAATATCCGAAACGACCACCGATGATAGTTCCTAATGCACTTAAGGTGACAAAATCCATTGTCATTTTTAATTTCATTTCAGATCTTTGACGAAGCGTCATCCAACGAATCAGAAGAAAGGCTAATAAAAATGAAACCATTAGGCTAAGTCCATACCATTGGATGCCAAATCCATCAGCAAAGCGGATCACAAAGGGACTTAATTCATTTACATACATGTTCACCTTTTCCTTTAATACAATCCTCGGGTGAATCTAGGGTGCAGTCAACTTTTCCTGCTTTCTCCACGCTATGCATTTTAAAAATAATTCTAGGTTCACTCGCCTATAATCGCTATAATCTGAGCAGGTGAGGAGAAATCAAATAATGCAGACAAATTCCCTATTAAAAAGAATCGATTGGCCTACGACTTTATTCCTATTGCTAACTCCACTATTTGCCATGATTTTTGTCCCTATTTATTTTGTAATTGAAACAGTCACTTGGAAATTGGCCTTGTTTACATTGCTTTTTGCTGGCGCCACTAATCTTTCGATTACCGCTGGCTATCACCGCTTATTTTCCCATCGAAGCTATGAGGCAAGCCCCCTCATTCGCGCCCTCTATCTTTTGATTGGAGCTTCGGCCTTTCAGGGATCCGCACTCAAGTGGTCTGCTGACCATCGAATTCATCACTCGAAAGTGGATACAGACAACGATCCTTACAGCATCAATAAAGGATTTTGGTATGCCCACATTGGCTGGTTGTTTTTAAAGGACTCTACCAATCCAAATCCAAAGGCCGCCGATTTAGAAAAAGATTGGATGGTTCGAGTGCAACATCGGTATTATGTTCCGATTGCCATTGCCACTGGCTTTGGCTTTCCAACTTTGATCGGTTTTTTTATGGGCTGCCCTTTTGGAGGATTTGTTTTTGCTGGCGCACTTAGAATTTTTCTAACTCAGCAAAGCACCTTTTTCATCAATAGTCTTTGCCACACACTTGGCAAACAGACTTACTCAGACAAAATTACGGCGCGTGATAGCTTTATTGTCGCATTGCTAACCCACGGCGAGGGATACCACAACTTTCACCATCAGTTTCAGATTGATTACCGAAATGGAGTTCGCTGGTATCAATGGGATCCAACTAAATGGACCATTCGACTTCTTGCGTTTTTAGGTTTGGCCTCTAAGCTAAAAACAATTTCTCAACAAGAAATTTTGAAAGCTCGTTTGCATATGGAATCGCTTCGACTGCAATCTAAGGGTTACTCAACTGAACGAACTCAAGCTTTGCGAGACAAAATTCTAGAAGCTCAAACGGCTCTTCGAAAATTGAAGGTTGATTATGATAAAATGAAGAAAGACATGCAGTCTGCTTCAAATGAAAAAATGGCCAATATCAAATTGGAAATGGAAATTAAAAAACTAGAATTTCAATTTGCGATGAAACAATGGAAGACCTATTTAAAAGGCCCCACTTTAGCTTAATTCAAGAATCAGTTTTGAAACGGCAGCTTACTGAAGCTGCCGAAATCCACCGCGACCGTCGATTGCAAATGCTTGAGATTGCTCAACATGCTTTAAGACAGTGTCAACGGTCCACTTCACTTGTAGCGTCATGCCTGCCACGGGATTATTTTTTGTTCCCATATTGTAAACCGAGGGAACTGACGCTTGAACGTTGAAAGTGTATCCCCAAGCCACGTTCACTTCCACCGGCTGGACAGATGCATAACCAATATAAGATCCAACGCCATCAACTGATCCCCCGGGTAAATAGATCACCCGATAGACCAACTTTACGACTTCGACGCCATAAATGTTTTCAAAACTAATTCCCCATTTTTTTGACACTGGAGTCCGCCAACCTTGAAGACTTTGCCATTGCAAAACTCCCGCAGGTAAGGCTGTTGCCACATCTGATTTAAATTGTGCGTTCGGCTTACCGGCTTCGACGACCGTCCAAATTTTCTTACCAATATTGATGATTTGATCAACGACCACATCGGCAACACTCAATTGCCCCGAAACATCATCCAGCCAAGAATAGGGCTTCACCACAGGATATAAAGAAATCGAATCCTGCTCAAAATCTGGTATTTCCTCGATATGAACAGATTTAATTTTAAAATATCCGGAATCATGAACAGTTGGCGCCGATTGGGCCTGGATGCTGTGAGCTCGAAGAGGAGCTCCAAGTAGAGCGATAGAGACAAGTAACATTGAGCACATTTGAACGGGAATGGACATAGTCACCTCGTTTGTTGGCTTGTTAGTTCTTGCTCTAACGTCTTAACGTACATTTGGTTTCAAAAATAGATTTTGCTTAACTTTTGATCAAAGATGAAAAAATAACATTGTTGGATCTAGGAAGTGCCTAATTTCGCCACGCCAAGAATACACTTGGGAACACGAACGTGCGGCTATAGGAAACATCGGCTGCCGTAGTCGAAGTTGTCGATCGAGTATATTGAGCCGCATGGTACTGCAATCTAAATCCCAGATGCCAATCTTTACCGATTTCAGGGGCGTAGGAAAAGTTGGCATGATAGCCCGCGCCTGTATAGGTACTTGCGGTGGTCGAAGTATTGTAGGTTGCAGTCGAAAGAAAATTGTAACCGGCAGAAACCGAATAGACTTTTTGTAAATCAAAAATCCAAGAAACGACGGCTCCCATATCTGTCCCATTGAGCTGACTGGTCGTTGTCGCTGTTCGATCATCAATTAAAAGTTGGTTCGCATGAAGACCAACATAAAGATGAGCATCATGGGCATTGGAACTAACACTAAATAAAAAATCACCTGAAAAGTAAGTTCTTGAACCAGTGCTCGTAGTTGCATTGGTAAAAGAATCCGTATTTCCATAACCAGTAAATTCCAGCGACATACTTGCATTTGCCACGGCCATAAATAGAAATGAAATAGTAAAAAAACCGAACAATTTCATACTTATTTGATCGGCATTTACTGAATATTAACTAAAGATTTATTTAAGGAAAACCCTAGGACTTTCGTATAAGTCTAGCTGCAAAAAATCCGTCTCCGCGACCTTGATCTGGATCAATTCTCATTTGTTCTTCCAGATCCCATCCAGATGTTTGTCCCAAGAACCACTCGACCTGTCTTTCATTTTCAGACGGCATCAAGCTGCAAGTGGCGTAGACCAGTTTACCGCCGACCTTAACCATCGAAGAATACTCAGATAAAATCTGCTTTTGCAGGTCAGTGATTTGATCAATTTCTTCCGATTTTAATTTCCATTTAGAATCGGGATTTCGTCTTAAAACCCCCATACCCGAACATGGAACATCCAACAGAACTCGGTCCGCTGTTTTGTCTAATCTTTTGATCACCTTGTTCGATTCGATCCATCTAGTTTCGATCACATCCACGCCATCCCGAGCAGCGCGAGTCTTTAATTCTTTCAACTTCCACTCGTGAATGTCTAAAGATAAAATTTTACCTTTGTTGCGCATCAAAGCCGCCAAATGCAGGGACTTTCCGCCCGCGCCGGCACAGGCATCGACCACTCGGTGACCAGGTTCAACATCCACAAAGGGCGCCACCATTTGCGAAGCTCGATCTTGCACTTCAAAAAAACCTTTTCGAAAAGCTTCCGTAGCAAAAACGTTTTTTCTTTCAGGCAAAGTTAGGCCAGATTCGGTTCCTGCAATAAACTCAGTATGGACTTCATCTTTTTTTAGCTCCGCCTGAGCCGCTTGCACCGTGGCTTTTAAAGTGTTCACACGCAAGTCGACTTTGGCTGGCAAATTTAAACTTTTAACGATCGAGTCCCATCGATCGCCCAATTCCTTTTCACCTCGCTGATCCATCCAATCCGGAATTGATTCACGCAAGGCTCGATTTTTTTGCAACTCTTGCCATCGAGAGTTCACCACTTCAACCGAACGAATATCAAAACCCCAATCAAAGCCATCGGGTAATATTTCATTTTTAATTTTTAAATGAATCACCCAAAGCTGCATCAATTTTTGCGTCGAAAACTGAGGGTCGCAACCGAGCAAATACCAATCTCTTCTCCACCAGCGAACTAAATCAT
>CAZDHC010000098.1:0-2362 GCA_964505225.1 uncultured Bdellovibrio sp. | reverse complement strand
CATAAACTTGTTCCGCAAAAAATTTTCGATCTCGAGAGCCCCATTTACGATGGGTTTTTAAATATTTTTCGATGACTTTGTCGGCATGGCGACCATCCTCAAAAATTTCTTTTAAGGCCAAGGTCATAGATTCTACTAAGTGCCGATGGATTTTCACGAATTGTTTCTCGTCGATAAGTTTTTCGGTAAATGGATCAAACTAAAAAGTAAAAACTGCGCCCGTGGTCAAGGCAGTTCCATTGAATTGGCCATCTGATAATACGTGCAAATGATTCTTCATTCCGTACTCGATAAAAAAACCAAAATTTTCAACAAGATCTAAAAGTCGTGCGCCTAAGATCAACTGATAATCCAATGAGATATTGGATTCGTCGGCCAACTGAGTAAAATAAACTCCGGGACCTGCGCCAAAGCCAAAATATAAAGGGAAATGACGATCGGCCATTGGAAAGGTAAACAGTGGCAAAATGCTTAACTTGGTTGCTCGATCTTCATCGATTTTATATTCATTAAAATCAAAGCGTAAGTTCATGTCCAAAGAACCCCATTGATCATACAAATAAGTGACACCGTAACTGGCTTTTCCAACACCAGTTCTTTTGTCGTTATCTTTCCACTGATAACTAGTGGAACTTGAATATCCACCAATATGAAGCATCAACAAACTATCCGTCGACCGAGATCGAACCTCTTGCTCTTTTTGAAAATATTTAGCAGCGGCGTTTCGGCCCACTTTTGGCTCTTGAGCCAAAGATCTTGGCGAGTAGGTCGCCAGAACCATTAAAACCGCAAACAGACTTAAAAATAGGGATGAATGACTCATATTTTTCATAAGAATGACTTAGCGCGAAACATTTTAAGGGTCAATAAACTAAAACTAGTTCGATGGGGCTTGACCCCTAAATATGGAACTCGGTACCGTATTTCAAGGGATTAGACCTAGGTCTAGTATAACAGCTCCCCTGCCTTTTGATAAAATGGTGAATAGATGAAATGTCCATATTGCGGCCACAATGAAGATCGAGTGTTAGACACTCGTGAACAAAAAGACGGAGAAATGATACGTCGTCGTCGAGAGTGCATCCAATGTAAGTCCCGATTTTCTACTGTGGAAGCCCTTCATTTAAACTATCCGTTGATCATCAAAAAAGACGGCCGCAGGGAACCTTTTAGCAAAGAAAAGATTTTAAAAGGCTTACAGGCTGCTTGCCAAAAACGGCCTATTTCACTGGGACAACTGGAAGCGACCCTGGACCGAATTTCCACTTGGGTTATCAACCGAGCAGAAAAGGAAATTCCTTCTCGTTTGATTGGACAAAAAGTCATGATGGAGCTAAGACTTTTAGATGACGTTGCCTATGTACGATTCGCAAGTGTGTATCGTACATTTAAAGACCTTCAAGAGTTTGTAGAAACACTTGAAGACCAAGAGTTTTTTGAAGTGGGCAACAATTCAGCTCAATTGCTTTTGACGCCAGAAAGGTCCCTGAACGATGGCAAAAACATCAGCGCCGACATCCAGACACCAATCAAGGGAACTCGCATTACAGATCCTTTTCCAAATTGAATTTGCTCCACAAATTGAATACGCCGAATTTTTAGAGGTTTTTGAGCAGTCTTTTTCAGAAGATGTGATCAACTATGCAGACATTATCATCACTGGCGTAAAAGCGAATTTAGAAAAAATTGATGCTGCTATCAATGGCGTCAGCCAAAACTGGAAAACCTCGCGAATGACAATTGTCGATCGCAATATTTTAAGAATGGCGGTTTTTGAAATTCGCTTGATGCCAGAACCTTTAAAGCCAAATATTGCGATCAATGAAGCAATTGAATTGGCAAAAAGATATGGCACCACAGACTCCTCGGGCTTCGTTAATGGACTTTTGGATCAAATTGCAAAAGAGAACTAAATGCCTTTAGTAGAAGTTTCACAAGCAAGTTGCATGAGTCCAGGCGCCGATTTGTGGGTGATCCCGGAACGAGAAGGTTCACAACTTGCTCAAAGATTAGACTGGTATTTAAATTTTCAAATCGCAAAAGCAGCCCATCATCATTCAAAAAAAACATCCTCAGAAATCAATTCCCTCTTACAAGAATGCGAATTGCCTTCTTATGATTGGCTAGAAAAAAAGCAAAATTGCCTTCTGCTGTTGTCCTATCAAGCATTTCCAAATCGCTGGGTGATGGCACTAGATGGCAGCCAAAATCTAGAAAATTGGGTGCTCGAGTTGGGAAAACGCTGGGCCAAAATGAATTATCCTACAATGCGAATTTTTCTTCCCGAAAACACAGGTAAAACTGACTTTTCCCGACTTTGGAATCAACTTAGCAAACAGCTAGGAAAACAATTGGAAGAATC
>CAZDHC010000097.1:0-13371 GCA_964505225.1 uncultured Bdellovibrio sp. | reverse complement strand
GCCATCGAAGCGGTTGGATATTTAAAAGAAAACAAATCTGGTCGCTCAAGCTTTTACACGGGCGATTCGGTTGGATCACAGCGCACTCAGGCTCCGGCTTCAAATGAAGTTGTCGCTTTATTAAAAGATGTGGTCAGAGCTTCTGATCAATATCAAAAATCTGTCAGTTATTTATTAGACGGTGTAGCTGTTGTGGATTCGATCCGCACAGCTTTGGCTTTGCGATCTAAATATGAAGGTTGGACTTTTGTGACTCAAGATGGAGACACATTAAGTGCAGACGGAGTTTTGACTGGTGGTGCATCTGAAGGTGCTGACAGCGGAGTTCTAAAGCGTCGCCGAGAAATCAAAGAGCTTTCAGAGAAAAAATCCGAGTGGGCAGGAAAATTGGCTTTGGCTCAAGCTTCTCTTCGTAAATTAGAAGAGCAATTGGCCAATGTCTTGAACGATTTTGAAGGTGCTCAAAAGCGCAAAATCGAACAAGAAATCAAAGTCACTGAGCTTCGCAAAGATGTTGAGCGCGCAGGAACTGAAGTGCAAAACGCTCAGTACGCAGCGGAAAGACAAGAGCGCGAGTTGGCTAAGATTTCAGATCAACTTCGTTCATTAGAAGAAAAGTCCAACGAACTTTCTGAGAATTTGGAAGAAACCAGATTGAAGAAAGCTGAAGTCGAAGCTTTGACTGAAAGTTTGCAAACAGAATTGACCAGCATCCGCATGGGCTTTGATGGTATGCAAACAGAAGTGACTGAGCTTCAGGTTCAATCCGCTACGAAGAGCCAAGAATATCAGGGCTTGAAACGTCAGCTTGAGATGATTCAGAAGTCAGTGGATGAATTGAATCATCAGTTGTCTCGCATGAATGAAGAGTCTGAAAAGAACACTTATGTGATGACCGAGTCTCAGATCAAACTAGAAGAACAGAAAATCGAATTTGAACATTTGATCCATGAAGTGAGCGAATTGAAATTAATGATGTCGCACACCAAAGATCACTTTGAGCAAATTTCTGCTGAAGCCCGTGAAATCGAAACCTTGGTTCAAAACGGTCAGCGCGCGGCCAATGACCGTCAACATAAGATGAACGAATCTCAGTTGAAGTTCGAACAAGCGAAAATGAAAGAGCAGTATCTGGTTGATCAAATTCGCGAGCGTTACATGCTCAATCTGCCAGACGTTTATGAGCAGCACGTTCAACGTGAAGGCGACATCAACTCGGCAGAAATGGACTTGAAAGATCTTCGTGAGAAAATCGGCAAGATCGGCGAAGTGAACTTGTCAGCGATTGAAGAATACGACGAGACAGCTAAGCGCTACGAGTTTTTGACTCAGCAGCAGACTGAATTGACGGAAGCAAAAGAGCAATTGAAGCGAGTGATCGATCGAATCAACCGTATTTGTTCAAGGCGCTTTAAAGAGACTTTTGATTTGGTGAACGACCGATTTACTCGTGTTTTCCCAGTGCTATTTGGCGGTGGTGAAGCTCGCCTAGAATTAGTTGAAAATCATGAAAAAGGTGAGATGGGAATTGAAATCATCGCGAAGCCTCCAGGCAAAAAGATGCAGAACGTGTCTTTGCTTTCAGGGGGAGAAAAAGCTCTGACTGCAGTTTCCTTGGTATTCTCGATTTTCTTGGTGAAACCTTCTCCATATTGTTTACTGGATGAGGTTGACGCTCCACTTGATGACGCCAACGTTTCTCGTTTCAATGACCTGGTCAAAGAAATGGCGAAGCGTTCTCAGATCATCGTGGTGACTCACAATAAACACACCATGGAAGTGGCGAAGAAGCTTTACGGAGTCACAATGCAAGAACGTGGAGTTTCCACTCTTGTCAGCGTGAACCTGCAAGATCTTTAATTTGTAGATTTGGTCGCAATGAACAGCGTTTCAATAAATCGTTTTGCAAATTTTCAACAGAGCCTGAACTTGTTTCAGGCTTTGTTTTTTCCGACACTGTGGATTTGTGTTTGGATGAGCTTGCTACGAGTTCTATTCTTTTACTTTATTTTGGCAGAGCAATTCGACTTCAGCATCAATTTGATTGAGGCCTTTTTTGTCGGAATTCGATTCGATATTTTGGTGTTAGGTTTTTTTTGGATTCCGGTTTTTGTTCTGACTTTGCTTTGGTCCTTATTTCAAGAGGCTGAAAAAATTTTTGTACCTTTGAAGATCTATTGGGTTTTGCTGGTGCTGTTGATTTTAGATTTAAGTTGGGTGGATTTGTTTTGGTTTGCCTCTCGCGGCGATCGTTTGAATCATGAACTGTTTCAAGTCAATCCCTGGGTGGCCTTGAGCACCGGTTGGTTGATTTTAGGGGCCAAGGTTTCTTGGCTTGTCACAATTGTCATGACTGTCAGTGGCTTGATGCTCACAGTTTTAATTTTTAAAGCAAAAATGCAGACGGTCGCATTGCCATCCCATTCTAAATTACAAATCACCGGAAAATTGTTTTTAGTATTTCTAATGATCGCATTGGCGGCCCGGGGAACTTGGACACCTCATCATCTGAACATTGAGCATGCTCAAGTGTCTGATAACAGCTTGATCAACAAAATCCCCCTAAATCCCGTCTGGAACTTAGATAAATAGGTACCAGCTACTTTTTTGCGTAACGCCGCGATAAAATTGCTGGAAAATATATCAGTTAGGTTTAAAATCTTTTTAAGACCGAGTCGACAAAGCGTGCCGGCAAAACTTGAGTCAACTTTACAAATATTTTCGTGCCTAATGTGGCGACGATGACCCGCTCTTTAGGGCGTTGGCTTAAGTATTCTTTTTCCACCGCTTCCACCACAGCCGATACTGGCAAAGCTCGTTTGACAGTTTGATTGATGCCGACTTCAAACTTCTTCAAGACAGATCCGTAAACGGGATGATCAAGATGAATTTTGTTTTTTGAATCCGCCAAACTTTTGTCCCAAATGGGCGTTTGAATTGGCCCTGGATTGATTGAGGTCACTGACACCTGAAACTTAAACATTTCTCGGCGTAGAGAATCGCTAAACGCTTCCATTGCAAATTTTGAAACCGAATAGGGTCCCAAGAAAGGCGAAGAAAACAGTCCGCTGACCGAGCTGACATTGAAAACATGTCCGCAGGTTCGGCGTAAAAGGGGCAGGCATTTTTGCGTCAGCAAAATGGCGCCAAAAACATTGATCTCAAGCTGCTGGCGAAGTTCTGTTTCAGAAACAATTTCCCAAGGACCGCCAACGGCAATTCCGGCGTTGTTAATTAAAATCAATCTTTGGGTAGAGCTCAAAGTAGACTCGAGCAAAGGCGGAACTTTAGCAATGTGCTCAGCTTTGGTGACGTCTAAAAAAATAGGAGTCAAATTTGTAACGTTGGCGAACGAGTCGAAATCTTTTTGACTGCGAACTCCTGCCAAGACCTTATGTCCAAGTTTCGCAAAATAAATGGCCAAAGCGTGACCAATTCCCGTCGAAGCACCAGTAATTAAAAATAGATCTTTATTCATGGGTCGATTATAGGAATTTTTGGCCAAATTGCACCTGAATGGCTGGAGTATAGGCTTTCTGGCACACGCGGCCATGACGGAAACCTAGATTGAACTACAAGTTTTTGATAAGAATCAGCACATCTTCAGCAAAGGATCAAAAGTCATGGATGAAACAAAATTGCAGTTTATGTGGATCTTGGTTGGATTCGTTGGCGTGCTGATGGCTGCAGTTTTTGCAGTGGTTATAAAAAGTGTCAGAAACAAGCCTCCTGAATCAAATCAAGAAATTGCACAAGCTCCAGAGCAAACGCCGAAGGCAGATTCTCCAGCTCCAGTTCAGCCAGTGGAAGAAGATCCCTTCACTCAATCCAAAACTTTAAAGCAGGCACTTTCGCAAACCGAGAAAAACTTTTTTGGTCGCATTCGTGGACTTTGGAATTCGGAGACCATCACTAAAAATTTTGATGAAGTGGAAGAAGTTCTTTACACCAGTGATTTGGGTCCACAAACCGTTGAGCGGTTGATGGATGTGGTGAAAGAAAAACTCAATCGTTCGCAACTAAAAGACATCGAGACTTTGAAAGTTGCCTTAAAAGATGAATTCAATGCGATATTTCAAAGTGCTCATGTGATTGAGCCGATCACAACTGATCCTCTTGGGCTTTTAAAAACGGATGGGTCGCCGGCCGTGTGGATGATCGTAGGCGTGAACGGTGCTGGCAAAACAACTTCCATTGGAAAAATTGCCGCGCATTTAGCAAAAAACGGAAAAAAAGTTTTAGTCGCAGCCGGGGATACGTTTCGAGCAGCAGCTGGCAATCAGCTCAAGGTTTGGACCGAGCGAGCGCAAGTTGAAATTTTCAGCCCAGAAGGTGTGACCGATCCTTCGGCTGTGGCGTTTGATGCTGTGGCAAAAGGAAAAGCTCAAGGTTACGATGTAATTTTAGTCGACACGGCGGGACGGCTCCACACTCAGACCAATTTGATGGAAGAGTTGAAAAAAATGAAACGAGTGATGACCAAGCACGGAGAAACTTATCCTCACGAGGTGTTGATTGTTCTAGATGCCAATGCGGGACAAAATGCATTGATGCAAGCCAAAGAGTTTCACAAAGCTCTTGGGTTAACTGGTGTGATATTAACTAAAATGGACGGTACTGCTAAGGGTGGCGTCGCAGTTGGTTTGTCGAATGAACTTCAAGTTCCAATCCGGATGATTGGTGTTGGCGAAAAAATTGGTGATCTTAGGCCGTTTTCACCTAAAGAATTTGTGGATTCGATTTTGTAATTAGATTTTTAAAAATGGTTTTTGAAATCAAAAGGAGTCGAGAATGAAAATGAAATCTCTTTTAATCATAGTAAGTGTTTTCACAATGACCTTGTCTGCTCAAGCACAAACCGCAACGATCAAAGATATTCCAGCTGATGGAAACACCAATATCTCGATCACCAAAGGCGAGAAGATTCCAGGTCCTCAATATCATATCACGGAAGGCAGTTCTGAAATTTCAGGAGATCCAGAAATTTTGGTGAAATCCGCGCGCGATAGCTGGAAAAAAGCTTGTGAAGACTGGAAAAAAGAAACCAAAGATTTGAACAAAGAAAATCAGATTATGGCTATTTCTTGTAACAAAGCCAAGTGTGTAACGAACAGTCCCACTGAAACGGTTTGCACTTCAGTGGGAACTTATAAAATCAAAACCAAAATGAACTAGAAACCTAACAATCAAAAAACATTAAGGTGTCGAATAAGCACCTGATGTTTTCAAGTACTCGGGAAGACTTTTCTCAGCGAATCCGCCAACCGAAAGTCCTTCTGGGTGCTTGTAGTCGATGAATTTTCCTTCGTCGACCAAAAAGACTCCGCGCATTTTTTCGTCAGCGATATCATAGATGTTTCCAGAGCGACCTTTGCGACGTTCACCCTTAGTGGCATTTTCAACAAATTTTTGCGCAGTCGGAAATTGATCCACATCGTAAGTTCCAGTTTCTAAAATTCGATCTGGCGAAAGCCCACGGGAAGAAACCACCTCTTTGTCCGAGTCAGGACCACCAGATTGGCGAACTCCATCTTTAGTGAGAATGAATTCCCAAGGCTTTGTTTCAGTTTGTGACTGATAAGCTGCTAATGAAGAGTCATGATAGCCTTCTCGGGCATAGACTCGAACAATTTCAGTCCCAGGTGAAATGTGGTGTCTCATGAAAGCGACGCCACGATTTTCAATTCGCGTGCAACCGTGAGAGCGAAGGTCTTTGATCATGGCAAAGAAACCCTTTTTAGTAGCTTGAATAAATTTTTCGCCATCTTTGCCCCAGCCAAAAGTTCCATGAATCCACTGGCTGTTGGCGTTTGGTGCTACTTTCCCTGCGTACCAGCCAAAAGCTCCACGCCAGTCACCTTGGCCATTTGGCAAAAGTTTTTTACTCACCCATGATCCTAGCGAAGCTCCAGGGCCCGGAATTTGAGGGTAATTCGGATCATACCAAGACGGGTAGCTGCCACCTTCATCTTGATAGAATTTAATCCACTCGGTTAATTTAAATCGACCCAACCAAGTTTCGGTGTCATCGCCACCAGTAGGGCGACCGACCACCATATCCGTTTCAAAAACCATTTGATGAGGGCAATTTGGCGTGCTGGTGCAGCGCTCGTAAACCCGAGTTTTCTCGGTCGCGACATTTTGAATCACAATGTATTTCGATAAAGTACCTGAAGATGAAGTTGAATCTTCGTCACTGTTTTTCGCGGATTTTTGCAAACTTAAATAGCCCGCGCTGACATACATATTGTTGCTGTTGCTGGCACTAGAAGATTTGATGATTTTGATTTGCACCAACGGAGTTGATGAATCTAAAGCATCTACGATTTGCACTTGATCATTTAAAGTCAAGGCCCCAACCACAGCGTCCGATCCCAAGGAATTCGCTTTTCGCAAATTCAATTTATCCACCGTCACATACATCAGTGATCCCACCTTGATCCCTGATTTGTCATAGTTCTTTGCTGCAGACGCAGAACCAGAGCTTGCGGTGTTTGTTGCCGCTGAATTTTGTGCATTGGCACTTTCAGCTTGAATGATCGCGGACAGAACTAAGGAAGCGGTCGTCATTATATAGACGGGCTTGCGGAAGTTTGCCTTCATTTGGCCTCCAAAAAAGAGTTTATGAGAAGATGAGTTTTGTTTCTTCTCTGTTTTCTGAATCGACTTATAGCCGAATTTTGTCACCGCTGGATACTGTCAGGATTTTAGACAGCAATACTTTCATTCAGGTTTTTTCCTGGCAATTGGTCGCGGCCAGGACCGGATTTCTTTCGAAGTGGGCCGGATTTAGTAGGGGTCCAGTGAATCCTGCGCGGCGCCTAGCCGAAACTGTTGATTATGGCTCTGGCATTACGTTTCCGTCATTTGGCGGTGATTATTTTAGCGCTGACTTTAAGCTCCTGTGCGCCAGCATTTCGGGCAGCCAACAGTTCTTCTTCAGACAACAATCAAGGTCAGGGTGGCGACAATTCCGAACCGGAAATGCCTCCGGTTCCGCAGACAGAAGACTTCAATATTTTCCAAGATGTGGGCGACCATGTTGGGGGCAAAGTAGATGCTTACTTTTCTTCTCAACAGGAATTGCTGACTCAGCGAGGTGGCCAAGGGGCCCATCGAGTGGATTCGTGCGATCAGCATGTCAGTGGACAAAATCGGTTCGCCGAAAGAATTTCCTACGCAGTTTTGCAAAACATGACTGCAAGAAAAGCGAAACTGGCTTTTATCAGTTCCTATTTTGCGTTGCCAAAAAAGGCAGAAGACTTTTATCCGAATTCGTTGATGTCACACCAAATGTGCGCGGTCAGTTCGCAGACCTTGATTAAAACCATTGGTTCGCAGCGAGTTCCAAAAGCATCGGTGATCAAGCAGGCCAATGAGTTTGCAAATAGGTTCAATGAAATCAGAAGTCGAGTTCTTGCCAATCAAACTGGAGCGACAATGGACATGGCCAAGTTTTGGAGTCGTGCCATGATGTGTTTGGCTTATACTGAATCTTTGACGACGGCGGACACATCAACTTCGGACCGAGTGGCAAAAAAATATGCCCCTTCAGATTATCAACGCCCAAGAGGCGTTTTGTTTTACGAGGATCCTCAGCAATCGAGCTCGAGCCGATTGAACATCGGACTTTATCAATTTACCCCGGATGCGGGTGGAAATGTTCAGCCCTGTATTCAGCAGTGGAATGAAATTTACCCAACTTGTGCGATTTCGCCTAATGCCAATCAGCAAGAGATGATTCGGGTCACCGGAAGTAACTTTCAGTCATTCAACGCATTTTGTGGGGCAAATAAGCCGACGGAAATGTTCTCGGTGCAGGTGAATTCGACTGATGTTAACAACACGCATCCAATCAATCGTAAGCCTGACGGATCTTTAAAGCCGGCTCAGGATCGCTGTGTCAGTCTTCATTTCCTACCGGGAAACTCGTACAATCATTTTGGACCATTTCAAAACTCGACGGGCTCAAATCTCGAAGAGCTTTTGACCTGCGCGCTTGCTCCGTAAAAGCTCCTTAGTTCTGCAATTTGAGCGAGCTTAGCTCGACAAGTCAAATCTAGAATTCCTTCTTGCTCTCAAGCACTTAGCAGCTATACTGAAAGTCGTTGAAATTTGATTTTTTAACTATTGTGTAGGTAAGCAAAGATGTCTGACAATACTGCTGGCAAAATGTCTGATAAAAAGACATATGAGTTTCAAGTTGCGGGAATGCCTTATCGGCTTAAATCCCAGCATGACGAAGCCACCGTTCAGGAATTGGTTCGCTTTGTTGACCAAAAAGTAAATCAAGCAATGGCTGCGACAAAATCAGGCTCTTTTCAAAGTGCTGCGGTTTTGGCTGCCTTGAATATTGCAGAAGAACTCATTCTTTTAAAGCGTCGCGCGAATCGCGAGCTAGATTTGTTAGAAGAAAAGACACTGAAACTTGCACAAGACCTTGAACAATCAAAGAGCAACCGACAGGGACTCAACGTTTAAAGACGAAGCAGTTTAAACTTCGTGCGGTTGAATCATGGCAAAAGATAAAACCCCAAAAGGGAACGAAGCTTTCTCGGAAAAGCACTTTTCAAAAGAAAAGAATAGCCTACGAGAATATTTTCGAAACCAATGGGAATTGTTGAAAGACAAAGACAATTTAGGCCGGCAAAGCCAGCAGCAAATGCTTTCGCGGTATTTGGTGGCCTATTTAAAAAACCGACCCAGTGGTGAAACCTGGGCGGCCTATCGAGCCCTTGATTCAGAAATCAACGTTGATTTTGTGTTCGAACAATCGACGCATTTAAATTGGGTGTTTCCAAAAGTGACAGCCAAATTAAAAAGCGAAGAGTTGTTAGAAGATAAGTCGGAAGAACTGTCGCTGGTGTTGCCAGGAAAGGCCGGTTTTGCAAAGGGTCGCTTTGGCCTTTTTGAACCGGTGATTTCTGAAGACGCTAAAATTGTGAGCCCAGACCTGGTTCACGGTTTTTTGGTTCCGGCAAGTGGCTTTGATCGATCAGGTAATCGCCTTGGCAAAGGCAAAGGTTTTTATGATCGGTTGTTGGCTGACGCTAAAGGAATCAAGATTGGGGTTACTGTGACGGCTTTGGTGGTTGATAAAATGCCAACGCAATCATGGGATGTGAAGATGGATTTGATCGCAACCGAGCAGGGGATTTTGGAACCTGCGGTCAGTTAAAGGAAGTTTATGGATGTCATTATATCGATAGTTGTAGGTTTGATTGTTGGTGGAGCCGGAATTTTTGTTTTTTTGAAGATGTCTGATGATGCTAAGAAAAAGTCAGCAAAGGCCGAGGCCGAAAAAATCATCAACCGCGCCAAATCTGAAAGTGCGAAAATTGACCGAGACTCGAAAGCTCGCGCCAAAGATTTTGAAGCCCGAGCTCGAAAAAATGTCGAAGTCGAATTGCAAAAGCAAAAATCAAAATTGAAAAATCAAGAAGGTCAATTGGAGCGTCGTTTGAAAGAAATCGACGATCAATTGAAGCAAAAGCTTGAAGAGAACGACCGCTACATTGGCGGCCTAAAAGATCGCGAAGAGAAAATTGCGATTGCTGAACATCGAATTAAAGATCTCGAGAAAAAAGGTGAGCAACATCAAGAAGAACTTAGACAGAAATTAAGTTCAGTTGCCACAATGACTGTGGACGAAGCCAAGCGCGAATTGTTTTCAGCTTTAGAAGATTCGGCGAAATTGGCAGCAGCTAAGAAAATCGATGAAATCGAAAAACAAGCTGAAAACGAATCTCAGTCTCGGGCAAAGCGAATCTTGGCGGTGGCCTTGGCAAGATTTGCCGGTGAATACACTTCTGAAAGAACTGTCAGCGTACTTTCATTACCAAGCGACGAAATGAAGGGTAAAATCATCGGTCGAGAAGGTCGAAATATTCGAACTCTTGAGGCTCATTGTGGTGTGGATCTGATCGTCGATGACACTCCAGAAGCTGTGGTGATTTCAGGTTTTGATCCGGTTCGCCGAGAATTGGCAAAACGCACTTTGGAAAAATTAATGGAAGATGGCCGGGTCCACCCAGCTCGGATCGAAGAAGTAGTTGAAAAAATGCGAGCCGAATTGAACAAGGCCATCCGTGAAGACGGAGAAAAAGCTTTGGTTGAATTGGGAATCACCAATTTGCATCCCGAGATCACTAAAGTTTTGGGAAGCTTGCGCTATCGTCATTCGCACACTCAAAATCTTCTCAATCACTCGATGGAAGTGGCTTACCTTTCAGGTTTGATGGCAGCCGAAGTGGGCGCCAATGTGAAGATCGCACGACGTGCGGGATTGTTGCATGATATTGGTAAAGGTATTGATCACACGGTTGAAGGAAATCACGCCATTGTTGGTGCGGATTTCTGTAAGAAATTTCACGAGTCTGAAGCTGTTTGCCATGCGATTCGGGCCCATCACAATGATGAGCAACCGAACAGCATGATTGCTCACATCGTTCAGGCCGCAAATATTTTATCGAACTCAAGACCGGGCTCTCGTCGTCCAGGAATGGATAACTTTATCAATCGATTGCAGGATCTAGAAAGCATCGGCAATAGCTTTGATGGAGTTCTAAAAACATTTGCAGTGCAGGCGGGCCGCGAAGTTCGTGTGATCGTAGAAGCCTCTAAGGTGACGGATGATCAGACCTTGATGTTGTCTCGGGACATTGCACGTAAGATCGAGCGCGAGATGCCACACCTTGGACAAGTGAAGGTGGCAGTGCTTCGTGAAACTAGATCGGTTGAAATGGCGAGGTAGTTTGTGGCTTTCAGTTCGGGCAACCCCGCAGATCTAACTTCAGCAACGCCGGCCGAGCAATTGGCCTTGTACAAAATGGGATCCGTGGATTTCATTTCAGAAGGCGAGCTGCTTAAAAAGTTAGAAAAAAGTTATAAAGAAAAAAAGCCTCTTGCGATTAAGTTTGGTTGCGATCCAACCAGACCTGATCTTCATATTGGTCATACGGTGGCTTTAAATAAAATGCGTCAGTTTCAAAAATTTGGACACAAGATCCAGTTTTTGATTGGGGATTTCACCACTTTGATTGGCGATCCGACTGGCCGAAATGAAACAAGACCGCCGCTAACAGCTGAGCAAATTCAAGAAAATGCGAAAAGCTACACCTCTCAAGTGTTTAAGGTTTTAGACGCAGATAAGACCGAAGTGGTGTTCAACTCGCATTGGTTTCATAAGATGACTCCGGCAGATTTTATTCGCTTAACGGGCCAGTACACAGTGGCCAGGATGCTTGAGCGAGATGACTTTACCAAACGATTTCAAAGTCACACGCCGATTTCCATTCACGAGCTTTTGTATCCGCTTTGTCAGGGCTATGATTCGGTTCATTTGAAATCAGATGTTGAATTGGGTGGAACCGATCAGAAATTTAATTTGTTGGTGGGCCGAGAACTGCAAAAATCTTACGGCCAAACAGATCAACAAGTTGTGATCACCACGCCAATTCTTGAGGGAATCGACGGCGTTAATAAAATGTCGAAAAGTTTAGACAATTATATCTCTGTGGTGGATTCGCCAAAAGATATGTTTGGTAAAACCATGCGAGTGTCAGACGATTTGATGCTTCGATGGTATGAACTCTTAACGGATGTGACTCCGGCCGAGCTCAATAAAATGAAAGAAGAGTTAAAAGCTAAAACCAGACATCCGCGGGACACCAAGGTGAATTTGGCCAAAGTTTTAATTTCTAGATTTCACTCTCAAACTGCGGCGCAAGCGGCGGAAGATGAATTCAATCGAATTTTTGTCGATAAAGGTTTGCCAGATGAAGTTCCGGTTTTTGATATAGCTTCGTCAGCCGATCCGATTTGGATTTGCGCTTTGATGAAGAACGCAGGCCTTGCTCCGTCCACTAGCGAAGCTCGAAGATTGATTCAAGGGCGAGCCGTGGAAATGGATTCGGCTAAAGTTGAAGATGAACAATTGAAAATTGAATTGAAAGCGGGTCTTTCGTTTGTCATGAAGGCCGGCAAAAAGAAATTTGTTAAAGTGGTGGTCAAATGAAAATAAAGTTTCTGCCGACTGGTCAAGAAATTCAGGTTGATCCCAATAAAACCTTGTTGCAGTTGTGCTCTGAAAATCACATTGAAATTAAGTCTATTTGTAAGGGCATCCCCAACTGTGCCGAATGCCGAGTCAAGATTGTTGAAGGTGAACACAATGTGTTGCCGCCATCCAAGGCCGAGCTGGCAGTGGTGGGTTCAAACTATTTCATCGATCAAAGAAGGCTGTCTTGTCAGGTGAGGTGTTTTGGTGACGTGGTCGTCGATATCACCGAACAAATCGAAAGGGCCGACACGCAAACTAAGAAAGTGCGTGGCTTTCGGGCGCAAAATCAAAAAGGCCAAGTGGACAGTCATGCCAAACAGGGAACTTTGGTTCTTGAAGAAGGTCATGGACAGGCCCCTAAAAATCCTTCAAAATCTTAGCCATGCCAACTGCTGAAAATTTATCTAGCAACAACCTATCAAGCAAAGTAAGCAATGCCTTAATTTGGGTTTCTGTATTTTTGCTTTTCTTATCGCCGCATTTGTCTACTATTCAGCTGGTCGATAATTTTACGATCATAAAATGGTCGACGGTTTATTTGGCCTCGTTCACGGCAACATTGGCTTTGGCTTTTCAGCCCCGAACTACAATTTTTTCTGGGAAACTTTTTTGGATTGCAGGTGCATTGATTGCAGCTCGGGTCTTGTCGATTCTAATTCATTTCAACTGGGTCAGTGTGACCAATGGCTTGGATTCGTTGATTTTTATTTTGTTGGTGATCAGTTTTATCACTTTTATCAAAAATAAAATGGTCTCTTTTGAGAAAATATTTTGGTTGTTTTCTGTTTCTTCTGCGATCTTAATCGGCCGTGCGGTTTTTGATTTGATCCGCTATCGATTGATGGATGGTCGTTGGGATCCTCTTTATTTCAGCGTGACCTTTGGTAATATCAATATGATCAGCGAATACCTCACGTTTTTGCTGCCGCTTTTGATTTACTACATCCGAAATTTCACCAATTGGAAAGCCCATGTCAGCGGCGTGCTTTACGCTTTGTTTTTGATGATCTTGCTGACCGGTCAAAGTCGCTCGGCCATGATTGCTGTGGGACTGTTCGCGGCTTTTTCTTTGTACCGAAATTTAAATCGCAAAGAATTGTTGTATGGCCTTTTGGGTGTCGGGTTATTTTTGGTGACCCTTGGTTTTCCAACAGTTGGCGCTGATTATAGTCTAATTAAAGAAGGATCATTTCATAAGCGCTCTCATTTGTATGTAGGCTCTTTGCAAATGTTGGCCGATTCGCCCTTGGGTGTCGGTGGCGGTCTTTACGAATACGGTTATATTCCCTATCAGTTGGCGACGGGCGAAA
>CAZDHC010000096.1:0-13449 GCA_964505225.1 uncultured Bdellovibrio sp. | reverse complement strand
GATTTCACCACGGTAATCGTCGTAACCATCGTATTGAGTGTTCAACAATCCAGTACCACGAGTGTCTGTTAGGAACTCAGAACGATAACCGATCAAACCACGCGCTGGAATTCTAAATTCCAATCGAGTACGGCCTGAACCTTTAGTGTTCATGTTCGTCATCACACCTTTTCGGATTCCCATTTTCTCGGTTACAACACCGACAAATGGATCTTCGATGTCGATGATCGCATGCTCAAACGGCTCAAGAAGTTTGCCGTTTTCTTTTTTCATAATAACTTGAGGTTTAGAAACGCAAAGCTCGAAGCCTTCTCGTCGCATTTGCTCAACCAAAACGCCCAACTGCAACTCTCCTCGACCGATCACTTTAAAAGCTTCGTTCGAATCTGTTCTTTCCATACGAATCGCAACGTTGTGAAGTAATTCTTTTTCTAGTCGTTCAAGAATCTGACGGCTAGTGACTTTCTTTCCATCCAAACCACCAAATGGACCATCGTTTACCGAGAAAATAACTCCAACTGTTGGTTCTTCAACTCGGATTCGCGGCAATGGGCTTGGCGTTACTGTTGAAGTGATGGTGTCTCCGATATTGAAACCTTCCATACCAGCAACAATCGCGATATCTCCTGCGCCAATTTCTTGAACCTGCACCGGCTGATTCACGTGATATTGCATCAACGCGCTGACTTTCAATTTTTTATTTCCATCTTCCATCATACATAAAACTTCGTCGCCAACTTTGATCTTACCAGCGCGAACTCGGCCAATCGCCAAACGTCCAACGAAAGTTGAGTATGAAAGGTTTGAAATCAAAATCTGAAGAGGATCATCGATTGCAGCTTTTGGCGGAGGAACTAGCTCAATGATTTTTTTGTACATGCAATCAAGGTTTCCTGTGTTAACAGCTGGATCTAATGTCGCCATACCTTCACGGGCAATTGCATAGATTGTTGTGAAGTCTGCTTGCTCTTCTGTTGCATCCAAATCGATGAACAAATCGAACACTTCATTTAATACTTCTTGAATACGAGCATCGGCACGGTCGATCTTGTTGATACAAACCATAACCTTGATGTTTTGCTCTAAAGCTTTTTTCAAAACGAATCGAGTCTGCGGCAATGGTCCTTCAGAGGCGTCCACCAACAGAATAGCTCCATCCACCATGTTCAATACGCGCTCAACTTCTCCACCAAAGTCACTGTGCCCCGGGGTGTCGACGATATTGATTTTATAATCATGATATTGAAAAGAAGCGTTCTTCGCTGCGATCGTAATTCCACGTTCTTTTTCAAGATCCATTGAATCCATCAAGCGGTCAGCAACATGTTCGTTTGAACGAAATGTTCCTGCTTGTTTGATCAAGTGGTCAACCAGAGTCGTTTTACCGTGGTCAACGTGTGCGATGATGGCGATATTGCGTATTTTTGATGGGTCCTGAATCATATGTTTCCTTTGTTGTCTTAAATCAATTTCAAATTTTTAATTAAAGTTATCCATGTCCACCCATCAAGAAGTCTTCTTTAGAAGTGTCTTCTTGATCGATTGAACCAACTGTTTCAAAGAATTTTAAAGCTTCGGACAAAACATCTTCTGTCGATTTGGCTTGAAAAATACTTTTGCGAAACGCTGCCGCTCCCTGATAACCCGTCGCAAACCATGCCGCAAATTTCTTGAGCTGGATCTGCAGAATTCTTTCATCGCAATGAGCGATTAAGACCTCGTAAAGCTGCCGGTACAAATTGACATAGTCTCGCTCAATAGTCGAGTTCGAAATAGGTGAAACGCTTGCCTGTAACTCGGGATAGTCTTTCACCCAAAGATCATAGGCATCAGCAAAAATATTGGGATTCTTTAGGCAGCCCCGACCAATCAAAACCCCATCACAACCGGACTGTTTCAGTCTTAAAACAGCCTGGCGAGCAGTTAAAATGTCGCCATTTCCTAAAACTGGAACTTTTGCTTTAGATTTTACCTCAGCGATATAATCCCAATCGGCTAACCCAGAATAGGCTTGATGACGAGTTCGACCATGAATGGCCACCCAAGTAACGCCTTCATTATAGGCAATTTTTAAAACTTCATCCGCATTTCTGGTTCCCTGATCCCAGCCAGTTCGAATTTTAATGGTCAATGGGATCTTGATCGACTTTCGAATGGTCGAAATCATCGTCACCATATGTGGAAGGTCTTTTAAAATTGCGGAACCAGCACCTTTTTTGGTCACTTTAGGAACAGGACAGCCGAAATTTAAATCAACAAAGTCGGCACCACGCTCTTCGGCAAATTGAGCCGACCTAGCCATAATTTCAGGTTCTTCTCCAAACAATTGAATCCCAACTGGTCTTTGGGTTTCGTCATAACTCATTAATTTCAAAGTTCGATCAGATTTATATTCAATTCCGGTAGCCGAAACCAATTCAGTCACTACCACCCCGGCCTTTCGTGCCTTCATAAAAGTACGAAAAGCATGATCGGTAATACCGGCCATGGGCGCCAAAACGAATGGATTGTTTTTTAATGCTTCTAAAGGGTGCATGGTCTGGTCGAGGTATCTAGCATAGCTTAACACCCAACGCCATACTGATTTTGGATATTTTCGTTAATAATCAAATTAAAAAATCCGATGAGTTTACAGCATGTTGCGGTTGATTTTTCTTACCCTTTTTACACTGTCTTTTGTGGCAATAACCACTTTCAACAATGTGGCCTTTGCGCAATCCCCTGAAGATACAGTTTTGTTGATTCAGCGGGGCACCGAAATCTCAAGTTTGATGACTCAAAAAAATGGCTCCAATTGCAAAACGGCGCCGCCCTTTTGCTCTCCATTTCTGAACAAACTTATCGAAGACGATAAGGCTGACGGATATTTTGTAGATTTTAATTTGTTCGGAAATGAAAAATGGACTTTGCAATTTGGAAAAATGCTCGATGGTCGGTTTCCGGGTTGCACAAAATACTTAAACGCTAAAGAGAATAAATTTTTAGAAAGATTTCAAACTCCGCAACAGCTGCAATCATTTGCGGAACAAACCGAGTGGCCGAATTTAGGAACTTACAATCACCAATCAATAAAAGGTTGTTTGGGAAGCGGAAACTCGCCCTCGGATTTCAATAAGGCCGCAAAGTATTACTATGCCATGAGTCGCCTAAATCAAGGGGTCAAAGATGGACTCAATGAATTGGCGCAAATAAATGCGATATTAGGAAACAGTAGCGTCAAGAACCTTTGCCCGACTGCCTTCAAAGACGCCACTGAGCTTTGTGAAAGTTTAAGTCTTTGTCCCCAAAATCCAAATGCGCTGAAACAAGTGGTTCAAAAATCAGTTGAAGATGAAGCTTCTTATAAAAAAATTCTGGCCGATATCGAAGCCAAAAATTCTGGCTGTTTAAAGAGTTCCGACAAATCAAAACAAGAAGTCTGCGAAATTGAGCAACGAAAGAATTTTCAAAGTTTGGCCTTACTTGAAAGGACAAATCCTTGGTTCACCGATGAAAGCTATTGGAAGAATCGAGAAAAAAAACAAGAGCCCGAAAAATTAATTAAAGCCTCATTAGAGAAAACAAAATCCGCCTTACAGGAATTGGTGCGGGATTTAAATAAACAAGCTCTTTGCTTGAATGGCGGAAACACATCCAATTGCTCAATCGAAAAATTTCGTGAGTCTTTAGGTTCCACAAAAGAATATAAAGAAAATTATACTAAAAATATAGATCACTTGGCCATGCTCACTTACATGTCGGCTCAACAATGTGTTGAGGAAGGTGCCATGGATCGAACAAAAACCTCAGAAAAACTAAGAATGCTTGGTCGCGATGCCCTGTTGACGATTGGCACCGCCGGAGCTGGAGGCGCCGCCCTGAAGGTTGCCCAATGGGCTGGCCGAGGAATCTCGACAGCAAAAAAAGTTGGTACCGGTGTCGCCGTAGGTGCTGACCTTTTTTACGGGGGCGAGTCTGTCCTACATTCTATCGATTCCTGCCTAATAGAGTATGACAAACAAATGGTTGATCTGTCGAAGAGCAAAGCAGGAGACAACGGAAATATTTGTCCCAATCCAATGAATCAAAAAGTAGCCTCAGTCCGAGCTGGAGAATCCTGTGGATCAACTCTTGTTGACGTGGGTTTGAACGCTTTGCCTTTGGTTCCCGCTCTAGTTGGCAAAGTTCGAGAAAAACTTAAAACTGTTGAAAAATCTGGTTGGGTGGATCACACCAAAAGATCTTCGGAGCCAACAGTACGAAAGACAGCCAATTCACAAAGACCAGAAAATCGAACAAAATTTATATCCGACTATTTCGAAAGAAACTATACGAGCACTGCCCAAAATCAAAAGTGGATTGATCTGGCGGCGAACTCTAAACCCGATGGTAAAACCAAGTTTTTCGAAGTTGAAAATTCAGTCATGAAAGAGTTAAACGATGTCACCCAAGACAAGAATTTCGTCAGTGCCATCACCAATAAGCATAAAGAATTGATGACCAAAAACCTGAAATCTTTTTCAGAAAAGTTTCCCGGCGTCGAAATCCTTCCCTATTCAGATTTCAAAGCGATGCGATTTGCATTAAGACCCAAACCGCCTGCAACATCGCTTCCCGCTGGCGTTGAAACAGAGCTTGCTAATGTTTTGAAAAAATCAAACAGCGAATTCACTCAGTTTATGAAAGACAATAAGCTTCTGCGCGACGGCGACACTCCCGAGAACTGGTTTAGGGCCGGAGTTGGCGATACCGCAGATCAAGCGACTTTGGCATCCAGGTATTCTCGGGGTGTTTCCGGAGAAAACAAATTGCGGTCATTTAAAGATGCAGATCTACAAGAAAACATGACGGCAACATTGGGTTACGTTGAGATCTATCGAAATGATTTGCAAAATCAATTGCGGGGATCTGGGTTGATGGACTATGTCTCGTCATCTAGCAAAATGACACTGAAGCCTGAGGTTTTTGATGCCGTACGAAAGACTCAGTCCAATGCGGAACTTAGAGACTCCATCAAAAGATCCACTGGTTATGCAATGTCTGAACTCGAAGCCGACAAAATTAGAACCTATGCGTTGCTCGTGGATGGCTTTTCACCGGGCATCCACATCGCCGAGCGAAAAGTAGCTTCCTTGGATGATGCAAAATTTGGCGGCTTTTCTTTGGACTTCGCCGGAATGGGTTCGAAAAATGCACGGGCCACTGCTGACTCGCTGGCTTTAAGATCCTCAGATCTCTCGAGTGCCGTCAATCAGTCACGTAGTGGCGAAAAAGAAGTCACAGTTTTATTTAAAGAAAAGAAGGCACAAGTCGAAAGCACAATCAGTTCCATTTTAAAAAAACATGGAATTGAAGCCAAAATTATCGACAGCGGTGACGATATGGTGATTAAGCCAAATAAAGCGATTTCCGCAGACGTCCGTCGAGAAGTGACAGAGGCTTTAGCAAAAAATGTAGATCCTTCTTCTGTTCGAGTCAGCCATGTTCCCGCTGGCGTTGCGTCTCACAGTGACCGACCACTGATTGGAACTCACGGTGAAACAATCGAGAAATACACAAGAAAGTTTCTTCAAGGAGACTTGCCAAAAGAAAAGCTCAATCAAGTTTTGTTGATGGTCGACATGCACTCAACTCGTGCTGGCACAGGATCTGCCGAATTGATATTGGGAACAAATGGTTTACAGCTAAATGATCTCGAGAAGCAGAAGATTAAAAATGCTTTCAAAAGCGCGATTGAAAAATTAAATCAAAGTCTAATCGAAGAGAAAAGAGCCGGACTATATCGCTCTGCCGGCTAGGTTATTCAAGCCAAGTCACTCGATTTTCTGTCTGTCTTGGCGCCTTAGGAGGTTCGTGATCTGGGTAGCCCAGGACAACTCCGCACAAAAGCTCCATTTCACCAGATTTAAGTTCAGGAAGCTCAGTCACGCCTAACCATTGATTGACCTCGTCTTTAATTTCTAATGGTGCGCCCATCGTGCAGCAACCCAAGCCTTCAGCGACGGCAGCTAGATTTAAGTTCTCCACTGCCATATAGACACTGCCAACACTAGTCAGATATTTTTCCTCGGCTGTATTGATGGAATAACAAAACACCAATACAGGGGCGTCACCCAGATTGAAAAAAAATCTTTCAGTGAAATCATACAGTGATGGTTTCAGTTTTTTCTGCAAAATATCTTTTATGTTGAGCCAAGACTTTTGCGAAAGTTTGAGATATTCATCTCGTTTAGCACCCGTACAGACAAAAAATCTCCAGTTCTGTCGATTTTTGCCACTTGGTGCGTGCATGGCTGCCGCCAAAATTCGCTCTAAAATCTTTTTCGATGGTTGGTCTTTTTTGAATTTCCGAATTGATTTTCTAGATTCAACGATTCGGTAAAATGAATCTTTGTCATCACTCGCTTGTCTCATCTTGATACAACTCTTTCTGTCTAGTTTCAGTTTTCAGTCTTACGGAGCATTCATAAACACAATCTAAGTCTAGCCTCCTGAAAAAAACAACTTCAAAAGATTTCTCACCCACTTTATCCGACTGTTTTCTATTAACCAACTACTAGAAATCACCGATAAAAAGCCATGGTTCCTTTATGGTGCATTATAGGTTTAGTTTTAGCAGCAACCGCTGTTTCTTCTTTAGGAGCAGCATTTTCTGTCATTGGTCTTAGCGACCTATTTGCCGCAGCATCACTTTCAGTAATGGCCATGGGTGCATCTTTAGAATTTGGTAAATTTGTTTTGGCCGCATACCTGCATCAACGTTGGTTCCATGTAAACTTAATCCTAAGAGCATATCTGCTTTTCTCCATCGTGGTTCTAAGTGGAATTACCAGCATGGGTATTTTTGGGTACCTTTCAAATGCCTATCAGTCAGCATCGGTCGCACTTGAAACAGAAAATTTGAAGCTGGAAACTTTAAAGGGCCAACAGCAAAGAATTAACGATGAAATTGCTCGAATCAATAAGAATATTTCCGAAATTCCTGACTCACGAATCTCTAAAAAACTAGCTGCAAGAAAAGATGCAGAGCCAATGATCAATTCATTGAATGCACAGGCGACGGCAATCTTTGATCAGATTTCTCAGGCTAATATGGGAATTTTGATAGTAAAACAAAAGGTTGGTCCCCTGATCTACGTTTCCAAAATGTTCAATTTGGATATTGATGTCGTCGTAAAATACTTAATTCTAGTTTTGGTATCGGTTTTTGATCCCTTGGCAATTTGCTTAGTCATTGCCTCAAGTGAAGCACTGAACTCTAGAAGACAAATGGCTTCAAATGTCTCGGCATCAAATTCGACTTCACCTCAAAACTCTCCTGCAGCGAGCTCATCGGCCGCAGGAACGCCAGTTGAAGAAGTCATTCAAATGAGATTTACCGACGACGAAACGCCCAAAGCAGGTTGACTATGAAAGTCATTAAACTGCTCGAAAGAAAAGAAATCATTCGCTCCTTTGGATTTCTTTTGGTGGCGGCACCATTTTTTAACTCTTTGGTTTCCCTGTTTTTTTTCAACCGAGACCCTTCTCGCTCGTCCTTTTATACTTTTGGACGATTGTTGGTTTCGGGAACTGGATTTGACAACTTCCTTTGGATTGCAAGCGTGGTCATTGGTTTAACCATGCTCAGCGGCTCAGCTAAAACTTGGAAATTTGTACTGATTCTATTGGCCGGGCACATCTATCATCAATTGATGAATTTAGGTCCCAACCTAAGAACCAGTTGGATCTACGGACTTTTCTTTTTTGTTAATTTAGGATTGTTTATCTTTATTGCCGACCAACTAGTGTGGAAAGTGAAAACACCACCAATTGAAAATTTAAAGAAGCCCTTCGTTCAATTTCTAAATGCACCGATTAAGGTTTCAGAAAAACGAATCATCATTCATTTTAAAGACCTGGGTCCTTGGGCTCGTCTGATTTCCATCACCTCCAAAGGTTTACATCTAAGGAGTCTGACTGAGCCTCCTCAAAATATTTCCAGAAGGCCAATCGAAATTGCTCTTTCCCACAGCTTGGTTCTAAAGACAAAGTACACTCGACAGCTAGACCGTGACTTCTTTTTTGAATTTTATGAAATATCCCATGAACAGGTTTCAGCACTAAATCGTTGGATCTTAGAGAAGGCTTGTTAAAATGAATATTGGAAAAGATCTTCAGTTTAAGATTTTACTAACGGGAATGCTTGTGATTTCCCTGAGCCTAATGGTTTTTTCAGTTTTACCGACCACGAAAGAAATGATTCGAGACTTCATCGTGTCGAACTCGCGAAATATTTTGGCAAAGGCAGATGCAGATTTAACCGGCAATGGTTACAGGGTTTCCATTATCAAAGTTGAATCTGCAGATTCATTGGCCTTAGAGATTTTTGAAGGAACCGGCGACAGCTCTAAACTTCAGTTTGTAAAACGTTTGGTTTTACCCCACCGCCTGGATGGATATTTCAATTTCCGAGGCAATGGCGCAAATCTTGTGGTCACGGATTTGGATAATGATGGGATTTTGGAAATCATTGCACCAACATTTGATGAAAATCTGATCCCTAGATTGAACGTCTATAAGTTTGATCCCGAAAGCAAAGATTTCTTTAAAATGGGACCTGATTCATTTCATCTTTAGTTGCCAGTTTTCTTCGTAGAATCTCGCCAGCTTTTTCCCTCTCGAGCTTTAGCATCTTTCTGAAACTTCTGAACCGCCTTATTGTGGTCGCCAAGTTCCACAGTAAAGGCTGTGGTTCCATCATTTCTAGATACAAAAAATAGATAGTCTGTTTTTTCAGGCTGGACAGTTGCTAAAAGTGCCGCGCGCCCAGGATTTGAAATCGGCCCTGGCGGCAGTCCTTTGAAAGTATAAGTGTTATACTTTGTGGGATTGGTGATGTCAGATTTTGAAATCTTCGGAATGATTTTTCCGGTTTGCTGAGCTAAACCATAAATAATTGTTGGATCCGTTTGCAGCATCATACCTTTGTTTAGACGGTTGTGAAAAACCGATGAAATTTTTGTTCGGTCCTCGGGTAGGCCCGTTTCTTTTTCTACGATACTAGCTAAGGTGACAATTTGATGTTCTGACAAACCTTGAATTTGGCTTTGAGCGATGACTTCTTTGTAAACTTCCTGATAACGCCTCACCATATTTTGGATCAGTTCTTTGGTGCTTGTGAACTTGGTTATTTGGTATGTTTCCGGAAACAAATACCCTTCAAGAGTCTCATACTCTTGGCCAAGAAGACCTTTTATAAATTCAGGATCAGTGACCGCATTCATGAAATCTTCTTTGGTTCCGAAACCTTTTTCTGCATATAGGTCGGATATTTCATAGATGGTCAAGCCTTCGGCCACTGTGAAGGGGTGGCCAATACTTTTACCGCTGGTGATGACGGCTAAAATTTCTCCTGGAGTCATATTTTTTCTTAAAGCGTATTCGCCAACTTTTAGTTTCGAAGCCTCTCCTTTAATCCGTGCATATATATTAAAAAGAGTTCCGTTTCTGATCAGACCCATTTCTAACAATTCAGCCGTAACCTTTGAAAAAACTTTTCCTTGAGTTACCTCGTACACAACTTCTGAATCGTCTTCGGCTGCACCAGTGACTTGAAAATTTTGATACATTAAAAATGCTGAAAAAACTGTTCCTAAAAATACCGCGAAAATTCCAAACACTACTAATTTTTTCATTTGTGCTTGGCCTCGAAAGTCATACCGGGCAACATTTTAGTGGCATCAAAACCTGTTGGGTCTTCTAGGCTGGCAACTGGGACAGTACAATACTGAACTGCAAAATGGGCCGATGGTCTGTCATTTCCTGATTTGCCCATTCCTCCGAACGGCAATCGAGAACTGGCTCCATTCGTGGTGCGGTTCCAATTTAAAAGTCCAACGCGAGCTTCGACTAATGCTTTCTCATATAGTTCTTTATCTTTGCTAAACAATGCCATCACCAAGCCATATCCCGTGGAATTGACGATTTTCATAGATTCGTCAAAGTCCTTGGTTTTGTAAATGGCGACATTTGGTCCAAAGATTTCGCTTTTTTGATAGACCGAATTGGGATCAAATTTTTTCACCAAATGAATACTTGGTGTCACATAATGACCTTTGATTTTTAGATCCAACTGTTTACCGCGCATTAAGCTTTCACAATTTTCTCGATTGGCTATTTCCTGAAAACGCACATACTTTTCCACAGCCTGCGCATTGATCAATGGACCCATAAATGGATTTTCTGACCAATGACCAATTGTTAGCTTTTTTGCAGCTTCGTAAAATCGTTCAGTAAATTCCTCTGCGACATCATCGTGAACAATGACTCGGCTGGTGCAAGAGCAGCGTTGGCCTGTTGTCATGTAAGCACCGACTAGGGTTTCATAGATGGCCTTGTCCATATCCGCGTCTTTCCAGATCACGGTGGCATTTTTTCCGCCCATTTCTAAGGCTAAGATTTTCCAATAATGGTTTAAGGTCTCTTGCTTGATCTTCAAACCAACTTCATAGGAACCCGTAAATAGAATTCCATCGATCGATTCGTGGGCTACAATTTTTCTGCCCGTTTCACCATCCCCTTGAACAAGATTGAAAACACCTGCAGGAAACTCGGCTTTCTCAAAAGCTTTGGCCAACATCTGGCCAACAAATGGCGTTTGCTCGGACGGTTTGAAGACAATGGTATTTCCAGTCACCAAAGCCGGCACGATATGACCGTTTGGTAAGTGTGCAGGAAAATTAAAGGGCCCAATAACCGCCATCACCCCTCTGGATCGGTATCGAATCACACCATCTACAGAGGGAAGTGCATTTGCAAATCGATCTTCTTTTACAAGGTCCAAAGAGTAGTTCAATGTAATGTCTATTTTGCTGGCTAAGGCAGTGGCCTCTGTCGTGGCATCCCACTTTGGCTTTCCAGTGTCGCGGCATATCGCCTCGATCATTTCTGGCTTTAATGCTTCGAAAGCATCTTTCAATCGCAACAAATATTTTTTTCTGTCGTCCAATGAAAGACGAGACCAAGTTGGATACGCTTTTCTTGCGGCCTCGATGGCTTGATCCACATGGCTGTAGCTATAAGGTACATTCATGACTTGATCATTTAGATCGCCAGGAGAAATATCTTTAAAGCTTCCGTCACCTTTTTCAACGGGAACAAATCTTCCTGAAATAAAATCTCCTAAATAAGATGAACTCATGTTTGCTCCCGTTTTGGTTTAGAATAGTTAAAAGGTGACAAGAAAACTTCTTCGCCAATTTCAAGACCCAAAACTGATCGCGATTTTGGAGCTATTGCCACACGCTCTTCGCGAAGGTCATAGCTGACGACTGCCGTTTTAAATTCTTCTTGCTTGGTCGCAAGAAGACCTTGCTGCTTGTAACTGGCATCTTTAAAGTCGGCGACTTTTACGATCTTGCCATGCTTAATTGGACCGATTTTATCAGTGTCACATCCATAGTGTGGGCCGCCATCAAAAGGATCGACTTCGTCCAAATATTCAAATCCGATACTTTCCAAAAGATGCTGTGCCGGCTTGGTGTGTTCACCCACTCGACCCAAAACAGATCTAGCCTTTGCATCTAAAAGGCAAAGATAGATATCCTCCTCGGGAAATAAGGAGCTGATAAATTCCTTATGGCTCTGCGAAAGCATGTCCGCTTCTTGATAAGGCAATCCCGTGAATCTTCGACCCAAAGATTCCCAAAATTCAGAGCGGCCTTCGTCAGTCAACGGCGGAGTCAATTCGCACAAGATTCGATCTTCAAAACGATCGCGATTCATTCCGACATACAGAAATCGAGACAATGAAATTTGTTTTCCCAATTTCTCTGGACGACGGCGGTAAATTTTGTCGACCAACAATCCACCAATTTCAGAGGGCCCATCGGTGTCCATCTGAAATCTTAGAACTTGATGGATAAAGCCAATTCCCAAATCATCACTGTAATGATTTCTTTTTAAGATTTTAAAAAAATTGTGGGGAATATCTTCAGTGCCATGTTTCGCCATAACCAAAGAACTTCCCACAACCAATTGTTCTTCTGTGTCTTCTAATACAAATAGATACTCACTTTGTGACTTTTCTAATTTGCCCGAAAATGAGTTCACACTTCTTTCGATTTTTTGGGCAATGGCTTTACGCTCACCTGGCAAATTTAAAAGAGTAAACTGTTTGGCCAAATCGACCAATTGATTGACGTCATCGTGGCGAACTTCCCGTACAATAAAACTCATATGCAAAACCTTTCAATAATTCGCCTATAGAACTCGATCGACTTTTTCAAATCATCAACAGCGACATGTTCTTTAGGTGTATGAATATTTCCTTCACGTTTGCCAGGGCCAAAGGATATGCAATCAATGCCCACTCTTGACCATAGTGCCGCTTCATTTGTGGAAGATTGAGTTGTCGTTTGTGTCGATAGACCCATTTCTTGCATTTCCGACAAACATCCCCGAACCAACATGCTGTTTTGATCTGTCCGATAGGATCTTTTGTAATCAGTAATTCGGAAGTGAGCACCAACTGATTCACATTTTTCTTTCAAACTTTTCATCCAAGACTCGTAAATGTCATTGGTTACAATTGGTGGAATCCGACAGCTTCCTGACAACAAAATGTGATCATCATAAGTTTTAATCAAACCAATATTCAAAGTCGGATGGCTTGGCGTAAAATCTCGGTCCTGATAAGACAAAAACTTCACTTCCATGTCTTTAAGTGCTCGATACACAGTTGCAAGCTTTCTGGTCATCGGTTGTGAAAAACCAGAAATGGGGTCGACTTCTAAAACTGCATTGGCTGGCACGGTGTTGAAATTAACCCCGCCTTCCATTTCCATCACAACAATGCTCTCTGGAAGCTGCAGAAGATAATCCAACATTTTTTTGATGGCACTTTCACCCAAATGCGGCGTTGACGAGTGGGCAGATTTTCCGTGAAAAATACGACATTGAGATGACGTGCTTTCGCGAAGATTGTGGTCATAGCGATAGTTTTTTTCTTCTTCGCTATATGGAATCTGAATTTCAACAGCTGCCAAACCCGCTCCTGCCGTGATCAATCTCATGTCGCTTGGCTCGCCAATTAGGGCCATTTTCGCAGAAAATTTATTTTTCCGAATTAGCTTTAAAGCGCCGTTCATTCCGGTTTCTTCACCAAATGTTCCCACTAAAACTGGTGGCAGGCGCCAATCTGTGTCTTTAGAAAATGCTGACAAAGCTTCTAGTTTACATAAAAAATCTAATTTTGTGTCTGCTGCTCCCAATCCATAAATTTTGTTTTCAATGATGTGTGCATCGAAGGGATTGTTTCCGGTCTCGGTCCAAAGTCCGAAATGTCCAGGATCTGGAGTGTCTAGATGTGTCTGTAATAAAAATTCGACGCCAGGTCGTTGAGCTGTTGGCCGAACAATAATGTTCGCCTGACTTTGATCATTTGAAACTTCTTCGTGAATCTCGACGACAAGGCCACGCTGCCGACAG
>CAZDHC010000095.1:0-13465 GCA_964505225.1 uncultured Bdellovibrio sp. | reverse complement strand
AAATAGCGCTAAAGCGGTTTCTGATTTGTTGGCTGGGCTACCAGAAATCAGATCGGCCATACAGTCAGCGACTAAGTTGAAAGACTTTGCAGTGACATCGACATATTTTTCCGAGACACAAGCTTTGTTAGAATGCCTGACTTCGGAAAGTGATTTCTTTCCAGGGCCACAGTATTTATAACCGTTTCGAAAGTCTGGAGCCGCATCTAGACTTCTTTGAATACAAGATTTTGAAATGATTTCTTTGTTAGATCCTGAAAAAATCGAATTCAATTCAGTGTTGTTAGTTAGGCTTAATAGATCATTTTCTAAGTAGTCATTCTTCGGATTGCAACTGGCATAGCTTTCTACTCTTTTGGCGCATTCGGCACAAAATCCTGGATTCATAGAGGCTTTGCCTTTTAAATTGAATTGATCAATATTGCCAACTGCTGTCGTCACCGCAGAGCTTGTATCAATTGGCTTTGCAGCTACTTTAGGTTCTACAATTGCTTGAACGGGTTTAATTGTTTCAGCAATCTTAGCTTTACTTGGATTTGTTGTTTGGCTTTCAACCAAAGCTTGATTCGTTGTAATGCCAGTGAATAGCTTTAAATTTGGTTTTTTAACTTCATAGTAGACCCAAAGACATTGATCGCCTGAAGTGATTTTTTCAGCACCTTCAACTGAAATACAAACACCATAATTTTTTGTTTCTGGAAAATGTTGAATTTTTTCGATTTTGCCACGGGTTCCTGTTGGCAGCGCTCGAATAATATTCTTGGTATAGCCTTCCGAAAAGTCGGCAGTTTTTCTGGCGTTAATCCAGCCAGTCAGTTCAATTAAATCATCCACTTTCGGGGCCTGAACAAATGCGACGAGGTTTATTGAAATCCCAACTAGGACTGTTCTTTTGATTAAATTAGGCCATTTGGATTTGGGCATAAATCCTCCGCTAATAGGATTTAAAGCAAAAACATGGCCATTTGTATTCCGTATTTTGCCATTAAAATCAGATGCTTACATTAGCGGGATAAGGGGGGCGGATTCAAGAAGTCCCTAGGGATTTGACAGCTGTAAACTGTCTGGTCAGTGCAATAGCCAAAAAACTACTTCACTTTGACTTTGCCGACTTCTGGTGAAAATCCAGCCATTTCGGTAAAGATTTTTTTGAAAAGACCACGACGAAAATGTTTTGCTTCGCTTCGGTAGAAGTTATCAAAATTATGCGAGTCATGAGGATGGTCGATCATGTAATCCACCATGGCATGAGCAAAAATAAATACTGAACTGAGGGGGCTGATTTCATGAGCAACTTTCGAGTACGGAAAACCTTCCGCCTCTGGCCACTCGTGATGTTCTAAAATGATTTGATCCACATCGGGAGGAATTTGTCTTAATTTTCTAACTAAACTTGCGCACTCTTCAGGATGGGTTGCGATTTCCAAATAGACTTCGTCAGAAACAGTACCTCTTAGAACATTTAGATCTTTTCGCGATACAATTTTTGCGTGCTCTTGATGTTCTATGGTGATGTCATGTAAAAAAGCAGCTAAAGATAATTTGTACAAAGTTAATTCCGAGCTCCAGCCCAATCGATTGGCGATAGAGCAAGCCACGTGTCCTAACAAAGTACTATGCGTGCTGATATAGTTTTCAGGATTGTTTTTGAGGCGAGCAAAGAGTTCCTCTAATTCAGGCAATTTTTGTATGGTGTCCATACTCAATTTGACACTGGATTTGATCAGATCTTGAACCTCGCCGGTAATCCCAAGTTTTTTGATAGATTTTTGAATGGTTTGGTGAGTTTTCTCGGAAACTTTTAATATCTCCATATATGAAGAACTGTCTTTTTCTATCTGCTTGAAAACTTGATTGAGCTGGGTGAGTTCTTCTTTTAATGAAGTATCTGTGATGGCATCTAATATATTTAAAATTTGCTCTGAAAGATTTTGAGCGCGATCTAAATCGCGAATGCTCAGCTGTGCCTGCACAAGTGTTTCTAAAAGAATTTCAAGATTGTTGGAATTTATAAATAGAAACTCGGTTCCTTTGCTTTTATAGCGAGTAAAAAATTCTTCCGTAAATTGGGCATCTTTCTTGAGAATTTTAATAAATTTAGATTCACTCAACTTAATGTGGATGTCGCACGGCATTTGACCTAATCGTAATAAAGTTGAAATTTTAACTGGACAATAATTCAACGGGCGACTGGTGCGAATGTCTTTCAATAGAACCAATCCATCAATAATTCTAGTTAAAGGCTCTTTGATATTTGGCTTTTGTATGGCTCCCGCCAAATTGGCTTGATGCAGTTCCATGTGCTGCTCAGGCTTATCCGAAGAACACAAAATGAAGGGAATTTTTAAAAGATTCCTTTGCAGATAATGATAGAGCTCGCCTCCGGTTTGGCCTGGCATATTGTAATCAGAAATAATTCCATCAAAATTGTGATCGTCTTGAAGAATTTTAATTGCTGAAAAAAATGAATCCGCTTCGACCACTTCCAGGTCGTAATTTTTCCTTAAGATCAGGGAAATAATATCCCTCATCGTGCCTTCGTCATCGACGATTAAAATTCGCATAGATCATTATCGGCTTTTCTTGAAAATAGGTTCGAAATTTAGGAAAAAATAACTCGAAATTGTATTGAATTGAAACAAACTTCATTCAGACCAATTGCTAAAAATGAATCATAATCTTTGCGTCGTCGGAGATTAGTCTAGGCCCAAGGTCTAACTTCCCTTGCTTATTTGTATAGACATGACCAAATGCCAGTCTAGAATCTTGACGCTGCTCTGTCAGACCTTTGCTCTGAGTCTAAAAAAACTCAAAAATAGATAGGATGGTCAAATTCAGTATCTTCCTTTTTTCTTTGATGTTTTTCAGTTTTTTGCAAATCGCAAAGGCTGATGAGTTTTCATCTTTCGAGCAATCCAATTTACCAGTCATTAGCGCCGTTCAGAAAAGACCAAATCAATTAACAAATGAATTGGGTTTTCACGCGTCTTTTTTGCCAATGGACCACTTTAATACCTACTATGCCGTCGGTGGAGCCTTTACTCATTGGTTCAATGATTACATGGCATGGGAAGTTTTGAATTTGAATTATGCTAAAAACTCTCCGACTGGTTTGAATGACTATTTGGTTGGAACCTATGGTGCCAACCCTGAAACCTTCGACATTATTCAATACTACGGAACGACCAATTTTATTTATTCTCCTCTGTACATGAAGCATCTTTTTAAAACCAAAGAAATCATGTGGGGAGACCTTTCGCTCGTGGGTGGAGCGGGGTTGGCTAAGCTGGAAACCTTGGGAAACATTAATACTTTCGACTTTGGTGGAATGGTGAGATTTTTTTCGGGTTCAAACTGGGTTTCGAAGTTAGATATACGACAATATTTATTTTCAAGTGCAGCCGTAAAGCCAAATATGGCCATTACTTTTTCAATTTCCTATAACTTTGGTAAGACTGAAGAAAAAGTCCAAGTGCAAGAGGATGAAGAATGAAATTCAAGTCAATTATGATTCTATTTTCATTCATCTCTTTGGTGCTTCAATATGGGCAGATGGCTCATGCTGATGTTTACGATCTTCCAGCAACTGAGTTGGTCATGAATAAAAAATATCACATCGCCAATGAAGGAACTTTCGGACTTGGGTATTTACCGGTAGGAGCTTTTAACAAATACCTGGCCGTCGGCGGCTCCTACACTCATTTGTTCAATGATGTTCATGGCTGGGAAGTGGCAAATATCTTGTACACTGTCGAAATGCAAGCAGCGTTAAAGCAAGACTTGATTGCCGGCTACGGTGGACGAAGCGAAGATTTTGCTGTTTTAAAATTTTTGGCTACCACCAATTATATCTATTCGCCATTTTACACGAAAAGTCTTTTGTTCAACTCAAGTATCGTTCATTCGCAGCTCTCATTTTTAGCTGGCGGAGGAGTGGCCAATTACTCGATTCTAACGGCTCCGGCAGTCGATGTCGGAATTATCCAGAAATTTTTTCTTGGTGAAAAGACCTCTTTGAAACTGGATTTTCGCTACTACACGTTCTTTTCGACTCAAAAAACAGTTCGCAATCACATCACAATGATGGCGGGCATTTCCTATAACTTTGGTGCAAAATGATGAAGGCAAATCATTTTCTAACATCAATTGTAGTGTTGGTTCTTACAGGCACAGCTTTAGCTCAGACTCCGACTCAGTATCCCGCGCCAGCTCAGCCTCTGAATAAAAAGGACAAACCGTTTGAATACAAACCTTTAGATGCTGCATTTTGGTTCGAGGTTGAAGAGGGCATCAAAGATCCTAACAATCTGTATGTGATTAAAGTCGCGGATCAAAAACTAAAGAAAACTGGGACTGACTCTTTAGAGGGGGCTGAGGCTCAGCTAGCTTTGGGAAAAGCCCTAGTTCGACACGGACTTTCTTTTGCTGGGACTAAACTTTTTTCCGATATTATCAAAACCAAACAAGGAACACAGGCCTCTTGGCTCAGTTTAATTGAAATTCAAGAGATCGCAAAAAAAAATCCCGTAGATGAAGATGCTGTGTACGGCGAGCTCGTTTACGACATTGACTATGACAGCCCTCCCAAAGAAGTCGCAGATTTTGTTGGCTATCTCAATGGCATGTACAACAAGCTGAACGGATATACGGCTTGGAGTGAAAAAGAATTTAAAAAAGTCACCTCGGGATCTTATTGGGACTACAAGCTGAAGTATTTGGCCGCCCTAGAAGACGTTAAGCGCGAGAAAATTGACTCGGCAGTAGAAAAGTTCTTGGCATTAGCCAACGACGAATTGACTCCAAAAGATATTAAGACAGATTCTCAGCATCAGTATGCCAGATTGGTTTTTGAAAAAGGTGATTACTTAAAGGCCTATAAGACCTTCAAACAAGTCGAGTTAGATCCCCGGGAACGAGGATTGATCTTACTAGAGCGGGCCTGGTCAAAGTACTATTTAAAAGACTACTCAAAAGCATTGGGCTTATTGACTGCATTAGAGGCCCCGGCTTTTGATCCTTCAAGATCACCTGAAGCTTATCTGTTGAAAATGTTAATTTACAAAGAGCTTTGCTATTACGATGCTGCGTTCGAAGTCATGAAGGAATTCAAACAGCGCTTTTCAGCATCGATGGACGCAATTCGAAAAAGAAAAGATTTAAGAAAAGACAAAATGCTCGTCAATATGGCCGTCATTGATCGACGCGTAAGCTATTGGGTGAACTATTTAAATCTTTTAAAAGAAGAACGAACTAGGTTAAAAGAATTTCAAAATTTGGCTATTAATAATCAACTGAAAAGAGAATACGATCTTAAAATTTCCGAAGTTTATAGTCGATTGAATTTGATTTTAGCCGATCGGATTCGATTTGTGGCAAACGATTTGCTGGAATCTCACGAGCAGATTTCGTTTTTAGATTATCAGACCCGCGTGGACAGTCTTCGGGTTTCCAGACCACAGGATGAGGTTGACTTCAAACCTGAGAAGATTTCCTTAACCAAGTTCGACAAAATTTATTGGTTGTTCAAGGGTGAATATTGGATCGACGAGATCGAGGACTTAAAAGTGCTGGTCGAGTCTCAATGTAATAAGGCAAATGTGAAATGATCAAATACGTAGCCCTACTTTTTTCTATAATCGTTTTCTGGAGCGGAATGAGCCAAGCGCAAGTTTCCGAGAAAACTATTCCTGAAATTAAGGCGGATCTTGCGAAAATTGAAAAATCGATTGAAGTCACAAAAACAAAGATGAAGGAAGTTCTCGATGTGGCTTTCGTTCCGGACCTCTATTTTGTTTTGGCCGAACTTTATGTAGATAAAGGGAGGTACTTATACGCTCTCAACATTGCGGAAAACCCAAAGACTCCGATGAATGAATTGGATTTTTCAGATACAACGAAGACAAAAAAGCAAGCGATTGAAGTGTATCAAAGGTTTATTGAAAACTTTCCGAAGAGTGAGAATTTAGACAAAGCACATTTCTTCATGGCCCACGAGTACCGAGAACTCGGTCAAATTGAAGAGATGGTGAAAATCTATACCAAAATCACCACCGACTTTATGAAATCTAGATATTGGGAAGAGTCTCAGTTGATTTTGGGAGACTACTTTTTAGAGCAGAAAAAAGATCCGACTCGCGCCAAAGATTTTTACCAAAAAATATTGGAACGGCCACCCAATCCATTTATGCCCTCAGCTCGATACAAGTTGGGATGGTGTTATATCAATGAAACACAATTTTATGAAGCCTTGCTGGCTTTCGAAGGTGTCCTCACTATTGATGGAAGTATTTCTTTAGAAGATCTTCCAGAAATCTATAAGAAAAGTGATGTGAAACGAGATGCCTTGTTGGCAATGGTTTGGCCGTATTCAGAGCAAACTAAATTGGATCCGGATAAATCCAATCCCTTGGCCTATTTTGAAAGGCTGACTCCAAATCGAACGACTTTATTGAAGGTTCTGACTCGACTGACAAAACGCTTGATGCTCAAGGAAAAAGTCGATGAGACAATTCCAATCTATTATAGATTGATGGAGTTAACGAATGATCTCGAAGCTCGAATTGCAGTTATCGATGGTTTCTATGAGGCTTTTAAGAAGTCTAAAAAAGAATGGCCTTTAGACACGTTGCCGGATCAACTTTCAAAGACTTTGATTCGAGAAAGAGCATCGACAACTATTAGCGCCAAAGATAAAGCTAAGAATGAAAAGAACTGGGAAATCTATCTAAGGGATTTCACCACTAAGCTGCAAACTAAGGCTCGCGAAAGTCATCGCGAATCCGATTACCGCATTGCCATTCATGGATATGATGTCTATTTGGCACTATTTCCAAATACCAAATATTCAGGAACAATACTTCTCAATCAAGCTGAAACCTTTTTTGCTCTAAGAGACTATGCGCGTGCCGGTAGTAAGTACGAAGAGATTATTCGTACTGGTCAAACCAACAAGAAAAAAGAGATTTATGATTCGGCAATTCAGGCATTTGCTTTAGCCCTCAAAAATCAGGAAAAGCTCAATCGCCTTGAACTAGTCGAATCTCGAGAAGGATTTCGAGATCTAGGAATGCAATTTGTAAAAGGCTATCCACGTGATCCGGCCAATGCGATGATCGTGTTCAATATCGGACGAACTTATTACGATGAGCGGGATTTTGATAAAGCGGTTGTGACTTTCAAAAACTTTATGAATTCTTACCCAGAACATAAAGAAGCCACTACGGCAGGGCAGTTGATTTTGGACTCTTACAATCAGCGAGAAGACTACGAAGGCATGATCAAAGTTGGAAAAGAAATGATTGCCAATCCAAGATTGAAAAATGCTCAGTTTAAATCTGACGTGTCTGAAATTATTAAACAGGCCGAGTATCGAAAGATTCAAGACCAGGTTGGGGATCCAAAATCTAGAGACTATGCAAAGAAGCTTTTGGGGTTCGCAGCAAAATATCAAGGTTCAGCTCTTGGAGATCAAGCTTTGTATGAGGCTTTCGTGTCTCTTAAAAACAAAAAAGATCCTCAAGCTTATGAGCCTGGTGAGCAATTGTTGATTAAGCATGCGGACTCGAAATATGCCAAAGACGTGGTTGGCCAAATGGGTCAGATGGCGATGAATACTGCTGATTACCGTAGAGCTGCTAAATATTTTGAAACCTTTGCGAGAAAGTATCCAAAAGATCCTTCCAGTAACGGCCTACTTAAGAATGCAGGTTCAATGCGCGAGCTGATGGGCGATTTTAAAGAAGGTGCAGATGATGCTCGCGATTTGGGAGATATCGAATCAGCGGCGAAACAATATGTCTTAGCTCGAGACTGGGGACGAGTGGCGCAGACACTTTCGGCTCGTCCAAGTGGTACTTTAAAGGCAAGTTATTGGATGGGCCTTGCTTTGTATCGACAAGGTCAACGAGAGCCTGCCAAGCCTTATTTCGAAAGGGCCTTTCGGGCATCAGCAGCATCCTTTGAAGATAAAACGATGGCGGCTCATGCACTTTATTTAAGAGCGGGTATTGATTTGAAAGACTATCAGTCGATTCAACTTGGTTCCGGTGACGAAGGGCAATTAGTCAAAGCGAAACAAGCTAAATTGACTCAACTTTCTGGACAGTTCAATCAGGTCATAAGTTACGGAAATGGCCGATGGACGATTGCCGCTCTTTATGAATTGGGGCGGGCCAATGATGAGTTCGCTCAATTTTTGTCCAATGCATCTATGCCGGCGGGGTTAACAGCAGCTCAACAGTCGCAGTACAAACAATTAATTGGACAGCAGGCTTCACAGTTTAAAACAAAAGCGGCCGGCTTTTTTAAAGCCTGTGTCGACAGTGCCGAAAAATTTGAAGTGTTCACGGGTTTTGTAAAAGGTTGTCAGTCTCAAGGAGCGACTCAGGTCGATGAAGCCGCCGAGGAAAGACTGTCAACGAGGGCTTCAGAGAGCTCGCCATCAGATGCTGGTGGCATTCGGAAAAAACTTTTTGACACCCCTCGAGATACCAATTTGTTAATGGAGCTGGCTCAAAGTTATTTGCGAGTCCAAGACTACTCGATGGCCAGATTGATTTTATCTAGGATTTTGGAAATTAAACCGAACGACGCAAAAACTGAAGGTGTATTGGGCACCACCTTTATGTTGATGAATGATTTAGACACTGCCGCCGAGACATTTAAGACAGCATTAAAACACAATTCTAGTGAGCCAAGTGCATTGTATGGAATCGCAGCTTTATATCGTCAGTTTGGATTTACCAAAAAGTTTACGCAATTTCAGTCAAAGTTGAAAAGTGTGCAGAAGCCAACAGGTGTTATTCACCCATGGATGTCGTCACTTTAAATTTTGAATTAAAAATTTTGATTTAAAAGATAGGAAAGTTTTAGTTTGAGCAACAGCAGAGTCACCTTTACTAAAAAAGTTCGAGTGATTGTATATTATGACAATCAAAAGCTGAAAGAGTTGGTGTTTCAGCATGGTCCCGTACAATTTGGACGATTGCCAACCTGTGATGTTCGCTTAGACTATCCGTTCATTTCGCGAAATCATTTTCATTTGACCGAGGAAAATGGCAGCCTGGTGATTCGAGACTCTGGCAGTAGAAATGGTTTGATCATCGATGGTCAAGTTCGTCCTTTTCAGGTGATCGAAGACAAGCTGGATTTAAAACTAGACAAGCTTGAAGTGAAAATTTCATTGGATCAGCCAAAGTCGTCTGAGGTTGGCGTTGTAAAAACCATCCAGAATGCCGAAACTGTTGTGCAACACGAGCCTATTCAGCCCAAGTTACCAGGAAGTTTAAAGCCACAGGGTGGATTGGGTGGCGCGACTGAAAATCCAAATGTCAGACAACAAATTTCTGATGCTCAGACGGTTGTAGATATTCCGGCAGCACGACAGAAATCTGGCGGAAATCATTCTGCCGTTGGTAATCATTTGCATGGAGCGCCGATTCTAGGTCGCTCTTTCGAAGGTGAGTTGATTAACATTCATCCGGGTTTACAAGCGGCTTCTCAAAAAAGACTAGAGGCGGTTGTTTATTGGCAAGATCAGGTTTTTGAGGTTCGAGAATTTGAACCTAATGAGCGAGTGACGATCGGTTCTTCGCCCTTTTCGACGATTAGATTGCCAACGATTCCTAAAGGTTGGGCTTTAGCAAAAGTCGATTTCGATAAAGCGGACTGTTACGTTCCGAAAGATAAAACTGTATCTTTAACCAAAAATGGTCAGACCTTTACGGGCCAGGATTTAATTAACAATAACTATGCGAAATCAAAGGGAAGTGGAATTTCCTTTAAGATGAGCCAATACGACATCGTCAATGTTGATGTCGGTGGCGGCATGAAGGTTTTTCTTCGATACATTCCTGCAACTAAACCGCTGACTCGAAAGAAATTAACTGAACCTGATTTTGCGATCAAACAAGCAATGCTGGGCTCGGCCATTCTGCACGGAATTTTCAGTTTGCTTTTGATCATTTTTGCACCCACTGGTAAACCAGCTCCAAAATTGAAGAACGTTCCAGAAAGATATGCTCGACTTTTGGTTGAACCTCCAAAGCCAATTATTCCAGTTCCGGAACCTCCTCCGCCACCGCCACCGCCACCTCCAGAACCTAAAAAAGAAGTGGCTAAGCCAGAACCTAAAAAACCTGAGCCGAAAAAAATCGTGAAGGTGGAAAAAGAAAAACCAAAGAAAATGGAACTTCCTAAAAAATTAGAGAAGCAGAACAAATTTCCAATGATTGTTAAAAATCCGATGCCCAACCAACCGGTGGCAAAGGTGAATAATCCAAGTCCTACGCCTCCTCCGAAGGAACCACCTCCGGTGAAAGTGGAAGCGCTGGGTGCTTTGGCGGCGTTAGGGCCAGTGAGCAATGATCCGAGCCCTGCTCCCGCAATGAATAATATTAAGATCGATAAAAATGCAGGTGGATTGGCTTCAAAAACTCCGAACACTCAAGGTTTGATGGGAGCATTGCCATCGCCAACCGGAAAGCTGATGGCCGTTGGCAGTGGCTCAGTCAAAACCGGTGGTAAAGGAATTGGCGCTGGAGTTGCCTATGGCACCCAAGGATTGTCAGGCGGTGCTGGAACCCGAGCTGTTGGTGGTGGCGTCGTTGGTCAACCGAAGCTCGCTACTTCAAGTGGAAAGACCGAAGGTTTAACTCGGCAGCAAGTGATGGAAGTGGTGCAAAAACATTTGGCCGAAGTTCAGGCCTGTTATGAAAAATCACTGCTATCGACACCGTCTTTGGCTGGTCGTATGGAATTCGAGTGGGATATCGAGGCTTCGGGATCTGTGTCAGCAGTGCGAATCAAACGAAGCACAGTCAACAATGGTGACGCCTTGGGATCTTGTGTAAAAGGTGTTTTTTCAGCAATGAGATTTCCAGCTGCGAAAAACGGCCAAAGCACAACGCCTAATATTGGCTTTCCTTTTGGCCGACTCTAAAAAAACTAGATCTCGTTTAATAGCTTCTTAACAAAAGTCGGCAATGCAAATGCGCCCTTATGAAGGTCTTCGTTGTAATACTTTAGACCTTTAGCGTTTACGAATTGCTTCGCCTTCTCTTCGTTAAAATCCTGAATTGGATGTTTGCCAGATTTAGAAGCCAATTGAATGCTCCACATTCCAGATGGATAGGTGGTCGCAAAGAACAAAGAAGTGAAAACATTCTTCATTCCAAAAATTTCTTTTAAACATTGGTTCAATTCAACAAAAGCATTGGTGTGAAACATTGGCGATTCACCTTGAGTGACGATGATGCCATTTTCACTTAAGCAATTGTGACAGTTTTTCCAAAACGCTTTCGAAAATAATCCTTTGGCTGGTCCTTCAGGATCAGAGCCATCAACAACGATGACATCATATTGGTTTGGTTTTGATTTGGCTACAAACTCAATTCCATCGCCGATTTTCAAATCTAATTTTGGATTGCCAAATTCACTGGCAATTCCTGGTAAAAACTGTTTAGAGGCTTCAACCACCACATCATCAATTTCCACCATGGTGACTTTTTCGATGGAAGAATATTTTAAAAGTTCTCGTGCAGTTCCGCCATCGCCGCCACCAATGATCAAAACATTTTTAGGGTTTCCATGAAGTTGCATCGCCGGATGCGAGATCATTTCATGATAATGAGCTTCGTCGCGCTCAGTGCACATGATCATATTGTCGATTGCCAACATCTTTCCATAAGACTCAGTGTCATAAACTCGAACGGTTTGAAATGGTGATTTTTTGTTAAACAAAATATCTTTGGTGTAGCGCAACGAAAGAGCTTGGTTTTCGTCTTTGTCAGTGAACCACATGCTTCTTTGAAAGTTGACGCCAACTTTTCTTTCCATTTCTTCGCGATGCTCTTTAACTTTGTAATCGCCCCGTTTAAGGAGGGACAAAGAACCACGGTACATTTCCAAAGCTGAGTAATTTTGAGCCTGAAAAACTTTGCGTAAATGATCAAAAGAAATCCAAGGGTCTACTGATGTTCCGCAAGTAAACAAATCGACGGCTGCGTAACCGTATTCAGGCCAAGTGTGAATTGCCAAGTGACTTTCTTGGATCACGACAACACCAGATACGCCGTAAGGAGAAAAGTGGTGAAATGAAGACTGGATCACTGTAGCGCCGGCGTCTTGAGCCGCATCAATCATGCCCTTTTCGATTGTAGCAACCTCATTTAGAATATCTGAATTACAGCCAATAAATTCAACTAGGATGTGCCGACCCAAAGAGTTCATATTCCTCCAGACAAGCTCAGCTCAAGGCTGACGCTAAAAAAAAACCCACTTTTGAAGAAAGTGGGTTTAAGTCTAATCGGTAAACGAGTCAATCAATTGTCTTGAAAGCTCCGAAATTGCTATCAAAAGTGCTGAATGTGATTGATCAAATCTGGAAAGTCTACAAATGGGTTTCGATTGCCTTGGTAGCTCTCAATTTGGTCATTGTGGCGGGCTTCGGCTGCATCCACAGGATCTTGCTCATTCCACTGGCGAAGGGCGGCCTCTTCATATGGTGACATTTTCATTTGATAACGAGTCGCAAAGTAGAAAATGGCTCGCGCAACATTTCCACGGTGATTTTGAGGAGCTTCAAATACGATTTCACCCTTTGAGCTATTTTGACGACCTAGTCGGCCAATTGAACAGTTTAACTTTTCAACTTCTTCCACTACGTTGCCAAAGTGCAAATTTCCACGGCTCGAGTTCATTTTAGAGTCTGTTGGGAAAAGATGGTGCAAATCAGATTTTTGCATTTCTTTGCTAAATCGGCCGGTGAACTTACTTTGCGGCCAGGTGTGTTCTGTGTTTAGGATCGAGCCATCGCTTGGGATTAAGTTGGGTCCAATGCTTAATTTTCCGCCAAAATCTTTGTCGGTGTAGGTTCTTTCGCAATAAACGTCTTTAACCGCGTAAACTCCGCCCACTTGCTCTAGGTACATAACGCCAAAAAGCTTGGTGCGAGCTCGGTCATAGCCAAGAGCTTGATGTTGCACACATTTTGGTGATTTTGGGTTTTGCTCAACAGGGCCTTGATTGGAGTCTTGTTTTGGCGGGACCTGATCGATTGGATTTTGAATCGGATTTTGTCCAACCTGATTTTGGCCAGGTGTCGAATTGCAATTTTCAATCAAAGTGTCTGGAGCATTTGGGTTTTTTAAGTGCCCCTGGGACAGGATTTTTTGAAGAGCATCAACTAAGGCTTGATCTCTTAATTTACCAGATTGATATCCAGTCAAAAATTCAGATCCGTAATAGGGTTTTAGGATCTCGGCTGCGCTGCCGACTGAGCTTAATGTTGAAACAATTAAAACAAGGCATGCGTTTGATAAAAGCTTCATCGATGCCGTTTTTAAAATCTTCATAGTTCCCCCTCAAAAATCTATGCGACCAATATCTCAATTGCTGCGGAAACTAACAGGGGCATTCCCAAAAGACACCTGAGATTTTGTCAGTTTTAAGTTTTGACGGACTGCGC
>CAZDHC010000094.1:0-13737 GCA_964505225.1 uncultured Bdellovibrio sp. | reverse complement strand
AACACCGTCGGTCAGATTGACATCAATTATGCTCTATCTACAGGTCTCTTTGGCAATCGCCTCTCTGGCCAGCTTTAAGCTAGAGACTGACTTAACTTCCCCCAGCTTGGCCATGGCTAACTCAGCCAATTTGACACACATTTCAGAGTCATCGACTATCAATATACGATTTCCCACAAACGTACCGCCTCGTAAAAATAGTTTAGATTCGAATTACTCTCAGTATATCAAGAATCCTGTTCTCAATTGCGAAGCTTGGATTAATTTCATGTCTCATTTTGAGATATCTAGATTTTGATGATTCCATGACAAACAACAAGAATCGCGATGACACACATTCTTTAAATTGAACCCATGTACAAATATTTTTATTGGTGGAAATTTGAAAAACCGAACCCTGACTACCGACCGGTCGTTTTAGTGACTGGCTGCAGTTCGGGAATCGGCAGGGCCGTAGCCCACAACTTGGTGAAACAGAATCACTATCGCTTAGTCTTAACAGCCCGAGAAAAAAGCATCGGTCTTTTACAACAAGAATTTCCAGAAAATGATTCCGTTTGGATTTTACCTCTAGATGTCGTCAACGAACAGAGTCGTTTGGACATTGTTAAAAAAATATTTGATCGTTGGGGTGGCGTTGATGTGTTGGTAAACAATGCTGGAATTTGCTACCGATCGGTCTTAGAGGAAATGCAAGAGAAAGATGAAAACTTGCAAATGCAAACAAACTATCATGGCCCCGTCAGCTTAGTGCGCCTGCTACTACCTTCGATGCGAAAAAAAGGGCGAGGAAAAATTATCAATATTTCTTCAGTGAGTGGAATGCTGGCGATGCCGACAATGGCTTCTTATTCAGCTTCAAAATTTGCGCTGGAAGGAGCCATGGAAGCTTTATGGTACGAAGCTCGTCCGTTCGGGATCAACGTGAGCTTGATCCAACCAGGCTTTGTGCGCTCGAAATCTTACGAACGAGTTAAATATTCGGTTCAGTCTAATCTTTCAACCACGATGGAGCGCCCATACACAGATCTTTATGCCAACATGACTCCTTTTATTGCCAATCTGATGGAATGGGGTTTAGCAACGCCGGAATCCATAGCAGATTTAGTTTATAGCGTGATTCGCACGCAAAACCCTCCACTTTGGGTTCCTGCGGCCTTCGATGCTGAATTTTTCTACTATTTAAAAAGATTTTTACCTCGCAGACTTTTGATGCCTTTCTTTTACTTGCTACTACCGGGCTCTGCAAAATGGGGACATAAATTTACCAAGAAAAAAGAAGTTGGCTACTGGAAACAGGCTTTTGAAAATATAAAAGACAAATTGAAAGGATGGTCCTATGGATAAGGTCAATCACACCCAAATTGAACAACTGCTTTTCATTGAACAATCTACGGGCGAAAAAATCGTCGATCATCTGGTTGAAATGTTTCGCGAACAGATCGCTTCGATTTGCCCTCAAATCAATGACTGCATTAAGAACAATGAACTGAATCAAGCTTCCTTTTTGGCCCACAAATTAAAATCATCAGCCAGCAATTTAGGTTTCAATTTTGTCGAAAAAACCTGCTTAAAAATCGAAACCGAAGCGCGAAAGCGAAGCCCCCTAGACTTTTATCAACTCGTCACTGACATTGAAAATCAATCGAAAGAAGCTCTCAGCGAAATGGAGACAATCTTAAAGTCCAGTCACTAGCCCTATGAAAGCTAGTCTTTGGGTATGAAAAAGTCATCGGGCTAACCAATTCTAAACCTAGTTTTAACTGCAGAATCATTGCAGTTTATCCGATATATCCTCTGATGAAACAATCACCGGCAGAACTCAGTTTGGATATGAACGAAGCATCAGAGGCTTTTTTTGAAGAAACTCATGAAGCCCTTCGCCAAATTGACAACATCATTTTGAAATTAGAAAAGGATTCAAAAAATCCCGGCCTTTTCGATCTTTTGTTTCGAAAGATTCACACCATGAAAGGTGGACTTTCCACTGTCGTTGGCTCCAAAGAGCTTGGTGAACTTTTACATATCTATGAATCAGTTTTAGTTGAACTCAAATCTCAAAAAATGTCTGTCGAATCAGACTCTTTAGATTTTTGGCTATTTCTGACCGACACTATTAAATCTTCGTTTTTTGAATTAAAAGAATCTAAAAAAAACAAACCGGAAACCGTTGAAACGATTAGAAAAACAGTTCAAGTATTAGAAAAAATCAAAAACGATCAAGGCAGCCTTAAAAACATCAATCCCTTTTGGCGCGAACGAGACCTCACCAAGGAAGACAATGCGGATGATGAAGGCGCTTGGATCCCCAATGCTAGACTTGAAGAATTTATGCGTCTTTCGAACGAACTGTTGATACTTAAAAACTTTCACGAAATGCTCCTTCGGAATGATTCCATTCGCGAAGATCGCGCGGCGCTGCAAAAGTTTTCCAACGAATTTTCCCAAAATCTAAGTAAAATTACGGATCAGCTGCAAAGCCAGATCGCTCAATCGATGAAAATTTCATTGCAACGGGCCTCGGCGCGCCTTCCTCGAATCGTCCGCCAAACCTCGGGAACTTTAGGAAAAGATGTTGACCTCAATATGGTCGGATTTGACTTAGAGCTAGATCGAAATTTAGCTAAGACTATTTCTGAAGGCCTGATCCATATGATCAGAAATTCCATTGATCATGGAATTGAGACCATTGAAAAACGAAAACAACTGGGAAAGCCACCCGCTGGCTCAATCACCATGAAAGCTTGGGATTCCGACGGAGTGATTCGCGTTAAAGTCACAGACGACGGAGCTGGTATTAATTTGGAGAAAGTTAAAGAAAAAGCACTTTCTTTGAATATAATGACTGCGGAAAAGCTACAGGCCCTTCCAGAAAGCGAAGCTTTAAAGCTGATATTTCACCCGGGTTTTTCAACCAAAGAAGTCGCTTCTGCTGTTTCTGGACGCGGAGTCGGGATGGACGTCGTCCATGCCGCCATTCAACAATACAACGGAAATATTTTTGTCACTTCTAAAATTGGCGTTGGCACCGAAATTGTCCTTGAGTTTCCAATACCAAGAAAGGTTGTCGTCAATAGAACCATTCTTTGCCATTGGAATGACTTTATTTTTGCCGCGCCATTGGATGACATCGAAAGAATTTTACCTTGCGAGGAAGCCAAACTGACCTACATGAAGGGCCTCAGGTTTGCTCAGTTTGATGGCTTAACTGTGCCATTATTGACATTTGATGAAATCAAAAAGCAAAAAGTGGACGACTCAGAGCAAGCCACCGCCCAAGTTCGAACCAAATCAATGATTGTGATGCGAGGTCTAGATCGAAAATTTGCATTGCTCGTAGATCGAATTGATCAACAGCTTGAAGTCGTGATTCGGCCCTTTTCCCCTTTCATGAAAAAAGTGAAGGGCTTTAAAGGAACATCGATCTTAGGTGAAGACTTAATCGCCTATGTTCTTTCCGCAGATGAAATTTCAGAGCTATTGTCACAAAATGAAGTCAGGAAGGCTGTATGAGTCAGAACCAACCGGCACCTATTGACGATTTCTTAGCCGACATTCAACAGCACCTCATTTCGACTGTTCCTCAAAGATTTACCGAGTTTGAAGCTCAACAAAGCGCAGATTTTCCTGGCGGCAGAAATTTCTCTGAGATTCTGTCTCCCCTTTTGAAAGACTTTATCAAAGATGTGCTTTCGGCAGAGTTAAATGACTGGGCTCAATATCTACAAACAATTGTGGATCAAATTTCAAATGATACCTTTATTGCAATTTGGCCAGATGCTGACACTCAAGTTAAAACTGATAAATGGAACGAATTTAAGCAAATCCTAAATGAAATTGTCAGTAAATTCAAACCAGGAATACCTTCTGATTTTAGCAAAATTCCATTTCAAAACATCGAAGCAAAAATCAAAGCCGTTGAAAGTGAAAGCCCCTCAACAGAGTCTGACACAGCACCGATCCAATCAGAATCTCGACCAGTCATTCAAGATGATCTCTTTTTAATGTGCCACATCGGTCACCGAAATTTCGCGGTGCCAATTTATCAAGTCACTGAAATTCAAAGATATAAGAAAATCAGCCCAATTCCCGACCGCCCGGCCGAAGTCTTAGGTTTGATTTCCAATCGGGGCGAAATATTTCCAATCCTTTCTTTGCATGAACTGCACATCGGCGAAGTGGACGAAAAACACTCTTACATAGTCATTTGTGAACAGCGACAGCATAAATTTGGTTTTATCGTTTCATCGACTGATCAAGTCGTCAGACTGGATCGAAGTAAATTTGAATCAGCAAAAAATGTCATGGGCGGCGTTTCCACGAAATACATCAATGACTTTACAGTCATTGATAAAAACATCTACCTCATTTTAGAACCGGAGAAAATGACAGCATGAAAAAATTCTACCTTTACCCAGGAAAAGTCCATGCTGCCAATGAAGAAACTGAAATCACCACCTTACTTGGTTCCTGCGTAGCCATCGCTCTGCACGACCCAACCACCGGTGTTGGCGGATTGAATCACTATTTGTTGCCTGAAGTTTTAAACAACGACGGTCACAGCGCGCGCTACGGCTGTTTTGCAATTCCTCAGCTGATCGAAGAAATGGTAGAATTGGGAGCCAACGTCAAAAACCTAAAAGCCAAAGTGTATGGCGGCGGAAATGTGATCGCCGTCGGAAAAATGGGCGAATCTGTTGGAAAAAGAAACATAGACCTTGCACTAAAAACCCTGGAACAATTAAAAATTCCAATTGTCGATAAAAATATTGGCGGAGACCGGGGCCGAAGAATTGTTTTGAACTCGAAAACCTTTGAAGTGATTCATGCTCTGAATGAAGGTAGCGATAGAGCCGATGCTAACGAAGCCGCGGGCTCATCCGAAAGCAAACCAAGTTTGGATCTATCAGGTCGCCGAGTTTTAAAATTTCAAAAAAATGTAAAAGTTCTCATTGTTGACGACTCGGCGGCGGTTCGAACTTTGTTTCAAAAAATTTTCGAGAAACATGGCCTGACCGTGGTCGGAGCTGCTGTGGATCCCTTTGAAGCTCGTGAGATGATCATCAAAACCAAGCCAGATGTCATGACCTTAGATATTGAGATGCCTAAAATGACCGGCGTCCAATTTTTGGAAAAAATTATGAAGCATATGCCCGTGCCAACAGTGATGGTCTCATCACTGAGCGCCCAAGGAGATGCCGCTTTAAGATCATTGGAGCTGGGTGCGATCGAATTTATTCACAAACCTTCCCAGTTTGACCCGGCCGTCTTGAGCGAGCTCGGAGAAACTTTAGTTGAAAAAGTCCGAGCCGCAGCCTCGGTCAATCTATTGAATAAAATGAAATCCATGCCTGCACCATCCGTCGCCCCTCCTGCCACTACAACCACTAAAGGAAAAAAGGGCGCGGCTTTAAAATTGATTCTAGCCGGAGGCAATGCCGGCTCCACAAACTCTATTGAAGCCTTTATCTCGACCTTGCACTTAGACACTCCGCCCGTTGTAATTGCTTGCAGCACCATCACAACTTTTTTGGGATCATTTATTGAAAAATTGAAAACAAAAACTCAGATCACCTTGGCCATCGGTAAAGATGGGGACAATTTGCGTTTAGGCTCGGTGACCTTTATTCCGGCTGGTCAACACGGAAAGATTGTTAAAACTTCAACTGGCTATAGTTTAAAACTAGAAAAAGGCACACCCGTCAATTCGCAAATTCCATCAGCCAGCGTGCTATTTAATTCCGCTGCTGAAAGCGCAGGACCTGAAGCCGTAGCGGTTTTATTTGGTGGATTTGGAACAGATGGTGTCGATGGCCTGGGACCGATTCAAGATAAAAATGGCGTCACCGTCGTTCAACTTCCCGAAGAAGCCTCATTCCCATATGCGCCCCAAAATGCAATTTCGGAAGGTGTTGCAGACAACATCTTGCCTGCAGCTCAAATCGCACAGTTTCTGTTCGACTATCGAAGTAAAGCAGTTCTTTAAGAACTCACTGTTGAAGGCATATCCACAGCGCTGGATATGCTGCCAACCAAGAAAATACAAATCGATTGAGACCAAAGAAAAAGAAATTTCCTAGGTGAAATAGAAATGCCGTTCCCAGAAAATACGGCAACATCTCGTGCTTCAAAAATACCATGGGAAAAACGACCTCAAAAGCAATCACGCTCCAAGAAGCCAGCCGACAAAACTTGGTGTTTTGCGCTAACTTTTGACCCATAGGATGAACCTCATAAAAAGTTCCTAACAAAACTCTTTTTAGGTACAAACCATTTAACCACTTCCTTTGCTTCAACTTTACAACCCCAGCCATAAAATAAGAAATCACCAATTGGGCTCCAACGTAATACCAAACAATTCTATGCAACAAAGGAGAATCAGACCAAAAACCAGTGATCGCCAAAGCGGTCACCACCATGATCGTCATATACTCACTGCCGCCGTTAAATGGCCCTTTAAACTTCTCTAAACTTAGGCACGTTAATGACAAAATCACCGGCCAAATCAAATGATGAGACCAAAAAATTGCAGCCAAACAAAATAAAATTCGAGGTACATGAACGAACAAAGGGTTCCACTGCCAAACCTTCTCGACTCGATCCTTAAGAGAAATAATTTCCAAACTTTGAATCGCAAGATTAAAAATTGTCAGCCATTGAATCCACTTTACGGGATCAGAAATCGCAAATTCCAATTAAAACCTTTCCAAAGAAGACTTGAGGACTGTCGTCTTAATGAGCTCTTCGGCTTCAGAATTTTGTTCCATCACTTTGAATTCAACCAAACTAATCTGAAACTGAAAAACCGATCCATCAGACAAATCCATCAACCTTCCTAACCGCTCTCGAATAGAGCGGTTTAAAACTTGATAGCTGTCCATTTTTTTGAAATCGATATTTTTAATATTTTTTTGACCTTGAATATCGAGCAAACACCTTTCCACCAAAGTATTCATCAACATTCGATAATTCCCTTTAGGGTTAAAGAATAAATTTAAAGGCGAGCGAAAACTGCGATCTTCAAATGACTTCCATTCAGAAAGACTTTTTTCACTTGCTCCAGTTCTAACTTCTAAAATTGGAAACTGCTCAAAAGTTTCAAAAAAATTCCATTTTGGTAAGAAGATCTTCAGAAACCACATCTATTCGGCCTCTTTTTTATTTCGCATATGGTCTGCTAAATTTGATATGGCTTCAAAAAATAAATCACCAAACTCATCTGACACTTCACAGGCCTCCATGGCTTTTGCCATACAAAACAGCCACTGATCTCGCTCCAATTTGCCAATTGGAAATGGCAAATGCCGCGCCCGTAGTCTTGGATGCCCATGTTTTTCTACAAAGAGCTGGGGCCCCCCAAGCCATCCGGATAGAAAATCAAACAACTTTTGATTCGCTTCAGTCAAATCCTGCTGATGCATATTGCGAATATCAATCGCCTCTGGCGATACATCCATATGATGGTAAAACGAGTCCACCAGTTGTTTTAACTTTTGCTCTCCACCTAAAATTTCATATAAACTTTTTTCTTGATCCATCAAAGACTCCAACAAATCCGAACTTAAATTGAAAATTAAATCTCCATCGAAAAGCTTGCTACCAGACTCGTATCCACACTGGATTGAGATTCGCCTCTCAACACTCCAATGCCTAATGACTTGTCTCCGAATGAAAAAATCACTTCTGCTCGACCTGTTTTTTCGACTTGCTCATCCACCAAAGTTTTAGTCGTCGAACTTTCTAAGTCTAACTGCCATCGATCTATTGGAAAAAGTGACAATCTCAACTGTGCACTGGTTTCCGGCAAACCACCAATGGTGGAGGTGACAGTGGACGCATAATTGTTCAAAAACCGGTTTTTGTAGGCCGCTTGAAGATCTTCTTTCGATTTAGAATATGAATAGCTTTGCCCGCTGACAGAAAGCGATGCCCAATCAACAAGTGAAAATGAAATATTCCCACCAACCTGCTTTCCCCGAATATCCAAATCCTTATTCACTGTCGTATTTAAGATTGTGAATGAGACTTTTTGTTTAATTTGAGACTCACCACCTGAAAACCCAATAGAAATTTTTCTGGGATGTTCACTGCTGCCCCATCTAAAATTATATGTTAAATTCCCATTGTACTCAGTTTGTTCAAATTTAGTCTGCGCAGACGCGGTCGAGCGTAAGTCAGCACTTAAATCAACCGCCTCACCGTAAGAGATTCCAAGCAGTCCAAAAAGAGTCCTAGTCCGAGTGATGGTCGTTTCATTGGTAACGCTATCCGTAGATTTCGATTGCGAACTGCCAATTGAAAATGAGTAACTTGAAAATCCCAACCTTCCATCTTCAACTTTTTTATCTCCAGACAATCCCAGATCAATCGCTGAATAACCACTGGCGATCTCGGCATTTGAACTCAGAGTGTTTTTAATCTCAGCTTCATCCTCTAGCTCTTGGTCCAGCTGATCCTGAGCCGCAAATCCACTTGGCAACACTCCAAACATCACAAACAAAAATAATATTGCAATCCGTTTTAGATGGAATTTCATAAAAAAAGAATACTCCTTCTATCTATATTTTCAACATCTTTGCCTACAGATTTACCACTGTCAGTTTTTATACAGTATTCGAATGTTTCAGACACTACACGAGCCTTACACAGTCTAGTCTCGCTGGCACCGACATTGCCTTATCATTGTAGAGAGAAGAAAAATCCGTTTTTTTTCGAGCTGGAAAACTTCAGACTCACCTGAGATCTGATGAACAAAATTTGGGGGATCTGGTGATCAATTTATATTCATTATTTTCAAGAAAAAAGGCGCTCACCCTACGCCATCAAGATTTTCCAGAAGCAAAGCAAGTCGTTGGTCTGGCGATCCTATCACTCCTGCTGAACACCGCATGCGGCGACGTTCGAGTCTCTCCAGTGCCAGAAAAAGCCATGTCATTGACCACAGACTCGATTGTCTGCACTGAAGATCCTTTGGTCATCGGCCGCTATTCAAAAATTATGTTTATCGTGGATAAGTCAGGCTCAAATAATGACACCGACCCAAGCACAACCAATGGAAGACGAATCACAGCCATTCGTGATTTTTTTAACAAAAACAAAGACAACAAATACATCAAATGGGGCTTCATCAAATTTAACGACTCGGGCGCGCAAAGTTATATTCCCGACCAAGAAGGGCCCAATCGAATTTTCACAAGTGACACAGATCTATTTCAAAAAGCGATGGATGACTTTTCTGCTGAGGGCGATCAAGGGGGAACTCCCTACCGTGCGGCATTGGAGTTAACCACATCTGCAGTTCGAGAAGAACTGAAAGCGGACTCCAAAGATGGAATCACAGCAAATTTCAACTTAATCTTCATCACCGACGGAGTCCCTACCGACTACAGTTCAGACGATCAGTTCTGGTCAGATGCTGAAGCCTTGGCTTCCATGAGCCCAGGCAACATCCACTTTTCGACTGTCTACTATGGCCCCGAAGACGCAACTGCGCAAAACCGTTTACGCAAAGCTGCCGAAAGAGGCCTTGGAAATTATCAAAACACCAATGACGATCCATTGATCAAAATTGATGACCTCTTAGTAGGAGGAACTTCAAACGAACCCTACATTATTAAAGATTTCATTGTGTACAACCTCAACTCAGGAATGTGCGAGGATGGCACCGTCGGTGCGGACTCTGATTCGGACGGACTATGCGACAAAGACGAAGAAAAATACAATCGTCAATTTGCGTCAGATCCGAACATTTCAACTCGGATGAATGGCAAGAAGTTTGATTCTCAAAATCGCAACTCGTTCAACCCCACTATTTCTGACGGAATTTACTATCGCTATTTAGTGTACAATGAAAACGTTTATCAGAATTGCACAGAAGACAAAGATGAAGATTTTGACATGGTCAACAATTGTGAAGAAAAATATCTTTTCAACAACAACCCTCAAGGTCCTACGGTTCAGTGGACCAATGAAATGTTGCAAAAAGATAAGCATGCTTACCAGGACTATTTTGACTCTGACGGAGACGGAATTCTAGACGGACTTGCCTATCTTTTCTTTCGAGAAAAATCGTCGGCTATGAACTACAACAATCAATTTGATTGGGTCAACGGACACCAGAAAAATTGGTATTTCAAAAATCATTTGAATCCATTGAATCCATCTAGCGAAAATGGCTACGGAGTCCAGTTTAAAAAAGTAGACCCTCGTGGCAACGGACAAAACTGCTATTCGTTTCATCAAGATCAGCTTCCGCTTTATTACAACAAAGCCGTCACTCCTTTTCAAACTTCAGGCTCAATAGACCTTGCGCACGCAGCAAATGAAAATGTCATTATGATCTACTACATACAAACACCAGAATATGCACCGAACAGTCGCGGCTTTTTACGCTACTCATACCAAAAAATGACGAAAGACTTCAATGGCCCTCAAAGTCTTTCATTGGACACAAACAAATTTTATATCTGGCCTAAACCGCCAACTCCCTAGAGTGAAAGTGGATTGAATCATGAAATTTCTTAAACTTTTCACTTTAACTATCTTACTTGGTGCCTGCACCAAGTCGCCATTCATTGCAGACGTAAAAGTCTTAGACCAAAGTAGCCAAGAAGATCTTGCCAACGGCGGCGATGGCGCCGTCATTGTCACCTTCAATTCGCCGCTACCAAGCGACTTGGCAACGGCACCATTTAAGGTCTCATTATCTGTCGACCCATTGTCGGAACTGAGAGAGCTCAAGCTTTTTGTGAATAGCACTGAGGCTTTTCGCTTCGTCAAAGTCCCATTTGAAACCACCATTGATCCTAACAAATACTCTGGCTGCTTGATCACGCTTAAGGCCCAGGCCCTAGATCGCAACCAAAGATATTCGAATCGAACATTGCAAATTAAAAAGTATGCAGACTGCAACACGGACAGCGGAAACGGTCCCAACGAACCACCTCCTTCAAGCAAGACCGCTGGAACCTTCGATACCAATTGTTTAAGCAATAACACCTATGATGCCTGTATTTTTTGGAAAAATCCGGTTGCCCAGCGCGGATCTTCTTACTCTTCCCCTCTGCAGTTTGGCCAAGCCATTCCAGAGCAAACCTTTGGGGTCAAATTGACCGGAATGACTTCGAACAACCGCTTGGAAAACAATTCGATCTCTGTCAAATCATCACTATCCGCACCCGCAACACCAAGCGGAAACGCTTGGCGCTTTCCGTACAAAGACGACAGCAACAATCACAATGTCGCGCAAGTCATGGCTTACTTCTGGCTCACCTACCAAGAACAACAAATGATTTCTAGAACTGGAAAATTCTACGCCGCCAATAAGCGCATCACTGTAGATGCTTACAATTCGCTGGTTCAAAACAATGCTTACTGGGACACCCAAGGAATTGTGATGGGCATTGCCACCCCAAACGGAGGCTCTCATGAGATGGCTCTGAGCGCCGAAGTCTATCTACATGAAATGGGACATGCCAATTTCCAATTCGCGGTTGGACGATTTTTAAACGACAGCAACGCTGGATCAAATCCGAATTTGTGCGCAACTTCCAACGGATGTATTGGAGCCATCAACGAAGGCCAAGCTGATTTTCACTTTGCGATGCTTTTTTGGGACAACACCGCTCTTGGCGAGACATTCGTCAACAACATCAATGGAATCTCGCAAAGCGGAATCAATCGCAATCCCGCTAAGACCTTGCAAATGAAAGCCTATGACTATTTCAGCAAATCCAGCGGAGAAATCCATGGAATGGGCAGTTTCTATTCATCAGTTCTTTGGTCCATTTATACGGATCCTCAGATGAACAAGAAAGATTTTGAAAAGCTCTTTACTGCACATCTAACGATGTTCACAGAAAGCACTCGCTTTCCCGAAGCTCGTGACATCCTGATCGCTCAGGATGCCAATCTTTTTTCCGGAAAATACAAATCATTGATCACCGCGGCTTTCCTGGCCAAGGGAATCTAATTATTTAATCTGACCTGAAAGCAACTGCAATTGCAGCGTTTCACTTTCAAGACGCAAATCAACACCATCGTTGTTGATCAGATTTTGAATCGAAAGCAGGCGTTTGTAAATGTCGGATTCTTTTTGATTTCCGAATTCAAAATAAACTCGATCGCCTTCTTTCGCATCCATCGCCAAATCAATTCGGATCAAACTCTTTTGCTTTTCCAAATCATTGGGCAGCTGTTCTAGAATAAAGCGAATTCCGGTGCGTAAGAAAAGTTTATTTTTTCTTAACTCCATCAGAGCATTTAAGCGAGACACACCATCCAACTTACGATCCAAAGTCTTAGCTAGCTGTCGAGCAATTTTTTGAACCTCGTATCCTAGCTTCACTTCGATATAATCTTCACCATTGTAGTTTTCGTTGTTGGCAGCCGAATGACTTCTAGGGATCAAATCCATAATCTCCATACCGCGCAAATATTCTAAATATTTACCATAAAGAGTCTTTTGATCCATTTCCGGAATGGCATCCAAGACCTCGGGGTGAAGTACGATCTGATAACGAGCCGAGACGTTGTTCTTTTTAACTCCTTCATTTTTCCAATTAGAAAAATCAATCATTGAGTAAAGAGCTTTTGGCAAAGTCCTTTCAAAGGACTGCTTCACATCTTCAAGATCAGATGAAGTGAATCGCTTATCTTTTCTCTCGACAGCCACAACTAGATCTTCAACATGTGGATTCTCAAACCTCTCGTCGGTTCTGAGGACGGCATTCATTTTCACATCTTTCGACACTTGAAGAAAGTTAAAGAAAAAACCATTCTCAGAATTTGCATTAAAAGAATTCAAACGGTAATACTTCTTTTCCTCATCCTGCCCATAACTTACGATTCGGTTTTCCGAATAGCTCTTACTTTCGTCAAGACGGATCAACTTAATTCCCAAGTGCATGCTACTGTTTTGATAATTTGAGTCCATCGCCCCTTTGAAGGATCTAGAAACCCGAACACTTTGCACATTATTTTGAACATCTCTTCGACCGATCGAATCCAAAGGCTCAATATCCATCACCAATAGATTCTTTAGCTTTTCAATGTTGCTTGTCGGAAACGCCAACCGCATCGCCTCTTTGACTTGGCGGCCATTTTTTACAACATCCATCACATCATTATATGCATTTCGAGTTTCTTCATCCTTCAAGTCTACGACATAATCCACCATAAAAAGATTGTTCAATCCGTTGTTGGTGGAAATCTTGAGTGGATTTAAATCCAAGATTGCCGTCACTCGGCGGTCCAAATAAGAAACCTTGAACACATCCAAAATGCTATCAAAACCAATTCCTGCGCTTAGACCTTTTTCTCGACTTCTAAGGCCAACCAATTTTACTCGAACTTTATTATCCGGCAAACGCAAGACGTGAACCTGGAAAGATCCAGACACCAGATAGTGCGCACCCGCATCTACCATAATATTTCCGCCCAAGCCTTTTAAAAAACCTGCACTGACGACTACGCCTAATTTTGATTTAAATGAAAAGTAGTCTCCGACCTTAAGACCATCAATTGCGCGTTTGGCATCTAATGGAAGATTTTTATAGAAGTAAGGTCTGGCCGAGATTGCATCTTTAGAATTGTTGAACTGGCGAGCGAATCGAACCTCATAGTCATTTCTAAGCCCAAGACCCACACTGAAGTTGGCATCAACAGCCTCTGAAAGTTTCGACTGACCTTCGTTTGCATCCAATTTAAAATAGTATTTATCATATCGAGTATATAGAC
>CAZDHC010000093.1:0-14075 GCA_964505225.1 uncultured Bdellovibrio sp. | reverse complement strand
TGAAAGATTCCAATCATCGCTGACACCTATGTGGACAAAGAATTTGGTTCTGGAGTTGTTAAAATCACTCCAGCTCATGATTTTAACGATTACAAAATCGGAAAAACTCACAACCTGCAGTTCATCAATATTCTGACTAAAAAAGCTGAGATGAATGAAAATGCGGGCCCTTACAAGGGACTAAAAGTTCAAGAGGCTCGCAAGCGAATTTTAGAAGATCTGAAAACTCAAGGACTTTTGGAAAAAGAAGAGCCCCACACTTTAAACGTGGGCCATTGCTCTAGAACTGGCGCAGTTGTTGAGCCATTTTTGTCTGAACAGTGGTTTATGAAAATGGATCAACTTTCAATTCCAGCGAAACGAGTGGTGGAAAGTGGAACCACTCGCTTTGAGCCAGATTCATGGACAAAAGTTTATTTGCATTGGATGAACATCATTGAAGATTGGTGTATTTCAAGACAACTTTGGTGGGGGCACCAGATCCCGGCTTGGTATTGCGAAGATTGCAAAGAATTGACTGTTGCAGAAACAGATCCAACTGAATGCTCTCATTGCAAAAGCACGAAAATCAAACAAGACGAAGATGTTTTGGACACTTGGTTTAGTTCTGCGCTTTGGCCGTTTTCAACAATGGGCTGGCCAAACACCACAGAAACTTTGAAAACATTTTATCCAACAAATGTGTTGGTCACTGGTCACGATATTATCTTTTTCTGGGTTGCTAGAATGATGATGATGGGACTTGAATTCATCCGAGACGTTCCTTTTAGACAAGTATACATTCACGGCTTAGTTCGCGATTCTCAAGGTCGTAAAATGAGCAAGTCCTTAGGAAACTCGGTGGATCCAGTTGAAATGATTCAAAAGCATGGAGCGGACGCACTTCGCTTTTCATTTATGGCTCATATTTATTCTGGCAAAGACTTCAAGTTCAGCGAACAACGACTTGAAGGCTATCGCAATTTCATGAATAAAATTTGGAATGCGACTCGATATGCGATGGGCGCTTTGCATGACTTTAAAACTCCTGACAGCGGAGTTAAGGCAATGCCAAACAAAGCTTCGCTTTCGGTTTTTGACCAGTGGTTGATTTACAAATTGACTCAAGTTGAAAAAACTGTGGAAGAGTCTTTAGAACAAGATCGCTTCTCGGATGCAGCCACAGCCCTTTACCAATTTGTTTGGTATGAATTCTGTGATTGGTATATCGAATTTATTAAGCCAATCATCAATGGCCAACCAAGTGCCGAGCGTGAAGCGACCCAATTGGTGGTCGCTCAAGTTTTAAATCGCGTGATGCGATTACTACACCCATTTGTTCCTTTTATCTCAGAAGAGCTTTATCAAAAGCTTCCGATCAAAGGAACAGCTTGTATCGTGGATCAATATCCGAACGTTCGCAATGACCGCGAATTTCTTTCGTTTGGCTCTGAAGCCGCAGCTCTGGAAATTGACTTGGTAAAAGAAGTTTTATCTGCGATCCGAAATATTCGCGGCGAAAACCGAATCAGTCCGGCAATTAAGATCAATGTTCGCTTAGTTCCAAGCACAGACGATGTGCAAAAACATCTTCTGCACAACAAGGGCGCGATTTTGTCTCTTGGCCGAATTGAGAATCTTGAAATTGGTGCCGAGGGCAATCTGTCAAAATGTGCAGTGACCCAAGTTTCAATTAAAGATTCGTCTGTGAAAGTGATCATCCCTTTAGAAGGTTTGGTTGATATCGCAGAAGAAGTGAAGCGAATCCAAAAATCAGTTGAGAAATTAACCAAAGACATCGCGACACTTTCAACAAGATTGTCGAACGATAACTTTGTTAAAAACGCAGCTGAGGATGTGGTTGAAGCCGACAAATTGTTGTTGGATCAATCCCGTCGGCAATTGGCTTCAATGCAAGATGCCTTGGCTCGTTTGCAAAGTTAGGTGCCAGCCACTTTTCTGCGTAACCGAGCGTCAGATTGATCCGCTTTTCGATCTGGCACAGACTTTTACCTTCGATATTTTCAATTAAAGACAAATCCAAATCTTGCAAAAAAGAAAAGCGGCCTTGAGGGCCGCTCGTGCGTAGAACCTCTATCAACCGTCACAAGTTAGGAGGATCTATGTCGAACAGACATAAGAAAGATCGGTTTTTGCGAAAAAATCTTAAGAGCCGTCTAGAGATTTATCTTTTGATGGTGAATTTGATTTATCTTGTAGTTCTGATTTTCAGTCTGTTTAGGGCTTAGGTCTTGGTTTTTGTTGTGTCTGAAGCTTCCCTCATGGCCACCTGCTTATGATGAATGAACTTTGACGAAAGATCTGTTATCCTCTTTCTATGTCTATCGAGTCAGAACACGATTTAATTTGTCTTCGAAAAATTGGCCGCATTGTTGCCAACTGTCTTCAGTTTATGGGAACAAAGCTTGAACCCGGAATTACAACTGCAGAGCTCGATGAAATTGGGCGAATTTTTCTAGAGTCTAATGGCGCCCAGTCTGCCCCAAAGCTTTGCTATAAATTCCCCGGCACAACATGCATAAGTGTAAATGAAGAAGCTGCTCACGGGATACCTGGCTCAAAAAAATTAAATGCCGGAGATTTGGTGAATATCGACGTCTCTGCTGAGTTGGATCGATATTTTGCAGATACTGGTGGATCGTTTATTATTCCACCAGAATCAAATGAAAAACGAAATCTATGCTTAGCAACCCAACGTGCTTTGAATCTTGCTTTAAAAGAAGCTCGAGCTGGTCAAAAACTAAATGGCATTGGCAAAGCGATAGAAAAAGAAGCTCGTCGAAATCACCTGACAGTGATTGAAAATCTTGGCAGTCACGGAGTCGGTCGCGCTCTTCACGAAGATCCTGGATTTATTCAAGGATACTATGATCCTAAAGATTCTCGAATTTTGAAAGAAAACCAGGTCATTACAATTGAACCCTTTTTATCAACGGGCGCTCGAAAAGTTTTTGAAACTGGCGATGGCTGGACACTTGCGACTGCTAAAAAGTTCTTAACAGCGCAATATGAACACACGCTGGTCATCACCAAGGGAATGCCCTTGATCATGACTTTACCGTCTTCATCTTTTTAATCTACATCTTTGCTTTTTGTTCTTCTAAAAACTTTTCCGCGATTGGGCTTAACTTCACGCCCACTTCGTTTAACTGATCGCGGGACACCTGAGATGGTGCATCGGCCATGATATCAGTTGCCTTTGCGGTTTTAGGAAACGCAATCACTTCACGGATCGCATCGGTTTCACAAAGCAACATCACCAAACGATCCATTCCCCAGGCGATACCACCATGTGGAGGAGCTCCGTATTTGAAAGCATCTAAGAAAAATCCAAATTTGTATTCAGCTTCTTCTTTGCTCATGCCCAAAGTTTTAAACATCGCTTGCTGCAATTCATTGCGATAGATCCGCACGCTTCCGCCACCCATTTCGTAACCATTGCAAACCAAGTCATAGGCCTTAGCTAACAATTGTCCGTATTTGGATTCGTCACCATCGATCAACCACTGCATGTGTTCGTCTTTAGGCGAAGTGAACGGATGGTGTCTTGCCACCCAACGTTTTTCGTCCGGAGAGTACTCTAGCAATGGGAAGTCGACGACCCACAAGAACTTGTCTTTCGAAGTGTCGATGAGGTTAAGCTCTTTTCCGAGATGAAGTCGGAGAGTCGAAAGAGCAGCACAAGCAGTATCATAGTCATCAGCAACAATAAGGACTGCGTCCCCTTTTTGCGCACCAACAGCATTAAAGATTTCATTTAGTTTACCATTATCAAAAAATTTAGAAATTGGAGAAGTCAGGGTTCCGTCAGCTTCTTGTTTGATCCAAACAAGGCCCTTCGCCCCAGCCTTCTTCGCTAGGTCTGTGAGCTTATCAAATTGTCCACGGGAAAATCCACTGCCCTTAGGGACAGAAATTCCACGCACAATTCCACCGCGCGAAATCACATCGTCAAAAACCTTAAAACCACAACCATTGACAATCGATTTCAAGTCTTTGATTTTCATCTCAAATCTTGTATCCGGTTTATCAATTCCATAATTATCCATGGCTTCGAAATAAGTCATGCGTGGAATTGAACCCACATCGATTCCTTTGATTTCTTTCCAGATGGTTCGCAGCATTTTTTCATTGATCGCAATGACGTCTTCTTCGTCGATAAAAGACATCTCTAAGTCGATCTGAGAAAATTCGGGCTGACGATCCGCTCGCAAATCTTCATCACGAAAACATCTCGCAATTTGAAAGTAACGGTCATAGCCCGCGATCATCAAAAGCTGTTTCAAGATTTGCGGAGACTGCGGAAGAGCATAAAAGTTTCCGGGATTGACTCGGGAAGGAACCAAATAATCTCGAGCACCTTCTGGAGTCGATTTAAATAAAATCGGAGTTTCGATTTCCAAGAAATGATTGTCTGAAAGAAATCGTCGAACCAACTGCGCCACTTTGTGACGAACGATCAAATGATTTTGCAATCGCGGAGAACGCAAATCCAAGTAACGATATTTTAAGCGCAACATTTCCCCAACGTTTTCGTCGTCGATTTGAAACGGTGGAGTCGCTGCTTCGTTCAAAATTTCACAATACGTGGCTTCAATTTCCACTTCACCAGTTTTGACTTTTTTATTAATCATGCCTTCGGGACGAGCGCGAACAATTCCTTTAATCAAAATGACAAATTCACCACGAAGATCTTTGGCGGCAGTTGTCTCATTTTTTTTAGGATCTAGAACAACTTGGATAATTCCTTCTCGGTCGCGAAGGTCGATAAAAACTAAGCTACCATGATCTCGTCGAACATCTACCCAACCCATCAGGGTCACTTCTTGTCCCACTAAAGATTTTTGAACATTGCCGCAATAATGTGATCTGTTGAATTTCATGTAGCCTAACCCTTTGCTTAAAAGAAAGTAATTGTGACATACCGGCTCAATAGGGGTCAAAAAACTTCTTTTAATAGACATCATTAGAGACCGGTCTTAGCGTATGCATATCATCTCGGAGGTTCTTAAATGCCTAAAATTTCAATCGATCATAAATGCGGCTTAGCGGCTAATGATGCTTTTGCTAAAATTAAAACCTTCTTTGAAAACGACCAAGATATTCGACGCCTCGACCCAAATATTAAATGCGATTTTACCGAGGCCAAACTGACTGGAAAAGCTACCGGCAGCCAATTTAAAGCCGATATAACGGTTAAAGCCGAAGGCGATGGCGCCAGCGTCAATGTGACAGTGGATCTTCCCTTGCTGTTGACCCCATTCAAAGGCAAGGTCCAGGAAACTATCCAAAAGAAATTAAAGAAATACCTAGCTTGATTTTTTTTGGAAGATAGCCAGATTGAAAGCTCGGGTAACAATAGATAGCTATGGCAAAAATAACCAAAAAACCTTCTAAACCAAGTAAGCCTACAAAAGTGGCATCTAAAGCCACGCCGAAAGCGACTGAGTCTAAAATGAAGGCCAAAAAGGTTTTTGCCGAAATCGTCGAAGACCCTTCAGACCAAGACGAAACCATCGAAAATTTGGAAGCCGAAGAGGGCTATCAAGAGTCGGATCCTTCTTTTGCCGAATTGCCTGTTGTTGAAAGCGACGACAAGGACCCCGTCATCGGTGAATTGGTTGAAAAGATTGCCCCTACAAACTCGCAGTCGAAAAACCGCTCTATTGCCACTGCCGATCCTATCGCAAGCTACTTGGCAGAAATCCGCAAGTATCCATTGTTGACCAAAGAGCAAGAACAAGAGCTTGCTAAAAAGTATTATGAAACAAAAGATCCCGCTGTGGCTCAAGCTTTGGTGACCGCGAACTTAAGATTTGTCGTCAAGATTGCGGCCGAATACTCGCGCTTTGGCGCTCGCATGATTGATTTGGTTCAAGAAGGCAATATGGGACTGATGCATGGAGTTCGCGATTTCAATCCTTACAAAGGCGTGCGCTTGATCACCTATGCGGTTTGGTGGATTCGCGGCTACATTCAAGAGTATTTGATGAAACAATATTCTTTGGTGAAAATTGGGACGACTCAAAATCAAAAGAAGCTTTTTTATCAATTACAAAGACAGCGAGAAGAGTTAGATGCCATGGGAAAATCACCCGACATCAAACAACTGAGCTCTAAACTTGGCATCCCTGAAGATGAAGTTGAAATTATGGCACAAAGAATGTCCGGCCGAGACGTTAGCTTAGATCGACCGACAGGTGATGACTCGTCAACGACCTTGATGGACTTTCAACAATCCAAATATGAGTCTGCACCTGATGAAGAATTAGGGAAGATGGAAGAGATTTCTCATTTGCATGAGGCCATTGAAGCTTTAAGACCTAAATTATCTGCGCGGGAAAAAATCATTTTAGAAGAACGCATCTTAAATGATGAGCCGTTGACCTTGCAGGAAATCGGCGACAAACACGGCATCACTCGCGAAGCGGTCCGCCAAATGGAAGCCCGCCTGATGCAAAAAATTAAAGATCAATTTAATAAAAACTAAGCGACGTCTAGTTCGCCTGAGCCCAAAGTTGCTGCCAATTTATTGCGAAGGCGCGAAACGGCCTGTGCGTGCAGCTGAGAAACTCGGGATTCGGTGACTCGTAGAACTTTGCCAATCTCTTTTAGGTTCAAATCTTCGTAATAGTACAAAGAAAGCACCAAGCGTTGTCTTTCAGGCAATTCTTCAATCGCCATGGTGACCACTTCTTTAACTGACTTAACGTTCAATTGATTGAACGGATTGTTCAATCGACATCCTTCTAAGATATTTAAGATCGATTTTTTATCAACATTACTGAAAGTTTGGGATTCATCGATTGAAAGCAATGAAACCGGACGAACCTGATTTAAAATATCGTGAAAGTCTTCGATCGAAACGTTTAAAGCTTTAGCCACTTCTTCATCTGTTGCCACTCGGCCCAAATCAGCCTCTAGAGTTGCGACTGTTTTATCTAAAAGTTTTGCTTTATCACGGATAGAACGAGGCACCCAATCTTGCGCACGAAGCTCATCCAAGATGGCTCCACGAATACGGAATTCGGCATAGGTTTTAAATTTATTATCACGGGTTGGATCGTATTTGTCGATGGCATCCATCAAACCAATAACACCACTTGAAATTAGGTCATCCAATTCAATATTAGAAGGAAGTCTTACCGCAATTTTCTGAGCAATGAATTTAATAAGCGGAGCGTACTCTACAACTAGCTTATCCTTTTCAGTTGTCTCTAATTTACGAGGCTCGTCTTTATACTTTTTTAGAAGCGCAACGTTTTTTCCCATGATTCCCCTATCCCCACTTAAAATTCTAACAAAGCCATCTCAAGTCCGAAAGTCCAATTCAAAAAACAGCCCTTAAGCCACGCCCACAACTTGCTCCCAAAAGAATTGAAGTCCTGTCTTTTCGTTCTGGATACGAGCAGAAGCTTCTAACTTATTGGAAATTCTAAGAAGATGCTGGGCAGCCTCTGAATTTGGTTCGTGTTTCAAAATGAGACGCTGATTTTGAGTTGTCCTTCTGTAAATTGGATCCATTGGCAAAGCTCCCCAGTAATCAAGACCAATGTACAGAAAGCGATTCACAACTTCATTGAATCGATTGAATAAAGAAATCCCCTCAACTTCATCACGCACTTGATTGCAGACAATTGAAAACTTCGTCTCTTTGTACTCTTTATTTAATATTTTTATCAAAGCATAAGCATCTGCCAGCGAAGCTGGATCCGGTGTGATCACAACACTGCAAACTTGTGCTGCTGAATTCAAATAAAGTACGTTGTCGCCAATTCCTGGCGCTGTATCAATCAACAGGTAGTCATATTGATAATCCAATGAACTCACAGCATCTAGCAAAGTTCGACGTTCAAAACCATTTAAACGATTGAGCTCAACCAAACCACTTCCACCTGGAATCAAAGAAATATTCGGCGTCAGCGGATAGACAATCTGATGAATTTCTTTGTCACCGCGAAGAACATCCAAAATATTACCCTCGGGTTTTACACCAAACATAATGTCGACATTGGCTAAGCCTAGATCACCATCAAAAATCAAAACTCGCTTACCCTTCATCGCCAGGGCGTAGGCCATATTTCCGATGAGTGTGGTCTTACCAACTCCACCTTTTCCTGATGTGATACTGATCGTCTTTGTCTTGCGATTTGTCGACATCTTCAGACCTGTCCTTGTTTCTGCATTTTAGTAATTTTGAAAATCAAATCTAAAACTCGCTCTTTGGTCGCGACTTCAAAGTCTTCAGGAACCCGAGGGCCAATTCCGAAACTGTGAAGTGGCGTCGAGAATCTTCTCATGAAATTGTAAATGGTCCCGTGCTGAGAGGATTCATCAAGGCCAGTGAAAATCACATTTTGAAATCCGGTCACTTTGTATCTTTTGCCAATTTCAGTCAGGTCTGAATCTTTTGCTAAACACGAAAGGACCAAGTGAACTTGCGAAGGAAATTTTTCTGAAGGAATCAAATTTCGAATGAATGAAATTTCTTCCATTGTTTTAAGACTCAAGCCTGAATAGTCCACCAAGATGGCATCATAATTCGAAAGCTGAACCATGATTTTATCCCAATCGGATTTTTGTCTGACAACGCCAAATGGCACATTCAAAATTTGCGCGTAAATTCGCATCTGATCTGTCGCGCCAACCTTCATGGTGTCAGTCGTCACCAAGGCCACTTTTTTGTTTTCATTAACCACTAAGTGACTGGCCATTTTGATCAAACTTGCGGTTTTTCCTGTTCCTGCTGGTCCCACGAAAATTTGAATCTTTGGCGGATTTTTATCAGCCGAAATTTGAGTCGAATTCAAAATGTATTTAGCAGTCCACGCTTCCACCAGGGCCTTATTTTTCAATTTCAAAGCCGGCATTTGTTCTTGAGCTTGAGTCAAAATTTCAGCGGCAAAATCTTCGGCCACTCCTGCATTGGTCAACTTTTCAAACATATGACTTAAATCATAGGAAAGCCCATAGCTATGCCCAGGATGCTGAGCGTTCGAGAAAGACTGTGGGATTTGTTGAAATTGCGCCAATACTTGTTTCAATCCTGCAATTTCATTTTTCAAAGTTTGAATTTCAGCCGTTTCAACAGCTGCTTGGTGGGCATTGACCTGTATGTTTTGAACTTGCGCATTTTGTACCTGGTTACTTTGCGCCTGATTTGATTGGTACTGATTAGGAATTGCTCTTGGCGGCTGGCCATACTGAGTCTCTAACCATCCACCCGCAGACTGGAGCGCACGTTGAGCGGCATTTTTGATGCGCTCACTGGCCATTTCACCCGACTGATTAGCCATCATTTGCGATTCTTCATCATCGATATCAATGTATCTAGTTCTGGTCACCGCTCTTGGCATTCGCTCTTCTTTTTCCGCAATATATTTGTTCACCATGCGGTCAATTGTTTGTCTTTGAATTTTAGCAGAGCTGCGGCTTAATTTTTCGCGATCATCTTCACGCAAGCGACTTTCCGTGAACTTCTTTTTCTGTAAAGTCTCTTCAGAAACAGCTGCCGTGATTTCAACGCTGCCTTGCCCAACCAAGCCAAAACTTTTATTGTTATCTCGAGCACTTAAAATAATAGCGTCCGGTCCCAATTGAACCTTCACCATTTCAAGGGCTTCTTTCATTGTTCGGGCTTCAAATTTCTTAACCTGCATGACTCATCTCCACTGTTCCAACAGATTTGACGTTCGCTTCTGACGTCAATTCGTTATGAGATAAAACAACCAATTGGGGTATAAAACGCGATGTCAATTTGTACAGATGACGGCGAGCCGTCGGACTGGTCAGCAATATCGGCTGACCCGCTATTTCCGGATGATGTTCGACCGTACCAGCAATTTCAGTGATCAACTTTTGCGCTGATTGAGGATCCATAATCAACTGCACACCTTGCTCCGTTTGCAACAATGAGTTGGCGATCAATTCTTCGACATTTGGATGCAATGTCATCACTGGAATGTTTCCACTTTCGTTCATGTATTTTGAAGTGATAGATCTTGCTAAAGCCTTACGAACAGACTCGGTCAGAACTTCGATGTCTTTAGATTTCGTGGCCTCATCAGCTAAGTTCTCGAAAATTGTTCGCAAGTCCCGAATAGAAACTTGTTCCTTGAGTAAGTTTTGTAATACTCGCACGACAGCTCCCAATGAAAGTTGCTCTGGAACCAGGTCTTCGACCACTTTTGGATGAGTCTTTTTGAAATTGTCGACCAAAGCAGCCGCCTCTTGACGACCCAGCAATTCATGAGCGTGCCCACGAATGATTTCAGTCAAATGAGTTGCCATGACTGTTGGCAAATCCACAACCGTATAGCCAGAAACTTCAGCTTGCTCTTTTAGTCCTGGATGAATCCAAGTTGCATCCAATCCAAAAGCCGGCTCCTTAGTTGGAAATCCATCGACAGGGTCGGAGACATTTCCTGGATCCATTGCCAAAAGGCATTCGGGTTTAAGCACGCCGCCACCAACTCGATTTCCTTTAATCAACAAACGATATTCACCCGAAGCCAACTGCAAGTTGTCGCGAATGTGTATACTTGGAACAATAATTCCCAGGTCCAAAGCGAATTGCTTTCGAATACTGACGATCCGCTCTAGCAAATCTCCAGATTGGTCGCTCTCAACTACATTGATAAGTCCATAGCCCACTTCCAATTCGACCATATCCAAGGGCAATAGATTTTCGATATTTTCTTTTTTCGGACCGACTGCTGATTCTTCGGCTCTTTTTTTGTCATTTTCTTCGGTCTCTTTTTGGTAGCGCTTAATCACCCAAGACATCGTTCCCAGAAAAGCACCCATCAGCAAAAATGGAATCGTCGGCAATCCTGGCACCAAACCCAAAGTGACGATCACGGCACCAGAAATTCCGACGGCTCTTGGATTTAACAAAAGCTGGCCAATCATCTCTTCGCCCATGTTTTTTCCAGAGCGAGAACTTCGAGTCACCACAGTACCTGCTGCAGTAGAAATAATTAGGGCTGGAATTTGCGCAAGCAATCCATCACCAATCGTCAACATGGTGTAATTTTTTGCAGCTGTAGCGATATCAAGATCCTTCTGCAAAACTCCAATTAATAGTCCGCCAACGACGTTGACCACTGTAATTAAAATTCCCGCAATCGCATCTCCTCGAACGAACTTGCTGGCACCATCCATGGCTCCATAGAAATCTGCTTCGCCTTCAATCTCTTGTCGACGGCGTCGAGCCTCTTGTTCGTTGATAAGGCCTGCATTTAAATCGGCGTCAATCGACATTTGCTTACCTGGCATCGCATCTAATGTAAATCGTGCTGCGACCTCGGCCACTCGACCAGAACCCTTGGTGATAACGACAAAGTTGATCACAACTAAAATTACGAAGACAATGGTTCCAATGACGTAGTTGTTGCCAACCACGAAATTTCCGAAAGCATTGATCACATCACCAGCGGCCTTGGTGCCTTCATGACCATGGGTCAAAATCAATCTGGTCGTGGCGACGTTCAATGCCAAGCGATACAAAGTGGTCAACAAGAGCAAAGAAGGAAAGACCGAAAACTCGAGAGCTTTGTTGATATAAATGGAAACCAATAAAATTAAAATACTGATTGCGAGTGAAAATGTTAATCCCAAATCCAACATGATTGGCGGCAATGGGATGATCATCACACCCAAAATAACAAAAATACCGAATGCGACAAATAGATCCGTATTCTTGGTGTACTTTTCAAATTTCTTAATGAATTGAAAAAACTGTTCCATTATTTTCTTACCTTCCGGCGCAACTTGTAAACATAAGAAAGAACTTCAGCCACCGCGACAAATAGCTCTCGGGGAATCACCTGGCCAATTTTTAAAGTCTTAAAAATAGTTCGAGCCAATGGTTTATTTTCCACGATGGGAATGTTGTTAGCTCTTGCAATCTCTTTGATTTTCTCGGCTATCAAATCCGCACCCTTAGCGATCACTTGCGGTGCAGGCAAATTGGCATCGTACTTAAGTGCCACAGCGATGTGAGTTGGATTGGTGACGATGACATCTGCAGTTGGCACTTTTTCCATCATGCGACGGTTGGCCATATCTTTTTGAACGCGGCGGATACGTGATTTAATTAAAGGGTCACCCTCTCGGCTTTTGTGTTCTTCTTTCACTTCTTGCTTGGTCATCATCATTTTCTTTTCTAGATCCCAACGCTGAAAGAAGTAGTCGGCAGCCGACAAAACGAACATGGCCATCCCGATTCCACCAAACAGTCTAACCGTGACGTCACCAACATATTGAACAAGTTGACTTGCCGAAAACTGAATCATGGCTGGAACGCGAAAGAATTCGCCTTTAATGATCATCAATACAATCGCACCAATGAATACCAATTTCAGAAGTGACTTAAGCGCCTCGACCAGATTCTTTAAAGAAACAACCCGTTTGAATCCTTCGAGAGGATTGATTTTCTTTAAGTCAGGACTCAATGCATCTTCCACATTCAACCAACCGATTTGAACCAAAGTGGAGCCGACACCGACGACAAAGGCGATTCCCAAAACAGGGAGAATTAAAAGAGCAAGCTTTCCACCCGCTAGTTTCAAAGCGGTAATGATGTCATCACTTCTAACAGCAACGACCATGTCAGGACCAAAAGAATAGTTGAACATTTCACTAAGCTGTCCAAAAAAGTATCGAGACAAAAAGACAATACTGCCCGCCGCCACTAATAGAAATAGTGCGCTCGTCAGTTCGCGAGATTGAGCAACTTGACCTCTTTTTCGGAAATCATCTTTCCGGGTCTGCGTCGCTTCTTCTGTCTTTTCCTGATCTTCATCAGCCATTACATCACCTTCATAAATTCAAAAAGACGACTCGACATTATATCCATCATTCCTGAAAGTTCGTTAATGAACAGGGGAACAGTCACAAACAAGACTGCTGATCCCAAAAGCAAAGTGACTTGCATACTGGTCACCAATACGTTGATCTGCGGAACGGCTCTTCCGATTATTCCCATGGCCACATTTGCCAAGAAAACAGCGATCATCACCGGTGTCGAAATCCGCAATCCCATTAAGAAAACTTCTTGCACCATTCCGCCAATGCCGCCAAAAGCATTCGTCTTGATAGCTATATCGGCCACCGGTGCAAAATCGAAACTTTGCGCTAGACCCGAAAGAAAAATGTGATGGCCGTTCATTGCTAGAAAAAATATCGACGCCAACATCACTTCAAATTGTTCGATGACATTTCCGTGAGTTCCCATCGCTGGGTTGTAAAGCTGTGCTGATGACAATCCTGAGGTCACACTGATCACTTCACCGGCAATACTGACGGCAAAGAAAAACATCCGCATCAAAAATCCTAATGCCAAACCGACCATGATTTCCCTGGCAGCTAGGAAAATCAGTTCGTCACCCATATTGATCAAGTTGATGTTGTTAAATTTAATTGTGGGAAAAAGTAGAACGGAAAAAGTAATAGAAAGTAGAATTTTGGTATGAACTGGAACTGAATTCGTTCCAAATATCGGCCAAGCCACAACCATGGCGATCACCCGCAAAAGCACTAGTGCAAATGCGATGATCTGTCCTTCTGGAAACTGGCTCAAACCTGGAAACATTCTACTCCCTTACGATTGTTGCGATACTTTCAAACAAAGTTGTCGTATATGTTGTTAAGACATCCATCATCCAAGGACCGGCTAATACAATAATCACTGCCACCACAATCATTTTTGGAATGAACGTTAAAGTGGCCTCATTGATCTGAGTTAATGCTTGAAAAATACTGACAGCTAGACCAATCACCAATGTGGAAACCAACAAGGGTCCGGCCAACAAGGCCGTAGTGCGAAGAGCATCCTGCCCCAGCTTTATGATCATATCTTCGTTCATCCTGAACTCCTTAAATCAAACCAGTCTTAGCCGAAACTTTTAGCCAAAGCTTTTAACCATCGAACCGATGATCAAAGACCAACCATCGACCAACACAAAAAGCATAATTTTAAATGGCAAAGAAATGACAATCGGAGGCAACATCATCATACCCATAGACATCAAAACGCTGGCTGCGACCATATCGACGATTAGAAATGGTAAAAA
>CAZDHC010000092.1:2801-14407 GCA_964505225.1 uncultured Bdellovibrio sp. | reverse complement strand
GGGGACGAAGCCGATCAAACTGTTCGGGTTTTGGCTGAAGCTGAATTTTTAAATCTACACGAAAGACTTCGCAGTCAACTAGTTGAGATTGAAAGTGCTTTAGCTCGTATTGAAAATGGCTCTTTTGGTGTTTGTGAAGAAACCGAAGAAGTTATTGAACCAGAAAGACTAAAAGCAATTCCTTGGACACGATTGAGCATCGAAGGTGCTGAAATTCGTGAATCCATGACAAAGAGATATGCAAGAGGCGGCTAGTCCACCTCTTCGTCTACGCTTTGCTCTCTAAATTTTAATACTTTTGTTTTAATGTGCTCTTCTTTTTTTGATTTATCAGGCTTTTGATGTATCACTTTAGAGGAGCATTTTTTTTTGTCTTGCTCGATCGAGCAAATTTCTTCTGTCTTTGTCGATGATCTATTTTCTTCTGCCAAACAAACACTTTGAAATAGAAAAGACACCATTGAACTAAGTGCTATTAGATTTTTTATCATTTCGACTTGCTTTGGCTGGTAACAGCCCATCCACAAAGTTTATAAAGCACTCGAGCCCCAACGTTTCCGTCCCATTCGGACTCGTTTTGCTCGCCGCAAGAAACTTCATTTAAATCAAATCCGATGATGGTTCGACCACTTTCGGCGACTGCGGAAAACACATAAAAAGCTTCACTCATGCTTAGGCCGCCAGCAACTGGAGTTCCAGTGCTTGGACACAAGGCGGGATCAAGCCCATCAATATCAAAAGAGATATAAACATTCTGTGGAAGTTCATTGACGATATCTTTGGTGATTTGTGCCCAGGACTCGCCCTTCAGTTGACGTTTTTTGTTTTCAAGGTCAAAAAAGGTTTTCACTTCTTTTGGTCGCTCTTGAATGAAGTTGTATTCTTCTTCGCAGAAATCGCGAATTCCGACTTGGACCAATTTCTTTGGTTTAAAATCAGAGGTCATCACATTGTACATAATGGAAGCATGAGATTGTTGAAAACCTTGATAAGCTTTTCGCAAATCCGCATGAGCATCAAAGTGAAGGACGCCGAACTCGCCTTTATATTTTTCGCTCAGTGCGCGAATAGCCCCCAGCGGAGTCGAGTGGTCGCCGCCGACCAGTCCCAGAATTTTTCCTTGAGAAAGGATTTTTTTACTCTCGTTATAAACCCAATCCGTCATTTCTTTGCAGGCTGCGTTGACATCTTCGGCCAATTTGTTTTGAAAAGCATAGTTGTCGTCCAAATTGGTTTTCAATTTGATCAATTCTTGAGCTTTGGCCTTCATGACCATGTTTTTAGAAAGCATCTCTTCTGAGACTTCTTTCATAAAGTAGCCGGCCAAATAAGCCTTGCCAGTTTCTAGATCAAATAAATCGATTTGTTCCGAGGCTTGGCGAATGATGCGGGGGCCCTGACTTGCTCCTTTGCCGTAGGAAGTTGTCACTTCCCAGGGGACAGGTAGCAATACAAGTTTTGCTTTTTCTTCTTCGATTGGAATACCGAAAATTCCAAACTCGGATGAAATAGTCTGCGTAGGGTCAAAATTAGCTTCTAGATTCGTATCGAACTGAGTGTTGTGTGACATAGTGCTTGATTATTATCACCTCTTGCCGGAAATTGGGACGGCAAAATTAGACAAAAATAAGGGGACATCGATGAGTCGCAATATCCTAAATTTAAATTTATATTCAAAAATGTTTTTAGCCTCAATGTTAGTCGTATTGGGGTTCGTAGCGCCGAAAGCTTTGGCGAGTAAAGCTGCTAAGGCAGCGCCGGCAGCAGCAGCTGCGTTGACGCCAGCTGGAAATCCTTCGGCACCTCAGGGTGGTAATATGACCTTGAATATCCGGGTTGAGCCACCAACGATTCATCCGATCACGGCGACAGACGTTTCGGCGTCAAATGTCCATGATTTCACAATGGCATCACTGCTGACCAAAGATCCTAGAACATACGAGTGGAAGCCTTATTTGGCAGAAAAATGGGAAGTTTCAAAAGACGGAAAGGTGTTTACGTTTTGGCTTAGAAAAGGACTCACTTTTCATGATGGTCAGCCTTTGACAGCTGAAGACGTGAAGTTTTCTTTTGATGCGATTTTTGAGCCTAAATACAATGCCGCTCACAAGCGTCCTTACTATGAAGGAATCGCAAAAGTTGAAGTTGTCGATCCAATGCAAGTGAAGTTCTACACGAAAGAATTGTATTTTTTGAATTTTGACATTGCGGCGGGAATGCAAATCCTTCCAAAGCACATTTATTCGGATGTTGAAAAATCTAAAAAGATGAACAAAGAGCTTGTCGGCTCTGGCCCATACAAAATCGAAAAATTTGATAAGGGACAAAAAATTGTTTTGAAGAAATTTGAAGGTTGGATCGGTAAAGATGTTCCAGACATGAAAGGTCTTTATAACATCGACACTTTGACTTTGAGATTTGTTAAAGACGGTAATGTTTATCTTGAAATGCTCAATAAGGGCGATATTGATTACGACGATTTAAGTCCTGAAGAATTTGTTAAAAAAACCGAAGGCGGAAATTGGGGAAAATCAGTTGTTAAGATCAAAGCTGAAAACGTCACTGGTAAGAGCTATCGCTACGTTGGCTGGAATCTTGAAAACCCAACTTTTAAAGACAAGGAAGTCCGCAAAGCTCTGGCTCATTTGTTCAATAAAAAAGAAATGATCGCGAAATTTCGCTATGATTTGTCGGTCCCAGCTACTGGTCCAACGGATGTTTTTTCGGATTATGCTTCTCCAAACGTCAAGCCGATTGAATTTGATCCTAAAAAGGCATCCGAGATTTTGGCGAAAGCGGGATGGAAAGATTCAGACAAAGACGGAACTTTGGACAAAACAGTTGCTGGGAAAAAAGTCGACTTTAAGTTTTCTTTGATTCACTCAAATAAAGAATATGAAAAATATCTGACTTACTACAAAGAGGACCTAAAAAAAGCCGGCATTGAAATGGAAGTTAAATATTTAGAGTGGAATTCGTTTTTGAAGATCCTAGATGAAGGCAAGTTCGATGCAGTTTCATTAGCATGGTCTACAGGAATTGAGTTTGATCCTAAACAGCAGTGGCATTCATCAAGTGCTGTCGCCGGCGGCTCAAATTTTATTCACTATAAAATTCCAGAGGTGGATCGATTGATCGATCAGGCTCGGGCCGAGTTGGACCGTAAAAAAAGAATCACAATGTTGCGAAAAGTGTATGAGCGAATCGCAAACGATGCTCCTTATATTTTCATGTTCAATGAGAAGTATTCTTTGTATGCGGCATCAGCTAAAATTGGCCGACCAGGTGATACATTTAAGTATTCGGTTGGATCTGATTTTTGGTGGATCAATCCCTAAGCTCTCGACTTAATTAAAAGAGGGGTTCAGTGTTTATATATTTAGTTCGCAGATTGATGTTGATGATCCCAACTTTTTTGGGGATCACGCTGGTCTGTTTTTTTGTCATTAATTTGGCTCCAGGTGGGCCTATTGAACAAAAAATTCAGGCCATTCGATTTGGTAGCGCCAATGCCGAAGGTGGTGGAGCTTCTTCCAAATCAGGAATCCAATCGGGATTAAATGAAGAAGTACTGGAATCACTCAAAAAACAATATGGCTTCGATAAGCCAGTTCATGAACGCTATTGGCTGTGGTTGACCAACCTTGCTCATCTTGATTTCGGAGAAAGTTTCACCTATCAAGAGCCAGTTTTAGATGTGATTACTTCTAAATTTCCTGTTTCTTTGCAGTTTGGAGTGGCCTCTTTATTTTTGACCTATTTGGTTTGTGTTCCGCTGGGGATAGCAAAGGCAATTCGGGCGGGAACTCGTTTTGACACGATTTCTGGATTAGCACTTTACGTAGCCTATTCGATCCCACCATTGGTGTTGGGTATATTTTTGATTGTGTTTTTTGCGGGCGGCCGACACTTCAGTTGGTTCCCAATCGGAATGCTTTATTCAGACGGCTATGAATCACTATCATTTGGTGGAAAAGTTTTAGATCGTCTTCATCACTTTGTGCTTCCAATCGCATGCTACATGATTGGTGGATTTACCGAACTGACCATGTTGATGCGAAATTCGATGCTCGATGTGATCAAGCAAGACTATGTGCGAACTGCGCGGGCCAAAGGGCTTGAGGAAAATGTCGTCCTTTATAAACACGCATTGAGAAATGCGCTGATCCCGATTGCGACTGGCATCGGGGGATTTTTCCGAGTTTTTTTAGCGGGATCTTTGATTGTGGAAACGATTTTCCAATTGGACGGAATTGGGTTGCTTTCCTATCAATCGATTTTATCCAGGGATTACAATGTGATCATGGGTTTGATTTTTCTTTCTTCATTGATTCTTTTAGCGGGACGTCTGTTTAGTGATTTTATTTATGTTCTTATTGATCCAAGGATAGATTTCAAATGATTGAAGGTCGTCTGGTCCGCAATGAATTAAGTTTAAAGCGTTATCGAAAGTTCAAAAAGAACAAGATTGCGGTTTTTTCAATTTGGATATTAATTGCCATCGCATTTTTCAGCTTCACGGCCGAGTTTTGGGCTAACAACAAGCCATTGATCATGAGTTATCATGGAAGAACTTTTGTGCCACTTTTGGCGGATTATCATCCGTCGGAATTTGGCCGCGAAGATATTTTTGTGATGGACTATCGCGGGTTGGAATTGTCCGATAGTGATTGGGCAATTTGGCCTGTGGTTCGTTGGGATCCATTTGAAAGTAATAAAATGGTCAGCGACTATCCAGCGCCGCCGTCAAAAGACAATTGGATGGGAACAGATGATCGCGGTCGAGATGTATTGACTCGATTGTTGTATGGCTTTCGATACTCGATTGGTTATGCGTTTGGTGTTTGGCTTTTATCTTATTTGATCGGTGCAGTGATTGGTTCGATTCAGGGCTATGTAGGCGGGCGAGTGGATCTGGTTGGTTCACGCTTGGTGGAATTGCTCGAGATGACTCCGCAGTTGTTGTTACTTATTACCGTCATTTCAATTTTTGAACCTTCTATGAGTTTGCTGGTCTGCTTCAGTGTGATTTTTGATTGGACTGGTATTTATCATCATATGCGGGCGCAGTTTCTACAGTTGCGAAAACGAGAATATGTCGAAGCCGCTCGGGCCATCGGAGCCTCACATTTCCGAGTGGTGATGTTGCACATTTGGCCCAACGCTTTGACTCCGCTGGTGACGTTTTCCCCTTTTGCTATTGCTGCCAATATCTCAGGACTGGCTTTGTTAGATTATCTGGGACTTGGTCTAAGGGCCCCGACACCCAGTTGGGGGGAACTCATGGGGCAGGCTCAGAAGTACTTTAATTTGGCCGAATGGTTGGTTTGGTGGCCCTCTTTTGCTTTGTTAGTGACCATGATAGCATTGATCAATATCGGCTTAGCAGTTCGAGACGCCTTTGATGCCAAAACCTAGGAATTGAATGATGACAAATCTCAAAACAATTTTGGTTACCGGAAGTTCAGACGGAATTGGTCTATCAACCTGTGAGCATCTATATATTTCTGGTCATCAGATTTTGGTTCATGGTCGAAATGAAGGTAAAGCACTAGAGGCCATTGATAAGATTTTGGTCTATGGCGGACAAAAGCCCCAAACCAAAACTGACAGATTGATTCCGGTATGGGGAGATCTTTCAGTGATGAGCGAAGTTGTGAAGCTTGCGGAACAGGTGCAAGCGGTAGCGCCCTCGTTGTCAGTTCTGATCAACAATGCGGGCGTGTATATGAATCAAAGAACGTTAACGGCTGATAATTTTGAAATGACTTTTGCGGTGAACTACCTTGCTCCATTTTTGCTGACTCAAAAGCTATTGCCACTTTTAAAAAATCAAATTTCTTCACGAGTGGTCAACGTCAGTTCAGTAGCCCACACCAAAGGACATTTGAAATTTGATAACTTAAATGGCGAAAAGCATTTTGAAGCCTATCAGGCCTATTCAGTTAGTAAATTGATGGAAATTATGATGACTAGGGTTCTAGCGGCTTTGAATAAAGTTTCTAATGTGACATTTAACAGTCTTCATCCGGGTGTGATTGATACGAAATTGTTAAGGGCGGGATTTAACATTCAAGGAGATGGAGTCGATGTTGGCTGCCAGACTTCAATTTATCTTGCGACAAGTCCTCAAGTCGAGGGTGTCACCGGCAAATATTTTGTGAATTCCAAAGAAGCAATTGTTTCTCGGTATGCATTGGACGACAAAACTGCAATTCAGCTTTGGCGAAAAACCGAAGAATTACTAAAGATTTGGCTGTAGATAGGCCTTACTCGGCGTCTTCTAGATATGTGTATCCAGACAAGCCTTCTTCATAATGCTTGATCAACAATTTTGCTTCTTGTTTGCTGATCGTGCCTTTTTGAATACTTTCTTCTGCCGCCTGACGAACGCTATCCACCATGTTGTAATGACGATATTGAACGTAAGATAGAACTTCAGTCACGGTGTCTCCAGGGATGTAGTGATCAAGCGTGTAGCCACTTTCATGCAAGGAAACGTGAACTGCATCAGTATCACCAAAAAGATTGTGTAAATCTCCAAGGATTTCCTGATAAGCGCCAGTCAAAAAGACTGCCAAGAAATAGTGTTCACCTTCTTTTAGATCGTGAACATGTAAAGTTTCTTTGTATTCACCAGTTTCGGTGTCGATGAACTTTTCAAGCTTACCATCCGAATCGCAAGTAAGGTCTGCTAGGTTCGCTTCGCGAGTCGGTTTTTCGCCCAGGCGATGGATTGGCATCACTGGAAACATTTGTCCAACCGCCCAAGAATCTGGAACCGATTGGAATACCGAGAAATTACAGAAATAAGTGTCGCAAAGTTCTTTGGCCAAAGTTGTGAAAATAGCTTCGCCATCTTCAGTTGTTTTTGCGATTGGAATCATCTTGGTGGCGATCGCAAAATACATGCTCTCAGCCCAAGCTCGCTGCTGAAGATTCAAAACTCCGTAGGTGAATAAAGACAATGTTTCAGTTTTTGCCTGTTGCAAGTCATTGAAGCACTCGTTGATGTTGTCGTTATTCAATTTTTCATAAATATACTGAAGATCTTGCATCAAAGGGTGATCGGCTTTGGTGGCAGGACGAGGAGGTTCTGCCATTCGCAAATCATTGATGCCCATAACATTGAAAACCAAAATCGAGTGGTGTGCGACTAAAAATCGGCCAGACTCGGTGACGATATCTGGATGAGGAACGTTTTTCTCGTCACATAAAGTTTGCAGGGCAGATACGACGTCATTGGCGTATTCTTGTTCGCTATAGTTGATGGAACTGTCTGTGCGTCCTGTGCCGTCGTAATCCACGCCAAGACCGCCACCCACGTCGATAAACTTTAAGCCGGTTGCTCCCATCGCATAAAGCTCAGTGAAGAAACGAGCCCCTTCTTTTAAAGAAGACTTCAAACTTTGAATCGCTGGGATCTGGGATCCGATGTGAAAGTGTAAAAGCTCAAGGCAATCCAACATGCCTTCTTTTTTCAAAAGTTCGATTCCCAATACGATTTCAGTGGCTGTTAAACCAAATTTTGAAGTGGCGCCAGAAGAGTCCACCCATTTTCCTGCACCTTGAGTGTTCAGTTTTGCACGGAAACCAATGTGAGGGCGGGCGTTAAACTTCTTCGCCGTATTCACGATCATCTTTAACTCTTCGTAGCGATCTACAACGATGATGGTGTGGCGACCCAGCTTTTGCGAAAGAATAGCTGTTTCAATGTATTCGTAATCTTTAAAGCCATTACAAATAACCAAAGCATTTGGAGTATTCATTAAAGCCAAAACAACTAAAAGCTCAGGCTTACTTCCGCACTCTAAGCCTAAACGGCGATGTTTTCCGTGTTTGACGATTTCTTCAACTAAGTGGCGCTGTTGATTGACCTTGATTGGGTAAACTCCGCAATAAGTGCCACGGTAGCTGTGATCAGCAATCGCTTTTTCAAAACAGGTGTTAATCAATTCAACTCGAGCTTTGATAATGTCTGGAAAGCGAATCATGATCGGAACGCGAATTCCTCGGTCCATTAGATCCTGGGTCAATTCATGCAAATCGACAGAAGGTCCTTCAAGACCCATCGGAGTGATTGAAACGTTCCCTTGCTTGTTGACGCGAAAATAACCGCCGCCCCAAGAGTTAATGCCATAAAGTTCGGCGCTTTGTTCCGGAGACCACACAGTAGGTGAGTTAGTAGCTGACACGGATGAACCTCTTGAGTTTGTGACTATTTCCATGGCTTTCGTAGGTATCACAATCCACGAAAGTTGCAAAAAAAATCTCAAGAAAGTTCAAAATTTTAGCCAAAAAATTTGAACTCAACCTTTTACGATCAAGTTCAAGATTTTGCCGGCCTTATAAATGATCTTATCCACTGGCTTACCGCCAATAGCATTGGTGACGTTCGCAACAGCCATGGCTGCCTGTACGGCAATGGCCTCAGATGCATCTGGAGCCAATTCAACCGTTCCGCGCATCTTTCCGTTCACCTGAACACCCATGGTTATCACATCATCAGTGCACAATGCTGGATTGAATTCAGGCCAAGGTGCTATTGATACGCAACCGCCAGAAATCTGGTGGCCACCAAGCTTTTCCCAGATCTCTTCGGCCAAATGGGGAGCAAATGGCATCATTAGCTGTGCTAAGGTTCGCAAAGTAGCCTTCGGTTTGACGTTGGCTTTGTAGATTTCGTTGACCAAGATCATCATTTGGCTGATGCAAGTGTTAAAGCCAAATGTCTCGATGTCAGTGGTGACCTTTTTAATCGTTTTATGAAGCATTTTTTCAATTTCAGGTGGGCAAGCTTCGTCGTTGGCTACGACATTGCCGTTGTCATCGCAAACCAATCGCCAAACGCGATCCAGAAAACGTCTGACCCCTTCAATTCCTGTCAAAGACCAAGGCTTGTCCTTTTCAAATGGCCCCATAAAGCAAATGTACATTCTTGTGGCATCGGCGCCGTATTCTGTATTTGCCGAGTCCGCCGGAATTGTGTTTCCACGGGATTTCGACATTTTTTCGCCGTCAGGTCCAAGCACCAATCCTTGGTGAGCCAATTTTTGGAAAGGCTCAGGGTGATTGACAAGACCACAATCAAAAAGAACTTTTTGCCAGAAGCGGGCGTAGAGCAAATGTCCTACTGTGTGCTCCGCGCCGCCGACATACAAATCCACCGGCATCCAATAATTTTGAGCGTCTTTTGAAAAGGGCTCGGACTCGTTCAAGGGATCAACATATCTTAAAAAATACCAAGAAGATCCGGCTGAGCCCGGCATGGTGTCAGTTTCTCGCATTCCCTTTTCGCCATTTGGCGAAGTGTAGGCCACCCAGTCTTTTACTTTGGCTAAAGGGGCTTCACCTTTTTCAGAAGGTTCGTAATCGGCAACTTCTGGCAAAGTCACCGGTAGCTCAGAGACTGGTAATGCTTTTGTTTTACCATCATTCATGTGAACAATTGGGAACGGCTCGCCCCAATAGCGCTGTCTTGAAAACAACCAATCGCGTAACTTGTATTGAACTTCGCGAGTTCCTAATTTTTTGCTTTCAAGGTGAGCCAACATTTTCTGAATGGCTTCGGTTTTCTTCAAGCCATTCAAAAAATCAGAGTTGATTAAAGTTCCTTCGCCTTCAAAAGCTTTTTCCAGCTTATTGTCTTCGGCATTAGCGGATTGCAAAACTTGTTGAATGGGAAGATCGAATTTTTTTGCAAATTCAAAGTCGCGCTGATCGTGGCCCGGAACTGCCATGATAGCTCCGGTTCCGTAATCCATTAAAACATAATCGGCGATCCAAATCGGTGCCTTTTTTCCCGAGACTGGATTGATAGCATAAGCGCCAGTGAAAACTCCGGACTTTTCTTGAGCGGCTTTGCGGTCGACTTCAGACTTCTTAGAAGATTTTAATACATATTGATCGACGTCTGATTTTTGGGTTGCCGTGGTGATTTTAGAAACCAAAGGATGTTCTGGCGCCAAAACCATAAAGGTCACGCCGAACAAAGTGTCTGGCCGAGTGGTGAAAACAGAAAAAGTGTTTTCTGAATCATGGCCAGTCAGGCCTTCGATTTTGAATTGAACTTGTGCGCCTTCGGATTTTCCGATCCAATTTTTTTGACCTTCTTTGGTTCTTTCCGGCCAATCCACTTTATCTAAATCTTGCAATAATCTTTCGGCATAGTCGGTGATTTTTAACATCCACTGCTTCATCGGCATGCGAATCACAGGGTGTCCGCCGCGCTCGCTTTTTCCGTCGACGACTTCTTCATTGGCTAAAACGGTTTTTAAAGCCGGGCACCAATTTACTGGAACTTCTTTTTGATAGACCAAGCCTTTTTCATAAAGCTTTGTAAAAATAAATTGGGTCCATTTATAATACTTGGGATCACAAGTTGAAATTTCTCGAGACCAATCAAAAGAAAATCCAAAGCTTTGCAAAGTATGTCGAAAGCTAGCGATGGCTTTTTCGGTCGTGATAGCTGGGTGAATTCCAGTTTGAATGGCGTATTGTTCGGCCGGAAGTCCAAAGGCATCGTAGCCCATCGGGTGCAAAACGTTAAAGCCCTTGGCTCTTTTATACCTAGAAATAATATCTGCTGGTGTGTACGAAGCAATATGGCCAACGTGCAATCCTGAACCGGATGGGTAGGGGAACATATCCAGGGCATAATACTTTGGTTTAGTTGATTTGTTCTCAGCCTTAAATAAATTCTTGTCGGCCCAGACTTTTTGCCATTTGGAATCAATTTGATTGTGCGAATAAGCCATAGTTCCACCCTTTTAATTCAGCATTTTTTAGTCCTGTTAAATTAGCGTTTAATTGAACATTTGTGGAGCGTTTTGCACCTTTGCCTAGTTTTTTATTATTTGTGTCTAAAAACCTGGCCCCGACCTTTGAAAACTCGCTGGGGATATGGGTTTGCGGTATTCTGAAGGGGATGAGTTTGGAAATTAAATCAGTCGATCCTAAGGATCGACGACTTCTAGTTATAGATGACGATCCGGATAGTCTTTCGATTATTGCGGAAGCTTTGCGTTGGGAAGGTTATCAAACTCAAACAGCCATATCCGGCGCAGAAGGATTGGCTTTAATTCAGTCTTGGCATCCAGATCTGATTCTTTTAGATGTGAATATGCCGGGGATGAATGGTTTAGAAACATTAAAAGGTCTTCGCGCCAAAGAAAACTACGTTTCGGTGATGTTCATTTCTGGTAATACCAGCACCGAACACGTGATTGCTGGCCTTGATTGTGGTGCCGATGATTATATTCCAAAACCTTTTGATCCGCTCGAGCTTTTGGCTCGGGTGCGCACTCAACTTCGGATTAAAGATTTAAATGATCAGCTTCGCAGTGCTAACGTTCGTTTAAATGAATTGGTCGACATCGATGATTTAACGGGTCTGTACAATATGCGGTCCGTTTACCAAAGATTGGAAAACGAGTTGGATCGCGCAAGGCGATTTGGTCGGCAAGTGGCGGTTGTGATGATGGATATGGATCATTTCAAGTCCGTCAACGATGGTCATGACCATCTTTTTGGAAGTTTTGTTCTATCTGAAGTTGGGGCCATCATTCGAAAAAATATACGTGCTCATGACCTTGGGGCTCGTTATG
>CAZDHC010000092.1:0-2791 GCA_964505225.1 uncultured Bdellovibrio sp. | reverse complement strand
GGTGGTGACGAGTTTTTGATGATTTTGACCGAAACCAATGCGGAAGGGGCCTATCGTTTTTGCGAACGTTTAGGTCAGTCGATTCGCGATTATCATTTTAAAAACGGTAAAGACGAAATGCGACTGACTTCAAGTATTGGTTTTGCAATCACTCCAGCTGGGGACGCGCAGACAGATGCTCGAGGCTTAGCACGGGCGGCTGACCATGCCCTTTATGATGCCAAGAGGGCTGGTCGCAACTGCGTTAAATTTATAGAATTACAAAAAATTGACGAGTCCGATCCGATTCCATTTAAGAAAAAAGCCGTGAGCTGATATAGCTTTTCGCATGGTCAAAATTCAAAACGTACAAGATAAAGCGACTGTTTCTTCTGCTTGGATTTCATTGGTGGTGAGTTCCATCATTTTAGGAATGAAGTTTTCGGCGTTTTATTTGACCCAATCTACGGCCATTTTTTCAGATGCCATCGAAAGTATAGTCAATGTCGTCGCGGCCGTGATTGCCTTATTTGTGATGAAGGCCGTGGCAGAACCGGCCGATGATGAGCATCCTTATGGTCATGGGAAATTAGAATATTTTTCGGCGGCATTTGAAGGTGGTTTGGTTGTATCGGCGGCAATTGCGGTGGGATTTGAAGCTTTTCGAGCCTTCTTTTCGGGACGTGAGCTGATCGATTCAAAACTGGGATTGTCCGTCATGGTAGTGGCTACCGTGATCAATGCTTTATTGGCTTTGCACCTCAGAGCCGTTGGAAAAAAACATAAATCGCAAGCCTTATTGGCCAGCAGTTCCCATGTATTTTCGGATGTTTGGACGACGGTTGGAATTTTGTTGGCGCTCGGTCTGGTGTTTATAACTGGACTGACCTGGTTGGATCCTTTGATCGCAGGATTGGTAGCAGTGCATTTGGGATATTCGGGAATTCAGATTGTGCGCAATTCTTTCGGGGCCTTGATTGACCAAGTTGAAATTCATTCTCTTCAGGATTTGGCTGCAAGCTTTCAAAAGCACAAGCGGCCATGGGTTATTGATATTCACCAATTGAAAATGATTCGCTCAGGAAAATTTCACCATATTGACGCCCACTTAGTGGTGCCCGAGTATTGGGATATCTCAAGGACCCATGAAGAAATGACTAGGTATGAAGACGAAGTCGTCGCTTCCTATGAATTTGATGGTGAGATTGCCTTTCATGTCGATCCCTGTGAGCGAAAGTATTGCGAAATGTGCGAAGTCGAAGATTGTCCCGTGCGAGTTAAAAAAATGATTGCAGTTCGAAGGATGTCAGCAGATACATTGGTCCGCGGACCTCAATCATTTTAAATAGAAACCGTTATGGAAGATCAAGAATTTAAAAGACCCCAAATCAATTTAACTCGAGAATTGCCTCATCCAAATTATTACACCGAAGCTCTTGATGGCGAGTTTCGCGAGTACGCCTTTAATGAAGAGCGATCCCCTTTAAACAAGGGCAAATGGCGCAGTGATATTTTTAAAGTGGCAGAAGATGTTCCTATGGATCTTGAGATTGGCACTGGCAATGGGACCCACTTTCAGCATCGAGCCGTTAATTTCCCGGACCGTCGGATCGTGGGTATGGAGCTTAAATATAAGCCATTGATACAATCCATTCGCGGCTGCATTCGGAAAAACGCTCATAACGCTCGGATCTGTCGTTATCACGCCATGAATATCGATTTGATGTTTGGACCTGCGGAACTCAACGACATTTACATTCATTTTCCAGATCCTTGGGTGACGCCTCGTAAACCTAAGAATCGATTTGTAAATGCGCGAGTGTTGGATTTACTTTTCGATATGCAAAGACCGGGTTCCATTTTGAATTTCAAAACGGACAGCCGCGAATATTACTTGTGGTCTATGGAGCAAATTCGAAAATCCAAATACAAAATTATTTTTGAAACTCAAAACTTACATTCGACCGAAATGGCGAAAGACAATTTTCAGACTCAGTTTGAAAAAATCTTTATGCGACAAGGGATCGAAATCAATTTAGTTCGCTTAATGAGACAATAGCTGAAAGAATAATTGAATGCCTTGGATTCATTTCGCTAAAAAACACCGGCCCTCGATTGAAGTTCCAGTTGGAGCTAATTTGATGAAGTCTTTGTTGGATGCCCAGATTCCGGTAGCGTCGAGCTGTCACGGGGATGGAGTCTGTGCAAAATGTCGTTTGAATGTGGAAAAAGGTGTTGAGAATTTGTCTGCAGAAAATGAAGTTGAGATATTTCTAAAAGAGAAATTTCAAATGAAACCTTTGCAAAGAATTAGCTGTCAAACCAGTGTCCTTGGTGATGTTGAGATTCATGCAACCTATTGGTAGTTTTAAGACAGCGGCGGGAGCTTTATGCAATTAGCAAAAAATGAAAAATGGCTTTTGCTAGGTGCCAGTCGAGGCTTGGGGCGAGCATTTTTCGAAATTTCCACTCAAGAAAATTCAAATTTAGGTTTGCAGCTTTTAACCGCCAGTCGCAGATCTCCTTCTGAATTGCATCTTGATTTTACCAACAGTGAAAAATGGGCCGAATATTTGGAGCAATTTCAAAAGTTTTCCCCGACTCGGATTTTTTATTTTGCGGGCGGTGGCCCTTATGGAAATTACTTACAAAAAAATTGGAAAGATCATCAGTGGGCCTTTCGTTTGAACTTTGAATTTCCGGCATTTCTATTGAATCAATCACCGAAAATAAAATCTCTTAAACAAATCACTTTTGTAGGATCTAGTATTGCCGAAAGTAAACCCGATCCAGGGGCTGCCAGTTATTGTGC
>CAZDHC010000091.1:0-14413 GCA_964505225.1 uncultured Bdellovibrio sp. | reverse complement strand
CGGTCTTCTTAAACTGAACCATCGGCGTCATCGTCATCGCCGCCATAAATCCCAACAGACCCACGCCGATCATCACTTCGACTAATGACATCCCCTTGGTGCTATCTATTGCACTAGATGCTCTAGGGAATTTGAAAATTTGTCTAAACCGATTTAGCCGAGATAGCATGGTTTTACCTCTCAAGAAACAAGCGATTCCTGTATCTTTTCGGCCACTTGAGGATCTTACTGAAACCTTAACAAAACTAATTTCATAATATTTTCTCAAAACAAGACACTTTTACCACTTATGACGTCTTTTCAGCCTATTCTGCCCCCAAAAGGTTGACTAATAAGTCTTTAAACTAGTACCACCTACCCCATTCAGAATTATCAAATAAGGAGTCTGTATGCAGATCAAGCACCAGCAGCTTTTGAACTGGGTTCAAGAAATCGCCAACCTCACACAACCAAATTCTATTCACTGGTGTGATGGCTCAGAAACTGAAAATCAAAAACTGATGGACTTGATGGTTGCCAATGGCACCCTCACAAAACTAAATCCTGAACTTCGCCCAAACTCTTACCTTGCACGCTCGGATGCTTCTGACGTCGCCCGAGTCGAAGACCGAACTTTTATTTGCAGCGAAAAACAAGAAGACGCCGGCCCCACCAACAATTGGATGGCACCAGCTGAAATGCGCTCACTTCTTGGTGGCCTATTCAAAGGTTGCATGACTGGTCGAACCATGTACGTCATACCATTTTCGATGGGACCGATCGGTTCACCGATTTCCCAAATCGGCGTTGAAATCACGGACTCTCCATATGTGGTTGTGAACATGAAAGTCATGACCCGAATTGGCGCCAAAGCTCTTGAGTCTTTAGGCACTGATGGCGCTTTCGTAAAATGTGTTCACACAGTTGGAATGCCTTTAGCTGAAGGACAAAAAGACATCGCTTGGCCTTGCAACCCTGACACAAAATACATTGTTCACTATCCACAAGATCGCGCTATTTGGTCTTTTGGTAGTGGCTACGGTGGCAACGCTTTACTTGGCAAAAAATGTTTCGCACTTAGAATTGCTTCGAACATGGGACACGAAGAAGGTTGGCTAGCTGAGCACATGTTGATTTTGGGAGTTGAAAACCCAAATCAAGAAAAGAAATATGTGGCCGCAGCTTTTCCTAGTGCTTGCGGAAAAACAAACTTTGCAATGTTAATTCCTCCAGCAGAATTAAAAGGTTGGAAAGTCAGCACCATCGGTGATGACATTGCCTGGATCAAAGTTGGACCGAATGGTGATTTACGAGCGATCAATCCTGAAAATGGATACTTCGGCGTTGCTCCAGGAACTTCATTTAAAACAAATCCAAATGCGATGAAAACCATTGCTCAAAACACGATCTTCACAAACGTGGCGTTAACTGAAAATGGCGATATTTGGTGGGAAGAAATGACCGAAACTCCTCCAGCAAAATTGATAGACTGGCAAGGTCAAGAGTGGACTCCTGGTTGTGGTCGCAAGGCCGCTCACCCAAATGCTCGATTCACGGCACCTGCTAGCCAATGTCCATCAGTGGATTCAGACTGGGAAAATCCAGCCGGAGTTCCAATTAGCGCTTTCGTGTTTGGTGGCCGCCGTGCCGACACCATTCCTTTGACATTCCAAGCTGAATCTTGGACCTCTGGCGTTTACTTTGCTTCGACAATCGGCTCTGAAACAACAGCGGCCGCGACAGGTGCAGTCGGCTTAGTTCGCCGCGATCCAATGGCGATGTTGCCTTTTTGCGGATACAACATGGGTGACTACTTCAATCACTGGTTGAACATGGCAAACAAGGCGACTCAGTTGCCTGAAATCTTTGTGGTGAACTGGTTCCGTAAGGACGAAAATGGTAAATTCATGTGGCCAGGATATGGCGACAACATGCGCGTTTTAAAGTGGATCTTTGGCCGAGTCAGCAACAGCGCCAAAGCAGAAAAAACAGCACTTGGATTTGTACCAAACTATGAGGATTTAGATTGGTCAGGCATGGACTTTACTCCAGCTCGTTTTGAAAAATTAATGAGCCTAGATTCACAAAAATGGGCTACAGAAATGAATTCACACAAAGAGTTTTTTGGAAAGTTCAAGTCAAAAATTCCTCAAGCTTTTATGAATATTAACGAAAACACAACAATTCGCCTTTTGACTGAGACCAATGTTCAAGGCAAAGCGACTACCGTAGCGCAACCAACCATCAATTAGTTGGTCTTAAAAAATTAATTTTCGTTGTCAAAGCCATGACTACTTGTTCACAATAAGTCATGGCTTTTTCTTTTCCACTCATCGCAATTCTCTTTCAGACATTGGCTTTCGCCCAAATTGAAAACTTGGATCAAACTAAAGCTCCAGAAGGCACAATTATTTTTGCGATTGAAGACCGTAGCCCTTTTTCGTTTATGGATGAAATTGGAAACGGAAAAGGCCTATTGCCCGAGGCTGCAAAGAAACGAGCACTTTCCGCCAACGTCCCATTTAAATTTGAATTACTACCTTTCAATCGCCATGTGGCAATGATCCAAGACAACAAAGTCAAAATATGCTCAGTCGGTAGATTTAAAAATCCAGAGCGCGAGAAAATGGCCCTGTTCAATGCCAAACCCATTTACAAAGACAAAGGTTTTGTATTTGTGTTTAACGCAAAAAATCCAATCACAAAAAATAAAACAGTTAAAGCAAGCGAGCTAAAAGCCATTTTCGCAAATGAAACTTTAAGGCTTTATACCAAGCAAAACTATTCTTATGGCAAAAACTTAGATGATCTTCTAAAGACTTCCAAAAACAGACGAAACGATTCGGTCAAAGAACATAGCGAGGTTTTTAGAAATCTTGAACAAGGATTCGCCGATTTCACTTTGTCGACTGTCGAAGAGTTCGACGATCTAGCCAGTGACCAAAAGAAATTGCTCCGATCCGCTTTTATCAAAGATATCCCCGGCGAAGCTCGCTACTTTTTTTGCTCAAAACTTGTCGGCGAAGACACTTTAAAAAAGCTAGATTCAAAATAACATAGTTCACGCACCAAAATTTTCCCGTTTTGAACAAATTCCTGTCTAAAATTCAGACAGTGGCACTTGCCCTGACCTTCCCTTATATTCGATCAAATGAAAATTACTGCTGTTCTTCTAAATCTATTGGCGTTCACATTAACTTTTACAACCTTAGCGCAAGCAAATGCCAGTGGACCAATTCGCTTTCAAAGCTCTAATAAGCCCTATAAGTCTTATGTTGTTGGCAAAGTAAATTCCAACAATCGCCATGCAGAATACGGCTTGGCTTTAATTGGCGGTGGCGACCCGATCACTGAAACTTTTCAATGGATGGCGGAAAAAGCTGACCATGGCGACTTTCTTATTATTCGATTTACTGATGATCCATGGATGAATGAATATGTACCAACTGTGGCGCAATTTGACTCGATTGAGACTTTAGTTGTTTCTACTCGCGAAGGCGCTAATCATCCAGACGTGATCAGAAAAATTCTTTCGGCCGAGGCCATCTATTTTCCTGGCGGAGATCAGTGGAACTATATTTCGAACTGGAAGGACACTCAACTACTGAGAGCCTTTAAATACCGAGTGAAACAGGGAATTCCAGTGGGCGGCACCAGTGCTGGTTTAGCAATCATGGGTCAAATTGCTTTTTCTGCAGAAAAAAACACGGTTTACAGCGAAGACACTTTGATCAATCCAATGGCCCCAGACATCACTTTGATTAAAGACTTTCTACAGCTGCCAATGATGAGTCACATTTTAACTGACACTCACTTTAAGGCTCGCGATCGAATGGGTCGTTTTTTAACTTTTTTGGCTAGAAGCCAAGTGGACAATTTAGATGCAAATCCCGTAGGACTAGCTGTAGACGAAAATACTGCTCTTTTGCTTGAAGCAAATGGCCAATGGGTCGTAGTTGGAGAAGGCGCTGCCTACAAGGCCATTCCAAGCAAGGATGGCCTTGTTTGCCAGCCTGGCACTCCACTTTCAATGTCAGCAGACATCGTTAAAATGGTGGGCCGCGAAACCAGTCAATACCGCCTTACGGTGGAAAATGGCGTCATCAAGTCAGATCAAAGCAACGGCGAGATCTATTAAGAACTAAGACAACAATTCAACGCGATTTTCTATCGCAAATAGTCAACGCACAGTTACGCAAAAAAGTAGCTGGCACCTTTTGGAAAAAAAGGTACCTGTTAGCTATGGAAAAACAATTTCTTAAAGATTACAAAAAGCCCGCTTTTTCAATTAATCAAGTTTACTTAAATTTTGATTTAAACGAAGACTCAACCAGAGTTCAAAGCCGAATCGACTTCGAGAAAACTTCGGACAAAAACTTTCAGGAGAAAAATCTTTGGCTTGAAGGTGAAGATTTAAAACTGGTCATGATCAGTCTGAACGGACATACGCCAAGGTATGAGCGCCAAACTCACGGCTTAATCGTGTTTGATGTTCCAGAGAAATTCACCTTGGAAATTGAAACTGAAATCAAACCTCAAGACAACACTTCGCTTGAAGGCTTGTATAAGAGCAATGGAATCTTCTGCACTCAATGTGAAGCCCAAGGCTTTCGCAAGATCACTTATTTTATGGATCGACCAGATGTGATGACTTCGTACACCGTGCGAATTGAAGCCAACGAAAAAAAATATCCAATTCTACTTTCAAACGGAAATTGTATTGCCAAAAAATCTTTAGGAAATGGACGTCAAGAAGTGACTTGGCAAGATCCATTTAAAAAACCCTGCTATCTTTTTGCCTTGGTTGCTGGCGACCTGGGAGTCGTCCGAGACACTTATCAAACGGCTTCTGGTAAAAAAGTGGATCTAGAAATCTACGCTGTTCATGGCAAACAAGATCGCTGCCACCACGCCATGAATTCTTTAAAAAAATCCATGAAGTGGGATGAGCAACGTTTTGGCCGCGAATACGATCTTTCCATCTACATGATCGTTTCCATCGACGATTTCAATGCAGGTGCCATGGAAAACAAGGGCCTCAACATTTTTAACTCCAGATTGGTTTTGGCCGACTCAAAAACTGCGACTGATGCTGACTACTACAATATCGAATCTGTCATCGCTCACGAATACTTTCACAATTGGACCGGTAATCGAGTGACACTTCGAGATTGGTTTCATTTGTCGTTAAAAGAAGGTCTGACCGTTTTTCGCGATCAAGAATTTTCAATGGATCAATCATCAAAAGCTTTGGTTCGCATCGACAATGTGGATGACCTACGCAATTCACAGTTTGCCGAAGACGCTGGCCCCAACGCTCACCCGATTCGCCCAGCCAGCTGTTATGCTGTGGACAATTTCTTTACTTCCACAATTTACGAAAAGGGCTCTGAAGTCATTCGCATGATGCAAACCATGGTGGGACGCCCAGGTTTTCGTAAAGGCATGGACAATTATTTTAAAAAACATGACGGCCAGGCAGTTATTATCGAAGACTTCGCCAAAGCCATCGCTGAAGTGAATGGACAAGACTGGGAACAATTTAAACTTTGGTATTCACAGGCTGGAACTCCCCAGGTTCAAGTTCAAGAAAAATTTGACTCGAACAAAAATGAATACACTTTGACACTTAAACAAACGTGTCCACTTTCTGCTCAAGAAAAAATATCGGGCCTAGACAAAAAACCATTTCACATTCCACTGGTGATTGGTTTGCTCGATTCTAAAACTGGACAGGACTTAGAATTGCACTGCTCGGATGCAGCCCAAAATACCGAAGGTCAAACTTTGGTGCATTTAACCAAGGAACAACAAAGTTTTGTATTTACCGACATTAAAGCCAAACCAATTCTATCTTTAAATCGTCAGTTCTCGGCTCCGATACAATTAAACTGGGAAGCTTCTTTTGAGGATTTACTTTTTTTAATGAAACATGATTCGGACGCTTTCAATCGTTGGGAGTCCGCTCAAAAAATTTATCAAAGAGCTTTTTCAAAATTGGTGTCGGATTTTAAAGCTGAAAAACAAACTGGCAAAACGCCATTTGTTCCTGCAGAAATCGCCCAAGCCTTTAATGCCATTGCCCAAGATCCTAAACTAGAAAGTGGCTTAAAAGCCAAATTGATGGATTTGCCAAGTTTGGATTATCTAGCCCAACTTGAAACCACCATTGATGCCGAAAATTTTTTAAAGGCCATTCAGCTTCTAGAAAAATCATTTGCTCAAATTGCTGAAACTGAACTTTTAAAAATATACCATGAATTGAATGGTAAAAATTTGACCAGCCTAGAGCCCTTAGATTTCGACAATCGACGTCTTAAAAATAAAGCTCTGTCGTATCTGGCAAACCTTGATCAACATCACCAATTGGCGATGGATCAGTTTACCAAATCAGAAATCATGACCGATCAACAATCGGCTTTAGCGATTTTGGTCGAAATTGAAACTCCACTTCGCGACAAAGCTCTTGGGGCATTTTATCAGCAATGGAAAGATGAGTCTTTGGTGCTCAATAAGTGGTTTGCATTGCAAGCCATTTCATCCCATCCAAAAACTTTTGATTCCATTAAGGCACTTTTGAAACATCCTGATTTCAATTTGAAAAATCCAAATCGGGTTTATTCAGTGCTCAGAAATTTTGGCGATAACATCACACAATTTCACCGCAGTGATATAGACACCTATTCGTTTATGGCAGATCAAATCATTGAAATTGATAAATTAAATCCGCAAGTGGCAGCACGAGTGGCCTCTTGTTTTGATTTGTGGACGAAATTGCCAGAAGCACAAATGAAAAAAGCCCACAGCGAACTTCAAAGACTGATTCGCAGCGGGCTTTCTAGTAATACTCACGAAATTATCAGCAAAGCGATCGAAGCTGCTAATTAAGCAGCTTTTTGTGCAATTGCTGGATTTAAAAGTCCCCGAGCTTGAAAGCTTTGGAAGCAATCCTTCCAAAATTTTTCTTTGATCTTTTGCTCGGCCGGTCCCATTTTAATTTTCGGGAAATCTTCTTTATCAACATGCGAAGTGAATTCATCCAACTTGCAACCTCGGACCACCTTCAACATTAAGTTAAGATGAGTCTCAGTCATTGGCTTTCCATCCACCAACATTTTGCGAAGCCCCTGCTCTGGAGTGTGAAGTAAAAAATCGTATAAGCTTGGAATGTCGTATTGACTCATGGATCCCCCCTGGATTCATTTAGGTTCATTTGGATACTTGCTTATCGGTGTTTTTAAGCAAATCTTTAAACCCAAAGTCCAGGAAATCTCAAATTGAGACAGTTTCTTTTAGCTAGTTTTGGTCCTAGTTTCGATTTCGCTAGCCTAAATGTGAAGGCAGCATTGCTTCAAAAACTCGGTTCTGGTTTCCGCTCGACTTTTGAAGTGACCACGGAGGTCAGAAGTAGAGGTCGAACTTCCTGCATCCTGAACCCCTCTGGCAATCACACAATAGTGTTTGGCGTTGATGTGAACAGCCACATTTTCAGTGTCCAAAACAAACTGTAAACAATCCGCAATTTGTTTGGTCAAACGCTCTTGAACCTGAGGTCTTCGCGCAAAAAACTGAACCACTCGATTGATCTTAGAAAGACCAATGACTTTTTTATTTGGGATATAAGCCACTGTCGCAAAACCATCGATCGTTTGAAAGTGATGCTCACACACGCTCAAAACTTGAATCTTTTGCACCAACACCATTTGGTCATATTTCATTTCATTTTCTATGACCGTCATTTTAGGAAAGTAGTCTGGATCCAAACCCGAGAAAACTTCGTTCACATACATTTTTGCAATTCGCTGAGGGGTTTCGCGCAAAGAATCATTGCCTAAATCCAAACCCAAGGTTTCCATGATCTCTTTCATGTTCTTGGTGATGATTTTAATTTTCTCGTCACTTGTCAGTTTGTTTTTTAAGGTGGGAGTTGGGCGAACGCTCGCCAAAATTTCATCAATCGTATATTCGGTCTTATTTTTTGATTTCTTTGCCATAGCGGCCTTCTTAGCCGAAAAACAGGGCTCTGTCGATGAATTCGACAACCTATTCAATTGCTCGGGGGCCCTAGATCGAACTATTGCGAGCTGAGGCCTGCCTCCAAAATCACCCTTCTTGCAATGTAAACAGCTGAATTCCCACGAAAGGCCTCCCCATGCGCAGTTTGAAATTGAAACCGACATCATTGACTGCTTTTTCTATGGCGACAGCCTTGGCTTTTCCTTTGCTGCTCAATGCTGGCGATCGCTTGCTTTTAAAAAACCAACCGCCTGTTTTAACAGAGAAACATTTGATTGAAAATGCGGTACAAATTTCCCTTTCCCCCCGCGGGATGAAGTTTTTTGAAACTGGAATCATCGATCTGCTCGAATCTCAAGGTGTCAGCCTAGAACAAGCCCATCACGATGGATTTAATTGGACGGCCTCTCAATCTTATAAATTTGATGACCTCTCCATTCCCCAAGAACAACGAGAACTTTTTAAAATGGTCAGCCAACTGATGACCAAATGGTTGGTCGGCTTTTCGTTTAATGAATTTCGTCCCAGCATTCAAGTTGGGGACTTTGAGTACATGGCTTACTTCAATCGCTTTGCTTTGGTTCCCAACGAACTGCTTTTAAGAAAATTAGGCAAAACTGATGGGGCCGTTTTATCCATCGAAGTTGAAATTCAAAAAATGCAAGCCCACACCGACTCTTTAAATATCAAAGATCTGAACAATCAATTTTTAGGTGAAGTCGGAGCTCAGGACATCAACGTCAGAATCGGATCCGACAAAACACCCTTGAAATTGAAGTTGCCCTTTTATGTGCGCATGAACGAGCGCAAAGAACTTGAATTTCAGGTTCTTGATTTCGAATCCAACATTGAAGCCGTTGAAATTGATATCGCAAAACCTGCACAAATTTTAGTTCCAACAGTAGCCCTCGAGATCAACGGCCACCGCTACCAAATGAACAAAAAGCAATTAGAGCAAGAGGTCTCTGATCGCCTTCCGGTGATCTTACAAAAGGCAAAGTCTTTCTTAGACGAATTTGCAACAAAGCAATTGCCCGCATTTTTAAATCAAAAAGCAAAAGAGATGTTAGCTGGCGGCCTTGAAGAAACCAATCGAATGGATCCGGTTGGCGCCACTAAAAACCCTTGCTTACCTCAACCCGTCGAATATTTGTGGGGCTTAAAGGTCACCGGCATCAATATGAACAATGGTTTGAATCTAAATTTGGGAGCCTTTGTCGAAGATCCGTTAGCGCCAAAGACTCCACTATTAACTTCTTTAAATGCTCGAGAAATAGGTAATCTGGATGAAGTGGCAAAAGAAAACTACGACATTGCTTTGAGCATTGACCGTGGCTTTATCAACAGAATGCTTCAACTTTCATTCAATCGCCACGTTTTCGACAACATGCCCATTGATAAGAAAAATCCCAATGGTCCAAAAATGGATCTGACCATGATGCCGGAACTGGATTACACGCCACCTCCTGTCAACGCACCAATTGTTCCTCATATTACCTATTTGAAAATGAAAACCATGGCCAGGGTCCATCCCGGCTTTCTATCGGGCATTCAAAAATTTGCGCTGAAAGAGCCTTTTGAAATCCGTCTTGATGTCATCGTCAAGATGATGAAAAACCAATATGGCGAAATCCGTTTATACTATCACGACGTCGATCCGAATTCGGTTTCAATTGATTCGAAATACATTCGACTGGCGGCCGGAACCGTTCGCAAAAAAGCGATTGAGGCTCTACAAGAAGTAGCGAAAAATTGGAGAGAGACCGGCGCACAGGTCAGCGACGACCCCCTGCCGATCCCTTCCGAGATCGGCGGAATTCGCCTAGAGCCACAGACGATTCGCTTTAGCAAAAGTGGTCATTTAAACCTTTATATGAATTACGCTACGGGTGCGACGCCCATCAAACCTAAAAAACCAATCGTACAATGTATCTCTGCAGGAGTTTCAAAATGAAAATTTTAATTGCGATCTTCACATTTATTTTAAGTTTCATAGTGACCATGACAACCATGGTTCCAGCCGCCATTGCTGATTCAAGTGCCGGCGAAGTTGTGAATCCAATTATCGTCCATGGACTTTCTAGTTTCCGCGGAAAACACATCACCGCCTTCTATTCAATTGGTAGAATGGGAACCATTTCTAACCAAAGAGACCAAATCACTCTTCGAGAAATTAAATTTAAAACTGTTATGCCAATCTATGGAGACTCCGTCACCTTTCCTCAAAGTCCCATCTTGAATTGGAATGGCAATATCATGCCCTATAATTTAATTGTCTTTGCAATACATAACGAAAATGACATTCGCTGGATCAATCCTGATGGCACAATTCCTACCGGAATCGATACAGGCTTGGCATCAAGTCCACTGTTCGTAGACTCGATGAAACGTTCAGCTGTGTTGGAACAATCCAAACCTGAAACTAGAACTGGATTTATCAATTTCAATTTCAACTTGAATTAAAAATTTATTTCTGTTTGGATCTACCAAAGGATCAAATGGAAGAAAAAAGATTACGAATTTTGTATTGCATCCCTAGATCAGGTAGCACTCCGATCGGCTTCTATTTGGCTGATCACTTCAAAAGAACCGAACATTACACCTACCTATCCGAATATTTTTCAATATTTTTCAATGGCACAAAGAAACAACCTGACGGTCGCCTAACCTGTGATTATCTCGATTGGCAAAAGCCCAACACAAATCCTCTTGAGTCCAGCTTAAATCAACCGAAACTAGACAACCTTATGTCCGCAAATGGAAAATATTTTTTTAAACTATTCCCCAATGTTGTGAGCAAAGAAATTGAAGACTATCTATTCCAAAACTCTGAAATTATTTTTTTAAAAAGGCGCAATCTTTTTGAAAATTATCTCAGCTTTCTGATCTCAGAATCGACTGGTGTATTTTACTCGAAAGGAGGACTGAATTTTGAAAATGGCAGTGTTTTAGCTGAACAAGAAGCCTCAAATCTTTTCATTAAGTATCACTCTTTCCTTTTAACAAAAATCAATGATAATCCAAGATCTCCCATTCTATTTTATGAAGATATCTTTTATCACAAGGCAATCGTCTGGAACCAGAGGGAAATTTTATTGGACCAACTAACACCAGACCTACTTACTGGAGTTCAAAATCGAACACCAAAAATTGAACGGTTTAGCAACAAGACTGAAGTCATCTCTTGGTACAAGAACTCTATCTTACAGGATCAGTTTTCAATTAACCTTTAAACAGACTTTTGAATAACGGAATTCGCAACGAAATATTGAGCGGCTTCTAGACCGCTTTGAACGGCTCCGTTCATTGTACCAAAAAATTGTTGGCTTTGGTTTTCACCGGCGAACAGCCAAGATTGCTTTTCAGATTTAAAATCAGAAATCTGAAACTGACCTGGTTTTCGATAGGCACGACTGCCTTGCGACCAAGTCTGCGCACCCCAAGAATGAATCACTTCAACCGAATCTAAGGCTGAACCCTTGACATCAATTTTACCATCAATCTTGGTAATTTCTTTTAGCATTGGCCCGACCGAATGAGGACCCACTTGAGCACTAGCTTCGCCACCAATTTGAGCTTGAAGCAATCCATGCAACGACGTCAAACCTTCAGCCGCCGGTATTCCACATTCAGAAAGATTCTGTACAGACAAATCTGTCATCACCACTGCGCCGGATCCCAAAGTAGGATTTTGTCTCCACGTTCTTTCTTTAAATCCCAAAATAAACTTGGTGTGATTTCCTAAATCTTGCTCGGCGATCATCTTTTTTTGATTTTCACTTAAGTCCAAAGACTCCCAGCCCCGAACCTGTCGGAGTAGCTTAAATGGCAAAGTGCAAATCACCCGAGTTGCCTTAACTTGAACTTCATCTTTTCCATTTTGAAAGGCCAAAACATAATGGTCTTCAATTTTTTGTATTCGAACTAATTTATGTTCAAACTTGACCACTCGCTCGGGTAAAACCCCAGCCAATCGGTCATACAAGGCCTGCACTAACAATCCCGTACCACCCTTAATTTTCAAATGGCGACCTTTGAGGTTTTGATTGGCATCTCGCAAAAAATGAACAAGCTCCAACGAGGACAATCCAGAACTTTCTACACCCCAACGATAACGAATCAATTGTCTTAAAAATGAAATCTGACTGGGGTTTAAATCTTTATTTAATTTTTGCAGCAATTCCTCGGCGTTCATCGAATCTAGAAGCTGCGCTTTTGGAAACTGCAATCGATTTTGTAGATTCAAAATCTGCGGAGTCGAACCGTAAACTTCACCATCAATTTTCGAAATGAGCTTTTGAATGACTTTCCAATCCTTTTGCCACTCTTTCGCGTTTGCACTAGGTGACCAATAAAAATCCAGAGCACCAGAAATTTCACCCAGGGGAATTTTTAACTCTTTCGTTAGACTTTGAATTGCGACATGATCCAATTCAATTCTTTCACCGCCAAGATCAGCTGACATCGAAGATACATTTAAATTTTGCAAAGTCCAAATCCGTCCGCCAACCCTTTTTGAACCTTCATAAATCCTAAATGGAACCTGACTTTTCTTAAGGTGATAGGCCGCAGTCAATCCAGACAGGCCACCACCTATTATAACGACTCGGTCTGAATCATTTTTGGTGTCGCCCATAAACCAATCATCTAAATGGGCGCAGCCAGGCAAAGTGGAAACCAAACCAAGTCCCAATGAGGCTTGGGTGGATAATTTTATAAATTCTCTGCGTGATTTAGCCATAGATTTGAGTGTAAAAATATTTTGATGCAAAGTCTACCTGGGCCTATCTTAAAATCAGAAAATTATGACGAACTTGCCAATCAGCAATGGACTTTAATTGAACTTTCGAAAATAGATTTCGACCTCAATCTTCAGGATCTGCTCGATTTCGCAAAACACAATTGGAAAATCGGCTCTTTCAAACCAGCCGCAGTCGGCCGCGGAGCAGAGCAATCAAGACAAGACTCCATTCGCAGCGATAGCATATACTGGCTTACAGGCGAAAACTTGATTGAAAAAAAGGCCAATTTGTTCCTGCAGCAGATACAGAACGAGCTCAATCAAAATTTGTACTGTGGGCTTCAATCATTTGAAGCGCATTTGGCACATTACGCTGAAGGCCAATTCTACCAAGAACATATAGACCAACCTAGAGCTCAGAGCTTTCTACACGGCGAACGACTGATCACCTTTGTGCTTTACCTAAACAAGAATTGGAAGGCCGGCGATGGCGGGGAACTTAAAATCCGCAATACCGCTCCAGAACTGCCTGAATTTCAGGCGATCCAACCCACCTTTGGCACCTTAATTCTCTTTAAGTCCCAGTCAGTTTCTCACCAAGTTCTTCTCTCAAATCGCGAGCGTTGGAGCTTGACCGGTTGGTTTCGTCGGTCTTGAATAGCTGTCGAGGCCATCGAAATGCTAGGAACCAAGGACCAAAATTTACCCAAAAACCAAAGTTTGCTTTTCGAGGTTCTTTTCACTCGTCCCTTGTGGCGAATTCTGATTCTTGCTTGCTCATTGATGGCCACCTTGCTGGGATTGACCGGACCATTTTTTCAAAAAGAATTTATAGATGCCTTAACACAAACTTCCTCGCTCCAGACAATGACACCAAGCCCACTTCCTCTTTTGCTCCTTTCATTTTTTTGTTTATTTCTATCTTTGGGATTTTCAACCTTGACCAACTTTTTAGGAAATCGTGAGTCCATCCTTTTGCAAAGAAAGTTGGCGCAACGAATTTACGATCATGCCTTGAATCTTCGCACGGACAGTTTGCATGGTCGCCCCGTCGGGGAAATTGTTTCGATCTACGCAACAGATGTTCCTGGTGCGACGATGTTTTTAGAACAAAGTATCCCCATGGGGGCCAGCATTTTGTTCCCTTTGATTTTAACTCCTTGGGCTCTTTTTCATTTTTTTGAACTTCCGCTGTGGCCCACTTTGATTTTGATGGGAACAGTTGTGGCCACCAGTTTTCTACTGGCCTATCGGCAATCCAAGTTTTTTTTCCTTTTCAAAAAATTGGCCGCCGATCGCATCGGCTTGGTCAGTGAGTGGATTCAAAATATTCGCACACTTCGCATTTTGGGATGGACCCGAGCATTTGAAGATCGAATTTTTCAAATTCGCAAAGTTGAAACCGAAAATAGGATTGCGATGTTAACCAATGGCCAAACGATGAACAGCTTTAGTTCATCGATCACCTTTCTATTGAATATATCCGCCATTGGTTCGCTTGTTTATCTTTCCGGTAAACCCGTGACCACCGGCACTTTGATGGCCCTGATGTGGATCATTGCGATTTTCTTAACCAGACCCTTTCGACAGCTTCCTTGGTTTTTTACCTTTGTCTTTGATGCTTGGACTTCTTTGAAAAGGTTGGAACAATTTTTTGCGCTAGAGAATTTTGAACCA
>CAZDHC010000090.1:0-14588 GCA_964505225.1 uncultured Bdellovibrio sp. | reverse complement strand
GCAAGGCCACAATAGATCCGTCACTGAAGCCGACGTAAACAGTTCCGTTTCGAATAGCAGGTTTTGAGCCGCCCCGGATGGAAATGCTAGAAGGGTCCTGTCGACTGTAAAGCCAAAGTTGTTTTCCACTGACTGCATCCAAAGCGTACAAGGTGTTATTGCCAGTTAGGATGTAGAGAACACCTTCATGTAGCAAAGGTTCACTTAAAGTTTCAATTCTAGTTGGAAAGGTCCATAGGTTTTTGCCAGTGTTGGCATCAATTGCATAAAATTGACCGTCATTGGCGCCAATGAAAAGGCGATCATTAACGATGGCAGCTGAAGCTTCGGCGCCATTTGCAATTTTTTGTCGCCAAACTTCGGCGCCTGCTTCTTGCGAGTAAGCTACGATTCCGTCAAGGCCATTGGCTTGGATGACTAAATTTTTAAACAACAAGGGTTTCATGCGATTGATTTTACGAAATCCCAAATTGTCTTGTTCGGTGGTTCTTTTAACCCAAAGTCCCCGAGTTTCAAATACCCGGTGTTCGCCCGAGTTCCATGAGTCCATTTTTTCAGACAAAGAACTACAACCAGAAAGTCCAAATATAAAAAACAAAAGCAAAAATTTATTCAAGAAAGCCTCTACTTCTAATTTTTTTAGTTTTTCTTAGTTTGCAACTGGCGAAGATATTTCTCGGCCGCTTTGCCGGTTGGAGATTCTTTTTCTTCGTCTTTCACTTGAGTGTATGTTTTTTCAGCATTGGTTAAATCGTTGGTCGCTTCATAGCAAAGACCTTGTTTTAACTTCACGGCTCCATGCAAAGATTTTGCATTTGAGTTGGTCAACACTTTTTGCCAAGTGCTCAAGGCTCCTGGGCAATCATTTTGATTGGCCATAACGGTTCCAAGCTGAGTCAACACTAAGCCAGACATCACATCATTTGATAACTTTACTTTTGATAAAGTCGTTTTGGCTTCATCATATTTGCTATAGCGCAATTGTAGCTCGGCTAAATTCAAGGCTGCCATCTTTGCGGCCTTAGAGCTTGGAGCTTGATCAATAATTTTAATTAGATCATTTGGGATGGTGCCATAGTCTTGAGCTAGATCACCTGTGGCTTTGGCTTTTGTCGGAGCCGGCGGAATCTTTGGAGCATTTTTGGCATTCTTGTCGATCTTCGGCAAAGGCATTTCAGCTTCAGCAAAGTCAGCGCGTTTTTCGTTCATCGCTTTTTCAATTTTAAAGTATTGCGATTGAACTTCAGTCTCAGCCTTTTGGTCTAAATAGTTTTTGCCAGAGATGGCTCCACCCAAAAGAATCATCGCAGCTAATGATCCAAGGACAATTTTAGAATGCTGAGTTGTCCATTTAAAACCTTTGCGAAGTTCCGCCTGAATTGCATCCGGTTGTTTCACATCAGCTTTTGAAAGTTTAACTGTCGTATTGTGGTGGTTATTATCTGCCATTGTTGCCATCCTTTAAGAGTTCAAATCTATGCTTAAGCAATGGCAAATTCTCTGCTGTAAACAGCCTTTGGTCAAGCTAGGCAAAAACACCTAAAAGCGCACTGCGCAATTTTTAATGCGCAAAAAAATGCGCAAAACCTTTTAGAAATAGAAGCGCAAGCCAGATTTGACTCCGGTTCTGATCGTTGAAGTTTTCACTCCAGTCAGGGATTGATCCTGTTGATCTTGAAAGTACTCACCCGAGATTCGAAGTGAGCCAAAATCGATAAATACTCCACCTTGGGTTCTAGAGCCCGTGACAGTACCCAAAGTTGTGTCATCAAAGGGCTGATAAGACCGGTATTCACCTGAAATTCCAAGGTGTTTGTTGAAGTATAAGTTTAAGTCTCCGCCGGTATAGGGATTTCGCAAAAAAGAGACCGTCCCATTTTTTTCCATGGTGCGATTGCGATTGCCATAAAAGACAATCAAGTGAGTCCCCTGCACAGCATTGCCTAAGATTCGCAGCTGCACCGAACCCGACAGATCATTGAATTTTTCATCCAAGTTATTTTGGTAGTCGCCAGCGACCCCCAGCACCGTCGCAAAAGCGCCCACTTGGCCTTCGCCACTTGCAAACGAAGTCTCGGAGGTTGTGGGCTCAGTTGAGGTTTTATAGGTCATATAATTGCCACCTAAATAGAATTCGTATGGGCTTGGTGCGTACATGGCCAACCAAAGATCCATCAAATGATTGCGCTCTTTTTGTTGTAACCATTCTGAAAGGGTCCATCGGCTTCCCTCTTTGTTTTTAGCTTTGGTTCTAAAATCAAACTTGCCAGTGCCCGAGCTTCCATCTGCCGCACCAGCCACTGAATTCATCACAAAACAAGCCAGTAAAAGCATAATCACTAAGCGAAAAGTCATAGGACCTCCTGTAGTGGATGCTTTCATTTTACTGTATTTATGGCCCTTGGAATTGAAGCAAAAAGGGATCTTTTTAAATTGGTAATTGATTCGAGATGAAGTCAAAAGAAACTGTGTGATTCGCGAAATGAGACTGGCTAAAAAGTCACAGTATATTCAGTTTTCACTGGGTTGAGCAGGGGCTATTTCTTAGTGAGAACTTGCTCTTCGGCCTTTAGAATCATCTTTTCCAGCTCACCATTATCTTTAAGGCGTTGAACCTCTTTGGAAATGATTTTTTGAAATTTTTTGGATTTAGAATTAAGGTAGTTATATAGATCAAACTTCGCAATGGTCCCACATTCTTTAATAGAAGCATATTTAGGGTCATTGATGATTTTTCGGCCGTTAATTCCCGTGTCGACAACAACTTCGGCTCGCCCATTTAAGGCTAGGTCGTAGAGCTGAATTCCCGATCCAACAATCTGTTTTTTTGGATGGTCTTTGGTCGCTTCGTCCGAATGGGCGACTCCTCGGATTACAGCAACCGAATACTTCTTTAAATCTTCTTTGGAAGAGATTCTGATTTTGTCAGGATGTAAGCAAAACGCGGTCGAGTTTAAATAGTAATATGGGGGCTCGACGCGAACTAAAGTAGGAAACTTTTCGCCATAGGGATAAATTCGCGCAATTTCTCCATCAATGTTTTGCTGAAGATTTTCGATATTCCCTCGCGCTGGCGGCACAGGGTGAACTGTGGCATCAATTTTAACATTCTTGTAAATTTGTTTGATTAATGTTTCGGCAACTTGTTGTTCAACTAGTTTTTCGTTGGCGACAAACTTTACGGATACTGGGTTAAAATTCCCATCATTTTTTTCTTTTGCAAAACTAGGGGAGATCCAGCTTACTGCGATAATAAAAGATATCAAAAGAGGACATAGAGCCGGTTGATAACAGCTTAAAAATATCATGATATAATGGTGATCGATAGCCCAGTGTTTTGGCAAGCGGAATTTGATTTGCCCCAATAAGATTCATCACTGACTAAAGGAAAATTTTTTTTGAGGTATTTGATGAAATATTAACTTGTTTTTCGGGCTCGCCAAACCGTGTGTTTTCCACACTCGGGATCTTCGATTTGGTGATCTAGAACCGTAAAACCATTTTGGGCTAATAGTTCATGGTATTCTTCAGTTGATAGCGACGAGTGAAAGAGCGGGTAGCCATTCATTTCGCCGACGGCAACGCCTGCTTTGGTTCCTGAGGTGAAAAGTAGAACTCCGCCCGGATTAAGATGTTTTTCAAAGATCGGAAACATCTTTTTTTGTTCGTCTTGAGTTAAATGAAAAAAACTATCCCAAGCCAATAGAGCATCAAACTTTTCATTTAAATCTAAGGTCCTCATGTCGGCCTTTATCCAACGGCCCTTGGGATTTAGTTCCTTTGATTTTTTAATCATGTTTTCAGAGCCATCAACGCCCGTGACGTCTAGACCTTGCTCAAAAAGGTATTGGGCGATGGGTTGTCCGATGCCACAGCCTAAATCAAGAATGGTTTTAGAACTTTTGAGTTTTATATCTGCAACAACGGCATCAAGATACTTTTTTTCCATAAGCGCAAGATTTCGTTTGGCCTTATACCACTCGACATGACTGTCGTATAATTCCAAAATTGAAAGCTGAGCGCTCATGTTGAAACTATCGGTTCGTCACTTCTTTCAAAGTGGTGAAATTTCTTGAGCTCTTACCTTGGTGACGCTGTTTTAGGTGACCTATGGTTTTCATTCGCTCTTCTGCCAAACGATCAGCAGCCGTATGGGTGCCGACGTTGTCGCGTTTTGCGATTTCAAAAACTTTCAAGCAGTTGTCGTATACTTTTCTAGTTTTATCAAAAGCGCGATCTGGCGAATAACCTTCTAGTTCTACAAACACGTTCATCAAGCCGCCGGCATTGATCACATAATCTGGAGCATACAAAATACCCAATTCACGAAGTTGATTTCCGTGTTTGGCTTCCGCTAAAACGTTGTTCGCGCCACCGGCGATCACTTTGGTTTTCAACTTTTGAATGGTGTTGTCGTTGACGACAGCGCCCAATGCACAAGGAGCTAAGATATCACACTCGGTGAATAAAATTTCATCCACACTTGCAGATTGAACTTTGTATTGATCCACATGCTTTTTGACTTTTTCTGGATCAATGTCGGCCACGATGACTTTTGCGCCTTCTTCAGTCAGATATTTCACCAAATTTGTGCCCACGTTTCCAAGGCCTTGGACGGCAATGCGCATTCCTTTTAGTGAATCTGTGCCAAGCTGCCATTTCGCCGAAGCTTTAATTCCCATCAAAACGCCATGAGCCGTATACGGTGACGGATCACCCGATCCACCGAAATCTTTAGGGATACCAGTGACAAATGGAGTCTCCATGAAAATGTATTCCATGTCGTTGACGCTAGTTCCGACGTCTTCAGCGGTGATGTATTTTCCATTTAAAGAATTGACGAATTGTCCAAAAGCTCGAAATAGACCCTCAGATTTTTGAGTCTTTGAATCACCGATGATAACAGCTTTTCCGCCACCAAGATTAAGACCAGCCGCAGCCGCTTTATAGGTCATACCTTTAGACAAACGAAGAACGTCAGTTAAGGCTTCGTCTTCATTTTTATAATTCCACATACGCGTGCCACCCAGGGCAGGACCAAGTGATGTATTGTGGATGGCGATAATGGCCTTTAAACCAACACTTGGATCATGACAAAATACAACCTGCTCATGCTCACCGTGCCTTGAAATCATCTCAAATGTTCCCATAATCGCCTGTTACCTTTCCCAATAGGTTAAGTTAGCCATATTTTGCTAGGAAAAGAGTATTTGCTCAACTTTGGCGGAAAGACAAGTTTTCAGTGATTTGCATGAATATCGAGCACACGTCGCGGCACGTACTACAGACTCACTGCGCTTAGATTGACCGTGTACTCTAAAATTGAGCCAAAGTCGTCCGTCCAAGAGACAGTGATGGGTCCGGTAAAGGTACCAGTTGAGATTCCTGGAGATATAATGACAACTCTAGCAGTGCAAGCTTGGGCCGTTCCAAGGGTTTGTGCGTAACTTAAACAGGTTCCTGCCCCGCCCGGAAATCCCGTTGAGAACATAAAATTAGGACCAGATCCATTGGTCGCGTACAAATTGCTGATGTTGGGATTGGATCCGGTGGCGTTGTTGGTAAAGCGAACCATCACATATTGTGAAGAACTTAAGCTCATCGGGAAAGTAATGATCGAAGGAGTTTCGCCTGTGGCTTGACCATTTGAAAATGCAAAGGTCTGCACTGCTGAGATTTGATTGTACGGCGCAACAGCATCCATTCCAAAAGTTGGAAAACCAGTTGGCGATGATGTGGTGTTGATGGTGATGGAAGAAGAAGAAAAATTACTTGCGGTGATATCAACTGTATTGGATTGATTTGATGCCGTGGATTTGTAGAAAAATTTTGTCCCTGACGTTGAAGCTGGAATTGTAATGGTGCTCATGGAAATCGGATTTTGATTCCAAATACAATCATTTGCGTTCTCAAACAAGGTCACGCCACTTAGTGTTTGAAAATTTAGATTCACAGTTAACGCCGTTGCCGAATAGTCTGGTGATCCGCCAGCTAGAAATCTTTCCACTGCAATTGGGCCAGCGCAAGATCCCATGCCGGCGGTTTGGGTCGAATTCACGCCGCTCGCATTTTTTAACTTCAAATAGGCTTGGCCAACACTGCCCCCACCCACTTCCGCAAACACTCCGAATTTTGCGACCTTTCCATTCACCACCGGGCAGGCCACCACGGCCACTTTTCCTGAAGCGGTTTCACTGCTGGTGACATTGATGGCGCCTGTGAAGGTTCCGTTAGAAACGATTTCTGGCTGACTAACTGTTCCCGCTGGAACAAATCCGAACTCACCCGCTGCGATTTTATCGCAATCTGGATGTTCGATGTGAAAACTTCCCGAGACATTCGTGGAAACAAATTTATAAAAAACAATACTTGAAGTTATATTGTAAAGGTCAGGTAAAAGCTGGCCAGATACGGCAGATGAATTTGTGCCTGGTTGTAAAGTGATGGCATTTGAACCTGGGCTTGGTTGAACTAAAAATCCGCGAAAGCCTGCCAGATTGTCGTTTCCATTTCCGTCGATATGGCCACGTTTGATTTCGTAAAATTTTGAAATGTCAGATGGTGTCGGAATAAGTTGTCCGTTGCAGTATCCTGCTGCTACTGCATCGCCACCACGATGATAAACGTGATTCAGTGCCGTTGAGCTAGAAAGCAAATCCGAGTTAGATGGAAAGGCGCTGCTGGTTGGAACTGGGAAAATCGTTAGCAAAGTGTTGGCGCTCGCAGGGGGGTCAGTGTATTGGAAAACATTTTGAAAAACCACACTGCTCAAATTGTTGCAGACGACTGCATTTGTAATGTTGGCTGGTGTTTGGCTCCAAAATCCCCAAATAGCTATGGTCGGTTCTTGCCAGAAATAAGTTGGACTGCCGTCATAGTTTTGTTTGCGCACGCTGATGGGGGTAGCGACCTTCATTACGTGCATTCCTTGATCAAATTGGGCCGAGTCCAACGAGACAGCTCCGCCAAACAAATCAAAGCCAGTTTCTGCGACGACGTAACTTAGATTGATTCCTGAGAGCATAAAAAAGCTGAACCAGCCGTTTAAGATCAAATCTCGCTCAATTAAAAGAGAAGGTTTGCCATTGCCGGGGTTGTAGCGAATTTCAACCACGCCACTTGGGCCAACGCTGGGACTATCGGTTAAAATTCGGCCTGACACTCGACCCGTGACCACGCTTTGGGCCGAGCCCAATTGCGAAATGGCCACTGAAACTTGCTCTTCGCTGGCGATTAAATCTTTTGTGCTGTCACCGTAATAAAAACTCATCTCGTTCGAAACTTTGTTTTGGTAAACGGCCAACACTTGAAACAGTCTTGATTTTCCTGTCGGGATATCTAAAGTAAATGACAATGAGGTTGAACCAGCGGTGGCGAAATTATTGCGATCCCACTGCAACAATATGGGTGCCGAGATTCCCTCGCCGGTGGCATTGATCACCACGTGAACCAATTGATCGTTGGTGCCAACGCTGAGCGCGCCAATTTTTTGCGCCATTTTATTAGAAACTAGATTTTGCGGTACAGAAATTGAAATGTTGGCATTTGAATTTGTTTCGGGTCTGGTGCAAGCGATGGTGGAGCTGATCATCATGCTCAAGCTCGCGATCACCATCCAATTCAATTGAAACACATTCAGAATTTTACTCATAAATACTTTTCGGACATTGATTGGGCTGAAATTATCAACCTTCCATGAAGAGATTGTGCAGGTCTAGTTAAGTCAGCTGTCTATCTGCAAATGGCAAGGTGTTCGACAGAAAATCTTAGATTGATTGACCCATTTTAAGTCATGAACTTAAGGTTGAAAAAATCTTGCTTCAAGGTGAAACACTCAACTCGGTTTTTTAAAGAATGCATCTGAAGTTGACGATAATAAGTTATCAAGACAATTGGAGTTTTTATGAAATTGGCATTCGAATCAAAAACGAAAAATTTGTTAATTGCTGCAATTTTATTCAGCTTGATTGGTTGTACCCGACCAAAAGAAGACTCCAGCCAAATTTCGATTGTGTTGCCAAAAAATATTTCTCCAAGCAATAAATTGTCAGCTCAATCTGTGAATGTCCTTGCCCACTTGGTGGTGAATGTAACAGCGTCTGATATGCCGCCAATTTATATCAGCAAAGATAGCTGCAACAGTGGAAATTGTGCTGCTGCCGGACTATCAAATCAATTTACAGTCGAGATTCCCAAAGGTTCTGATCGTTCATTTCAAGTGTTAGCGGTTTACCAAGACTCGGTTACGACCGGGATGACTTTCTATTACGGTGACACAGTCAAGACCCTCTCAAACTCGGATGAAACAGTCGCGATTTCTTTAACCAATGTTGGAATTAGTAATTCCTATGGTGGTTCAATTTCAGGTCGATACATAGACTCGACTGGATTTATTCAGGGTCCTACTGGGGTTGTCTTTATGAAATACAATCCCCCGAACAATAAGCCTCCAATGGTGATAGATCGGGAAAGCATCGTTAATGGATGGTTCAACTTCTTCGGTCTGAATAATGTTAAATTCACTTATGTGCTTGAGAACGGCCGGGTTTTATTTGATGGCCCAATGGCTTTGAATGACTTTCCGTTAAATCAGCAGGTGGCAAAAATTTGGATTCCGGTCAGTCAGCGAAATGAAGGTGGCGGCTCTCCAAATTGGAAACCACAGGAAGCTTCACAAAATGTTGTTGGCTGGTTTAGCGATGCCGCCAACGCAAGTTTGATCGCAGGAAAATTCGCCAGCAGAGGATCCGGGGATGCCAATATTTCAGTAATGACCAAAACCGCTCGGTTCACCAACAATGCAACATTATTGAGCCCGAATACTTCACCTCCTGCGACCGCGACGTTAGATGCATTATTGATGGACTCGACGGCCTCCTGTTCAAATGTGTACTATGTGTCTGGAGGTAGCACTTCAGCGGTGGCTGCCGCTGATCAATTTGATATACACATTCCTGTAAAGCCTGCGTTTATCGATACGAATGGAAAAGATTCGGTGGCCGGCTTCAAGGGACTATTTAAGTTGGTTGAAAGTGGCGGGTATTATAGTAAATTTAAAACTAAATACATTTCCGGCGGCACTGTGAAAATGGATGTCGAGTTGTTGCCGGGAGTTGTTTCAACCCCCGTCATTTCTGTCTTCAATCAAATTCACTTTTTTAAGTTTGTTGGTTCTGGTCCAAGTCAGTTGAAATTAGAAGATGGCGGCGGCGGATCCAGCCCCATGTGTCCTGAGATAGCAGCCGGTGCTTTTGGTGCTTATCAAAATCTGATTAATGATATCGGGAGCACTGTTGTGACTTATAATAGTGGTGCTTCTGTAACTCTTGACACAGGTGTGACTTCTGCGGATGCAACGGCGCAAGTTCAAGTGGCCGGCTGCTTTGGTAAAAATGGAACTGTTTATGGCCGACCAGGCGTGGTTAGATCAGATGAGTTCGGACAATTCGCCTCGGGTTCAATCGACCATTTGGAATTGATATTTCGCGATCAAAAATACGAAGCTTTTATGGATAATGCCAATCCATGCCGAAAGGTTGAGGTTCATTTAAAGGATCAAAATGGTTTTTCAGTGTCCTCGATGGCGGCTTTGAATTTTACAATCGAAGAGTCAACTGATGGGGGTACATCTTGGGCGGCCAAAGCTTTAAAAGGTTCAGGAGATTCGACCTGCGTTAGTGGTGATGCCGGTCTGAATTTACCAGCCAGCACTAGTCAGCAAACATTCTATATGAGCTCTAGTGGTACAACAGTTAAATATCGCTTGGCTTCCCCGCAAGTTTCGCAAAATTGGGTTTCTCCAAACATTAGTTTAATGGCCAGCTCTAACAACGTTTTGAAATTAAATTTACCTTCATCTGTATTTCCCGGTTTATGTTATCCAGCAGAATTAAAAAATGATCAAATCGGTGGAGCGCTTGGCTCATTATCCAGTTCATTTAGCGTCAGTTCAAGCTCAGGAACCGCGGGCGTTTATACTGATTCTGGCTGTACGACGCCAGTCACCACCATTTCGGGCTCATCGCAAATTGTTTATTTTAAAATTACAGGTTTGCCTGCGAACTCATCTCCCGTGATTATTACGTTATCTAACATTGCTACTAACAAAGACCAAAACACAATTTTGGTGGACCAAGGATCCCCTACCGTCACTGGAATTGAATTGGAAGGCCCTACGAATATGGTTGGTGGAAGTTGTCATGTCCTTAAGGCTAAGGCTGTCGGTGGATTAAAGAATACGCCGATACCCGTGGGGGCCTCACCAATTAGTATCAACATTGCTGGCAGCGGAAGCTTTTCCAACGGAAGGTTCTATGCAAATGATCCAACATGCACAAACTCCTCATTGGCATCGCCTCTTGGGACGTCGATCGCAATCAATCAATACGAAGTCAAATTTGGCTTTAAGCCATTTGATATGAATGGAGCTGCTAGCCCTCAGTTAATTGCAACTTCGGCTTCAGGGAATTCCACTCTTAACATCAACACCTACGCAGGAATGAATCCTACGCCAGCAGCCCCAGGAGCATGGAACTCACCAAGTGCATGCAAAGGATTAACATTGCAAATGCAAAACACCTCTGGCCTTGTGAATGCAACCACTTCGGACGGTTGGATGCTGGACATACCAAATTCTACAGTATCTGGTTGTAGTGGCGGAATTTTTGTCGGGTTCTATTCAGACTCTAATTGTAGCTCTGCAATTAGTGGTTTGGTGCCAATGGCATCTCCATCTAATAATATATTTTTAAAGACCGATAATGCTGGAACGACATGTAACCTAAGTCTAAAGACCAACTTATTTGCTCCATTTATTAGCGTACCTGGATTTACTTTTGGTCCATAAAGATTTTGTTTAAAAATAAAGGGTGAGATTGCCTAATATCTGTCTCACTTTGGTTCAAAAGAGCAAAAAATTAAATTCGACCCTGGCAAATTCCGATAAGTACTTATGAGGTCGGATATGCATAATTTCAATTCAGCTCGACGAAGCTATATAAAATTCTCTTTGCTATTGGCATTGATTCCAATCTCGACTTCTTGCCAACGAAAAACTGAAGAAACTTCGAAGATTTCGATTTCTCTTCCTGGAATTGCCGCAAATCAAAAATCAATTTCTCAATCGGTTTCAGCAAGTGGTTCTGTTCAAACACAAAGCGCGGGTTGGAACTCGTCGTTGGCCCCTACCCTGTTATCGCAAATTAGTTGTTATGGTGTCATCGTGGGTGGACCAGAAGATTCTATGCGGCAAAACAAGTGCAGCAAAGAATCTGGCGCAAATGCGATAAACTTTGGTGTCATGGGTGGTTTCTTTGCGGCTGGATCAACAATTGAATTAGATGTTCCATCGGGATCAAGTCGTTATATTAAGGTCTTTGGAATGCAAAGCGATGGCACTGCGTGCGTTCCTTTTAAAGAGGCCAATGATTCTTATTTTGCTCACATGTCACATCCATTTTTCTTGGGCGAAGTGGGCAACATCAATATGGCTCCTGGGGAAAATGTCAGGGTCACTGTTCCTGTTGCAAGCACATTAGACACCGCACATTATTTCGAAGACTGCCAAGGCCCAATTTTTAACAGTGGCGGCGGAGGCGGTGGAACACCAGCAAAATATCAAGTTATCACTCAAGATAATTTGACCAATTTTTATCCGTATTCCTGTGTGCCGATGCAGTTAAGAATTGTGGATGCCAATGGTGGTGGTGCAAATGTCAGTGGATCTTATTCTACGACAATTGCGGAGGTCAGTGGACAGGTCCTGTTTTCTGCAAGTTCTGACTGTTCCAGTGCGACATCATCCTTGGCGATCAGCTACAGCTCTTACAACACTCAGCAATTTTTTGCCCGAATGCCGGCTTCAAACGGGACTATACAATTTAAAACTCAGTCCCCTTCTTCGGGTGCTACTTCGATTGCGGATATCACAATACCGGGGACATATAGCGTAATCACGGATCCGGGAGCCAACTATTCTTTGGTGCTTGTTGATGCCGACAATTTAAAGTCTATTCGTGGAGTGCTGCCTCAAGGAAACAACAACGCTTGTCGCAGATATTTCGTTCAAGTGCAGAACAGCTCAACGTACATTCCATTTGGTCAATCAGGAATAAAGCCTGGTGGACAAAATGGTACTGGAACTTCGAATCAATTTACTTTTACCCCGACAGTTTTTTCGGCCTTTGGAGCAAGTGATTGTTCTGGGGGAGCTTTTACTTTCGGCTCAGGAATTGATTTTACCAACGTTACGATATACGGAAATTTTCAATCTACAACGGCGAATGAGGCGATTAGCTATGTGTTAAGTTCCGGCGTATCTGCTGGTGTGCCGTCTTCCTCTATTTTGCAAGTGAACCCAGTTAGTGTTTCTGGTCCAGCTCAGGTTCCGGGAGTGATAACAAAGTTAGGTTTCCAAAAAGGGAACTCAAGTCAGTTCGTAACCGACGGAGTGTCTGCAAATGTTAAAATTCCGGCTGCCTGTGAGCATGTGGGCGACATTGTCTTTTTAGATGCAGCCAACATCAGAAACACAAAGGTTGGCACTTATACTTTCAATAGCTTTCCAGCTGAATTTTACAAAGACAGCGGCTGTACAGCTTCTATGAATGCATCATTCTCTGGCACTTTTCCAAGTGTTCGGGTCTATGCTTCATCTTCAGTTTTGGCCGGGACATTTCCGGTTAATATTTCCGGATTATCTCCGGCGCTCAACTTCACTGTGGCACCATAGTTAGATCAATTAATCACAAAACTGGTACTTACCGTCTTTCCAAAGATAGTAAGTGCCATCTTCGCTAAAGCCCACAAGCTCCCCTTGTTTATTGAACACGTGCGAGTATGGATTTTCCCCTGGCCAAGTCATCACTTCTACCAAAAAATCGCCCGTTTTCGGAGCGCGGAAAAAGTAAATATATAGATCATTGGACTGCTCTGTCCCGCGATTGAACAAATGCAGAACTTCTGAAAAAGTTAAATTCGTTTTGATGTACTGCAGACTTTTTAAGTGCAAATTCACCATAGACATAAGTTCTGCGCCTAGGTTTTTTGTTTTGCGAATGTCGATGTATTTGCTCTTAAAAACTTGCGCTCCATGAGATTCGCTTTGTAAAGCGCAAACGTTTGTCGACTCGGCTGCCGATGCGTTAGTAACTGAAAAAGTCAGAGCGAAAAACCCTAAAACTAAAAACATTTTAACAGTGTGTGTGAAAAACTTCATGAATCCTCCGGTATTTAAAATATTGAGCTTGATCAACAAATGACCTTCGGAAGAGCTTGATACTTTAAAACCCAAAAAATTCCTAATTCGAAAATCGCATAATATTATCGCAAATAGCGCCAGTAAAAAGCCAAAGCAAAAATAATTCCCGATGTTGCCATCATAAAAAAGCCCACACGGTTGTGTTTCACGGCCAGCCTTAAACTTTCCACTTCGTTTTGCAGGGATTTTTTCTCGTTATTTAAGCTTAAAATCATCTCTTCAAGCTTCAATGCCTGATGGGCATAAGCTTCTTCAAATTCGACCCGCTTTTGGGCTTCTTCATTTAGTTTTGATAGGGTTTTTTGATGAATCATATCGGCTTTGCCGTTCAGGTCTTTTCCGATGAAATACGAGGGCGTTAAACCCGGGATTTTTTCTTGTAAAATCATGTACCACTGAAGTGCTCTAAAAATATGAGGGGGGACCCGGTCACCGGATTTTGTCCACCTGGTCCAGGCTGATGGATCCACCATTAAAAGTTGGGCCATTTTTCGTTGAGTTAAGCCCAAGGCTTCGCGGACCTGCTCCAAATCCCCGATTTGCTTTTTAATGACCTCAATCTGAGCCTCGTAAAGCATCCGATTGGAACTTTTGGATTTCAACCGACCATCTTCATCGATGAAATCCAACAATTCCATATCCGGCGAGCGGATATTTTTCAGGCTTTCATTTAAAGAGTCCAGGGGCTGGCGAACGACTTGGTCCTGTTGCATTTTACAAGTTCTCCGTTGTGAAACACGAGGTTTTACGATGTGAATTACGTTCATGGTGTTACGAATTGTTTTGATGGTCAAGCTAACTATTTGAATTCAAAGGATTTTATTTAAAACAGGCTCCGCCATAGGCTTTTTCAAATTATCCTTAAGCTTATAGTTATATTATTAAGCGCTAAGTGCATGATAATATTGATTAAATTTATTGTCGCATCAGCTTTGAAAATCGCTCACAACGCCATGCGCGCTGCGTTCGGACTATGGTCCAGAGTCTTGCGAGTGCTTTTTTCGATCTCGTGACATCTCTTATCGGCTGCTTTTAGACTCTTGTTTAAGATGAGTCAGGCCACCCGATACTCTTTAAATAAGAACAAGTACTTGCTTCAACCCGAGGTCGAGCGGCTCCGTAAGATTTTGGTGGATTATCAGGCTCAAGATCCCCGCAATTGTTTCTTGATTGGTCTAGGTCTAAGAACTGGGGCAAGGGCTCAGGAAATCCTGAATCTTCAGAAGTCCGATTTAAACGCCTATGATCAAAGTGTTTTTATCCGGGGGATCAAAGGCAGCAATGACCGTGAAATCCCTCTTCATGGGGCTTATTTCGAGCAATTAGCCAG
>CAZDHC010000089.1:0-14675 GCA_964505225.1 uncultured Bdellovibrio sp. | reverse complement strand
CATTGTCTCACAACTTTAGGCTACTAGATCCAGACCTCGACCCTTTCCAGACTCAGTATAACGTCGAGCTGCTGTCGAGCCTACGTTAGACGGCGTCATTGGATCCATTTGTCTTTGGCCTCCGTAGCCTTTTAATCCGGGACTATCAATAAAAGTTCTGCGATCAAATCCACCATCGTTGAACTGACCCCAAAAGTCTCTTGCCTGTTTATGTCCCTGATCTTGATTGGCGTTCATTTGTTTTTGCTGATTTTGAGCATCAGAGTTCTGACTGTCCGTCGAAGTCTGATTTCCCACATCCACCTTCAAGTGATCAATACTGAGCTTGTGTTGCCCCAGTGTTGATTGCAATTCGTTCATTGAACTTTCAATCAATTTTTTGGCTTCTTTGGTTTCGGCCTGCATCTGAATTCCAACTTTTCCATCATTCACAGAGACTTTCATATGAATTTCCCCGAGACCTTCTGGATTCAATTGTACTTTTGCTTCGCCGCCACCCTTTTTAATCATGAACTGTGCTTGGTTCATAATCTGTTGGAGGCCTTCTTTGCTTTCAGACTGCTGAGCTGCGCGGTTCGATCCTGCGGCACCGGCCGCTACCAACATCTCACCAAAATTTTGGTTCGAAGTTGAAGCTGCTTCTGCTCGAGCGTGGTGACTGAATCGTTCACTTGGCTGATGAGCCATAAATGGATTTTGTGACTGTGAATTGTCACCCATTCCATCTGAATCATCATCCGATTCCGATCCTGCCGCTAATCCCGATGAAGCTGCAATAGCTCCGCCGACCGCTGCTGTTGAATTTTGGTCCATATTATTCTGACCTAAAAGTTGCTCAAGCTTTAATGCCTGAACATTCTTTGGGTCAGCTTTGGCACCTTCACCCAGCGCAGCCGCTGCTGCCCCCAATGCTGCCAACCGTTTCGCCAATTCTCGAGCCTCCATCGAGTTCGGATCGATCTGATCCATACCCTCAAGATTGCTCATTTGATTGGCTTGCGGGGCCTGCTCAAAACTTGGTGCCTTCGAAATTTCCGGAGCTTGATTAAAAGCGTCTGGCAGTTTCGCTGGCATTTCTAATTTTTGGTTTTGCAAAGCCTTTTGATAAGTCAGCCCTTCATTTCCTTGAATCGAAGATTCCAAAAGTGCACTTGAATCCGACTGTCCAACTTGTGCGGCCGTCGCATTAGCTGCGGCATTTGCATTCATTTGAGCTGGAACATCTGGCTTCATGAAAAACTTTTGATTCATTTGATCCAAGGAATTATTCAGCATATTACGACGCTGTTGCGAGGTCATAGCAGCTGGAATAGCAATTGCCGAAGCGGCAGTCGCTAGTTGCTGAGGCTGAATTTGCGATTCCGTCGGAACGGTTTGATTCATAGCTTGCTGCTGCTGTTGCATTTGTGCCAACTGCGCGAGCATACCCATGTACATCGCATAAGCCTGAGGCTTATCCTGTGGTTCAATATCTAATTGAGCAATGACTTGTGAAGCGGTGTCTTCAGGAGAAGATCTTAAGTCGCCATCGGACAAGTTTGTCATAGCCTCCACCATTCGAGCGGGAGGGATGCCGAATTCACTCTCCATTGAGTCCATAAACTCCAGCATCACATCTTGTCTTGTTGCGCTTTGATCGTTGGACTTCGATCCAACTTTCTCGCTGCTTCCCTTTTTCTTCACAGATCTAGGCTCTTGCCTATCATTTTCTTTCTGGGCCGTCCTTGGCTCACTGGCATCCGATCGACTGCTCACTTGATCCGTTTCATCACGATCTGTCTTTTCAGACATTCTCGGCTTCACCTTATCCAAATCCTTTTGGACCGGTGATGGATCTTTTTTCGCGTAGGTCGTTCGAACACTTTGATCGTCATCTTTCGTTCTTGCTTGCTGAAAGATTTGATCAAATCCGCCGGAGCTCTGACCGACTTTCTCGCTTTGAGAGTTTTTAGAGATTCCATCTCTAGATCCCCCTCTCAAATCCGTCGTCCTTAGGGACGATCCCAGATTTGCGAGACCTGTGTTCAAAATTTGTTTCCCCCTTTCAAGGTAAATGTCTTAGTTTCGTTTATATCCTGCAAATTTTTCTGAAAGTACTTTCACTTTTTCTGACTTCACCAAGCTCATAATCTCGGCGACGTTTTTCTTTTTCATTCGTCCAAGGATTTCAATAGCCAATCCTTCATCCATTTCTTCAAATACTTTTGCTGACTGTTGTGGTTTCATGTTCGAGTACATTTCCACCAACTTATCCACTTTCTTATCATCCGACTGAACTTTTTCCTCTAGAACTGTGGATATATTTTTTCGGGTCGACTCTAACTCTGCCATTCTTTTTTCAAGTTCCGCTTTTTGTGCCGTCAGTTCGGCTTCAACGCGGTTGAGTTCTTCTTCTCTTGAGTCCAATTCGCGCTTTCGATCATTCAACTTTGAAAGATGGTTGATTTCTTCCGAAGTGAACTCTTTCTTTTCTGCTGGCTTTTCAGCATCAGTCTTTTCGGCCACTTTCTCAGCCGACTTCTCGCCAACCTTCTCTGCGCTTTCTGCGGGTTTAGTGTCCTCGGCGTAGGCTTGACCGAGCATGGTGATTTCAACACTGCGAATGATCTTTTCAATTTTTTCCATCTTCCAAAGACCAAGTGCAGTTACACACAAACCCATCATTGAAATGGAGACCAATTTCCAAGGAATTCCTTTTTTATTTTTCTTAGCGGTAGCTTGCTGATATTTTGGCGAAACTCGCTGACGAAGTTCACTCGCCAATTCACGTCCAAGCTTCTTAGCATCAGCGGACTGAAGACGACGATCCTTAGGCATACCAGAAGTTGCAGATTTTTTTGCGACCTTAACTGAAGGGCCACTGTTCGTCTGCGCAACTGTCTGAGCTTTTTTAAAAAACTGATCGTATCCTGTCTTCATTCCTTAACTTCCTCCCGCCGAAATCGCATCACGTTTGATTCGTCGACACGTTTTTGCTCTTTTTTATTCTGCTCTATCTTAAACTCTTTCCTTTGGCGGTCTTTGAGTTCTTCAATTATTTTATATTCAATTGCTCTTTGTCGCAAAATTTCCCTGAGTTTCTCGACCAGACTTTCGCACTCTTTTATGCGTTCTTTTTGTTTTTCAATCCGAATGTCCTGCCCCTTTAGGAAGTCTCCGACCTGAATCAAGCCTGGACTGGCCTTTCCAGCCTTGTACTGATCTCCGAAAGCATGCAGCCTTGCATCTTTCTTGGCTTGCTCCATTTGTTCCAATTTATTGAGCTGTCGATTGTATTCAGACATGGCTTCTTCAAAATCCCGCTGAGCAAGATCCTCAACAGTCTTTCGATGCTGCATAACTTTTTGAAGAGGAAACTTAAACTTCGCCAATGAGCTTTCCCTTAATATTCTTTACGCTATTGATAAAATGCCTTGAAGCTGCCTTAACCCTTGATTGAAATCACCGGGTTCTTCGACTCTTTGTTTTAGAAATTCATTGATGCCGTCGATCAGCTTGACTGACTTATCAATTCTTGGATTGGAACCTGGTTTATAGGCACCAATATTGATCAGATCTTCGGCATCCTTATAAGTTGCCAAATTCTCTCTCAGCTTTTGCGCCAAACGTGCGTGATCATTTGTCGTCACGGCTCGCATCACTCGACTTGCACTTTGTAAAACATCAATTGCTGGAAAATGTCCCCGCTGTGCTAGGGCTCGGCTTAAAACAATGTGACCATCGACTATGGATCTGACGGCATCCCCAATGGGATCATCCATATCATCACCTTCCACCAACACAGTATACAATCCGGTGATACTGCCTTCGTTTTCAAAGGAACCTGCACGCTCTAACAATTTAGGTAAAGTTGAAAACACACTTGGTGTGTATCCTTTGGTTGCAGGTGGCTCACCCGCTGCCAAACCAATTTCCCTTTGCGCCATTGAAAATCGAGTCACTGAATCCATCATCAAAAGAACTTGTTTTCCCATCGCAGAAAAATATTCAGCAATGGCAGTCGCAATAAAGGCACCACGCATACGAATCAATGGGCTTTGATCACTGGTCACACAAACAATCACTGATCTTTTTAGTCCTTCTGGCCCCAAGTCATTCTCAATAAACTCACGAACCTCTCGACCCCGCTCGCCGATCAGGGCAATGACATTGACATCCGCTTTGGTATTTCGCGCCATCATACCTAATAGCACCGACTTTCCAACACCCGAACCTGCCATGATTCCAACCCGTTGTCCGCGACCAATCGTCAAAGCACCATTGATGGCTTTGACACCGATATCCAGCGGTTCGCGGATAGGGCGTCGATCTAAGGGATTACGGACTTCACTGTACAATGAAACTTCTTTTGAACTTTCAAAATCTCCAAGTCCATCAATGGGACGACCTAATCCATCCACCACTCGGCCTAACAAATCTGTACCAACCTTTACAGTCGCAACTTGTCGGCGCAAAACGATTCTGGCCCCAAGACCGACTCCGCGCATTTCAGTCAATGGCATCATTAAAACCGATCGATCTTTAAAGCCTACAACTTCGGCTAAAAAAGTTCTCTCAGTTCCAGTCGGTAAAATTTCACAAAGACTGCCAAGGCTGGCGCCAGGAAGAAATCCCTTGATCAACATTCCGGTGACCTCAGTCACTTTTCCAGAATCTTTGGTCAAATGAATGCCGCCAATAAGGTCATGATATTTCTTAAAATCAATATCCAATTCTGACATCTATTACCCTGCGCTAATCTTATCTTTAACTCTGTATAGGCTTTCAGAAACTGAAGTCCAAAGTTTGCTGACACGCTCTTCAAATCTGGCATCAATTTCGCCATAATTAGTTTGAATGATACAACCACCAGGAGTCATGCCCTGCATTGGCTCAAAGCGAATTTTTTTAAGAAATTCAAATTCACGACCGGTTTCTTTTTTTAAGTCTTCAAGGAATGCAATTTGTTCCGGCGAAACTTGCACTGTCAATTCTTCTTCAATTTGCGCCAGCTCTACCGCATTTCGAATCACTTCTGTCACGATTTTTGGGTCGGCTTGAACTTCCCCATGAGCCAATCTTTTCGCCATGTGAAAAGCCAATTGAACCAAATGGGTTTCATTGTGCTGAATCAACTCGGCTTTTAGGTTCATGATCGAAGTTAACATTCCATCAAAGTCATCCAATCGAGCTTTAATCTCGTCTGCATTTTCCTTAAAGGCTTTCTTTCGTCCCTCGTCTAATCCTAATTGGTAGGCTTCTTGAAAAGCAGTCTCTTGAACTTCTTTTAACCGCTCAAGAACTTTTTGCTCGACATCTTCTTCAACCATCGAGGCTTCGATTTTATCAACCCCGGTCTGAACTCGGATCGCATCACTCATGCGAAAGTCAGAGCCTCGGGCCTTTTTAGCATCCAAATAGTCTTGAGCTTGATTTGGAGTCCCCAAGTCGAATTTCGGAGGGACAAACTCCAAAACTTTCTTGGGAGCCATGTCTGCTTTAACAATCGATTTAGACAAGTGCGTCCTCCGAACCGCCACGAGCAATTAGGATCTTTCCTTCTGCTTCTAGGCGACGAGCCACATTGACGATTTCCTGTTGAGCCTGTTCGACGTCTGACAAACGAGATGGTCCCATATTGGACAAATCTTCTCGCAACATTTCCGCCGCACGAGCTGAGATATTTTTGAAAACTTTGTTTCGAATTTCTTCGTTGGCTGTTTTGAGAGCCAATAGAAGCTTGCCGTTGTCGACCTCTTTGAGAAGAGATTGAATACCACGATCGTCGATTTTTGTAATGTCTTCGAATACGAACATAAGTTTGCGGATTTCTTCTGCCAACAATGGATCTTTTTCTTCCAAACGCGACATGATCGAAGTCTCGGTATTTTTGTCCATAACGTTGAGCATTTCTGCCACTGGTTGAACTCCACCCAATGCCGCTTGTTCGACCGTCGACATACTTGAAAGTTCGCGCTTTAAGACTGCATCAATTTCTGCAATCAATTCTGGCGCAACGTTGTCTAGATTTGCCATACGAAGTACGACTTCGGCCTGAAGCGCATCTGGCAATCGTTTCAAGACCTCACCTTTTTTCTCTGGCTCTAAGTGAGCCAAGATAACGGCAACCGTCTGAGGATGTTCGTTGACCAAGAAAGTCGAAAGGGATTTCGCATCCACCATCTCAAGAGATTCTAAATTTCGACCTGAACTTCCAACGTTCACACCGCCCAGAATTCCTCGAGCGCGTTCTTCACCTAAGGCATCAACGATTGTATCTTTCGCTGAAGCTTTTTCTGAGAAAATGTAGTCTTCCGTTTCACTAACGAGCTCATAGAACTCTTCTAAGACTTTCTTAGTCACGTGAACTGGCACCACTCGATATTTTTGCATCACATTCAAAAGCTTTCGAATGTCACCATCATCTAGTGAGCTGAACAACACTCGAAGTGCATCTTTTCCAAGATAGTTCACTAGGATTGCGGCTTTTTCAAAGCCGCGAAGGTTTTCATATTCGACATTTTCGATTCTTAATAGCTTTGCCATCCTATGTATCCCTTCTTACTAACCACATACCAAAGGCATTCTGAGATTTTTCGGAATCTTGTTCGATGATCGCCATAATACGATCTTTCAACAATTCACTTTCAGCCTTATCCGGATCAATGGATTCCTCAAGCACTGGCAACGCAGAACTCATACCTGGCAAAGTGCTGTCCACCGACTGCAATTCTTCCAGTTCTTCGATAGTTCTAGGCAACATGTCTTCAACCGAGTCCTGGAAGCTGTCGGTGATCCACTGCATGAAAGGTCGAACCACGATAAAGAAAAAGAGTGCCAACGAAAATCCCAGTAACGCCCACTTAAACAAAGCGTGCACCAACTTACGACGTTCAAGTGTGGTCAAGATCTTATCACTTTCAGCAAAGTCTTCCGCCAAAAACTGAATGTTCTCAATTTTAACAGCATCTCCACGAGTCGTATTAAATCCAATCGCACTTTTCACAAGTGCTTCGTATTTTTGAATTTCTTCAGGGGTCCGTGCATTCCACTTGGTTTCAACCGATCCGTCTTCTTTGGTGGTCACCACTTCAGTTCCATCAACCAACACGGCCACGCTGACTTTTTCTAAACCACCAGCTGACTCTTTTACATTTTTAATTGTTTTTGGAACTTCGTAATTTGTTGTCTTGATTTCTTTTTTTACACCTTGTTTGAACCCGACTTGTCCCGCGTCTTCTGCGCCAGGCAAGTTTGATCTCGATCCCGGAACTCCAGCGGGATTAGTTCTAGCGCCATCCATGGACTCTTCTTCAGATTGTAAACTTCGAACGGCGGTTTTCTCTGGATCGACTGATTCTTCCACTGAAGTGCTGACTTTTCCATTTAGTTGAGCATCCACTCGGGCGATGACTTTTCCGTGGCCAACCACTTTAGAAAGAATCGCTTCGATTCTTTCTTCTAAATCAGCTTCGACTTTTTTCTTAAGTTCCATCATTTCAGTAGAACCCGAAGTGACACCGTCACTGTGACGGCTTAACATTTTTCCACGATCATCCACGACCGTGACACGATCTGGATCCATTCCTTCAACAGCACTTCCAACCAAATAGCGAATACCGCGGATTTGATCTTCACCTAAAGTTTTACCGGGTTGAAGTTCGACCACGACAGATGCCGTCGGCTGACCGCCTTCTTCAAGAAACGTTTTTTTGTTTGGAATCGCCAAAATAACTTTAGACTGTTTAACCGCAGTCAAAGTGTTGATGGCTCTCATCAACTCGCCTTGAAGGGCCCGTTGATAGTTGATTTTCTGGGCGTAAGAGTTGACGCCAAAATCCTGCTTATCAAAAAGTTCCAATCCAACAGTACCAATTTTTGAAGATCCAAGCTCTGACATCAAAGTCATCTGAGTCGAATGCAATAGGTCTTTAGGAACAGCGATGGTTTTTCCATCTTCTCGCAATTGAAATGGAACATTCAATTTGTTCAATTTCTCGACGATTAAGGAAACTTGATCATTTGGAATATTGGTCAACAGCGGCTGATAGTCTTTACCACTGACCATAAATGACAAGATCACCGCCGCAACTACACCAATGATGGTTGCTGCAATAATCGACATTCTTTTAGTGGGACCTAACCCCTTAAAGAATTCATTGAACTGTACGATCAGGCTACCAAATAGTTTATTCACAGCATCTCTCCCTTAAACCTGCATCTTCATAATTTCTTGATACGCATCTATAATTTTATTTCGAACTTGAACCATTAACTTCAAAGAAATGTCTGCTTTTTCAGCCGCAATCATGACTTCAGCAACATTATCCGTTCTGCCAGTCGCCAAATTTTGCATCGCTTTGTCTGAACTTTTTTGCAGTTCGTTCACGTTTTGAATAGCTTCGTTCAAAGTGTCGGCAAAACTTTTTTGAGTTTCAGATGCCGAGCCAGTTCCGGAAATATTTCCAGAACCAAATGAAGAACCCACCGAAATAGATTTCGAATCCCCAGGAAGTCGTCCTGACTCTAAAAAGCGATTCGCATTTGAAACGGTAAAACCATCCATGGCAGCTCCGTCTATGTGTTTAATTCTACAGTAAAATTCATTGTCATATCCACTAAATTTCCAAACATTTTTTCAACATTTCCTTAACCATTTTCATCACAAAATTGGTCCTGTTTAACGTCCTATTTCGAGAGCACTCAACGCCATGTCTTTACTAGACTGTAAAGATTGGACGTTGGCCTCGTAAGCCCTTGTTGCCTGAATCATATTCGTCATCTCTTCCATTAAATTGATATTAGGGTAGGCCACATATCCTTCGGCATTTGCATCGGGATGGTCTGGCTCATATTTTAACAAAGGAGCTTTTCGATCTGAAACGACATCCGTGACCTGGACCCTTTGCATGTCCGCTCTGGGCGAATTCACTCCCAAAATTTCACCAAAATTGCGTACCTCTGGCATCGCCTCAAAAATAACATCTTTGCGACGGTAAGCTCCGCCTTCTGGAGTTCGAGTCGTGTTGATGTTAGCGATGTTCGAAGAAATAGTATTCATCCGCATTCTTTGGGCGGCCATACCAGAACTACTGATTCGAAATCCGGTTACAAAATCAGACATTATCTATTCTCCGTAATTGCATATCTCAGTGCCGCTAGCTTTTTATTGATCAACTGCAGAGCGGCCTTGTACATGATCGAGTTCTCGGTCAGCGAAGACATTTCTTTTTCTAAATCTACTGAATTTCCATCATTGTTGATTGCGCCCTCGGGATTTTCGTAAATTTCGGGCCGAACTTTTCCAACTCCGCCTGCCCCCAACGCAAAGTGCTCACCACTTGTCGTCGACATTCCCCGCATTCCATCAATGTCCAAAGCTCGCGCTAAAGCTTCTTCAAAATCCAACTTTCGAGCGTGATAACCTGGCGTCTCAGCATTGGCGATATTGCCTGAAATCATATTTTGTTTCATCAGGCGCATATTCAACGATGTGCTGAGGGCCGAGGTTGTTTTATCGAAAATCTGACTCATATGACCCCAGCCTCCCGATATTCATTCAATTTGTTTCTTAAAGTCCGAATACTAATTCCCAGAATTTGTGCAGCCTTAGTTTTATTTTGCGCCGTCACCTGCAATGTTTGCAAAATCAACTTTCTTTCCATTTCAGAAAGAGTAGCTCCAACAGTTGGCGCGGTGGCCTGATCCATTTCAGCAAATTGAATATGTTCCACCTGAATCGCCGAACCCTTGGCTAATGACACTGCTCTTTCAATCACGTTCTCTAACTCAGCAACATTGCCTGGCCAATTGTAAGACATCAATTTCAATGAAGCTTCAGAAGTCAAAACTGGCGCTTGTTGATTTCTCATCAGGCAAAATACTTTAATAAAAAACTGAGACAGAACCTCGATATCTTCGGTTCTGTTTTTCAAACTAGGAATTTGCAAATGAATCACCGACAATCGATAGAATAGATCTTTTCGCAAATGACCTTGCTTGACCAGCTCAGCAGGACTGTGGGTAGACGTTGCGAACCAGCGGACTTGAACCCCAGCCGCCTTCAATTGATCAATTCTTTCGCTAACCTCATTTTGCATCAAAAGATTCATTTCATCTAAATCTTCAATCACAACCGCATCACCGCTTTTAATGTCAGCGGTAAAGGAACGATGAAAGGCACTCCATCGGTGAAGTTGTCTTTGAAAGCGAGATTTTTCCAATATAAATTGCAACATCGCAGTTTTACCAACGCCTTGCTCTCCTGAAATCAGAACTGGAGCCGGCGTCATCGCAATATTTTGAGCCGCTTCGAGCACTCGAATCATTTGTTCATTGGCGGTTTGAAAAAGTCCAAAATCAACCACAATTACTTCCTTTCAACCGGAGCTGACTTCGCGTCACTGCTCATGGCTGGAATTCGTTTGATGTATTTCTGATATTCATTATTCCAATCAGATCCTTTAAGATGCTCTTGAGCCATCTTGTACCAAAAACTACTTTTCTCATTCTTCAGATCATTCCAAGTTTGGGCCGCCTTTTGTATTTCACCTGATTTGAAATACAGATCTCCCACTTTGTAGCGAAAAGAGGCCATCGGCTTTTGTTTCTCATAAAGATTCAACATCTTTTCATAGGTTTTGATGGCTTCATCCTGTTGACCTTTTTTCAGCTGCAGATCCGCCAAAAGTTCTAAACTTTTGGCATGGGTTTGCGGATTTACTTTTTTCGAATCTTCCATCAGAACATCAATTTTTCTTAGGGACTCCATCGCGTCTGCAGTCTTATCTTTTTTGATTTCCAATTGCGCCAAGTGTAAATACGGATCAGCCACCAGTTCAGGAATTCCGGACCAAACTTTTAAAAGTTCTGTCAGATAGCGAATTGCCGAATCGGTCTCGCCGCGCTTATCTAACAAAGTCGCAGCCATCTGAACGCGCTCAATTTGATCAACGTCTGAAAGCTTTTCTGGGGACTTAATGTTTTTCAAATAGTCATAAGAGGTGCCAAACTTATTGCTTTGCATTTCCACTGCCGCCAAACGCAAATTCAGCTGGTCTTCAGACGGAAGTTTTTCGAAAATGTTTCGCTCTTTACCAACTTGTGTTCCTTTAATTGAATAAAGCTGATTGAGAACATCTTTATACATCATTTCAGATTGAGCGAAGACACCCGATTGCTCGAAAGCTCGTCCCACATTAAACTTGGTATCGATTCGATCTGAATGTTTTAGCCAGTTGTCTGCATATTTATTGTGTAGCTTCAAGGCGTCGATAAAATTATTTTTATCAACTAGGTTCTTCAGATCTTCATTGATATTTTTGACAATACGACTTTTTAATAAACCCGTATCAGCTGTGTTGGGATTGGCTTGATAGTATTTGACTAGTAAATCAACGGCCTTGTCATATTCTTGTCGACGATTATAACCCTCGGCTACCATCAAAGTTGCAAATTGATCCATTTTTGGAAGTTCTGATTTTTTAGACAACTCTTGAATATCTTTGACAGCCTTTTCAACTTCCTTTGGCTTCATTGTGTTCATTCGTTCGCTGAGCATTCGCAAACGAGCCACGACTGAACTTGGGGTATCGCCAAATCTGAAATAAGTTTCTAGATAAGTTCCTAGGACTCGAGATTTATCCGCACCCAAGATATCTAAAATTTCTCCAACACGGGTCATGGCATAGCCTGATTCTTCGTGAGTTGGATAGTTTTTCAAGAATTCCCGGTAGGTATCCAAAGCTTTTCGATACTCGCCTGTATTGAAATAGGCTGAGGCCTGATTGTAATAGGCGCTAGGATATTCAGGGGCGGCTTTTGGATTTTTCTTTAGTGCATCCTGATATTCTTCGATGGCTTTTTTATAGTCTTTTCTTTGATAAGCGACATCGCCTTTTCTGAACGTAGCCTCGAGCTTATACTTTTCACCACTGGCAGACTTTTCCAGGTCGCCGTAAACACCCACAGCTTCATCAAAACGTTTAATCTTCAAGTAAGCGTCGGCAATCGCCAACTTCGCTATATCCTTATTTGGAGATTGTGGCCGTTTCTCTAAATGACTTTGAAACAATCGCAAAGTTCCCAAATAGTCACCACGATCAAGGGTTGCAAATCCCATCAACATCATCGTTCGCTCTAACAATGGAGACTGAGGATATTTTTCGATCGCTTGCCGATATCTTAACATTGCTAAATCAAAGTCTTCGACGTGACGACCTTCGTTCCAAAGTGCATAAAGCGCATCGGCCCACATAAAGCGAACAATTTCATCGTACTGACCGTTGTCGTATTTTTTCAAAAACCAATCTACTGTCTTTAAAAACACATTGTATCTTTTGTTGTTGTACAAAGTTAAAAGCAGTCGCGCCTGGCGATTTTCATCCGTGTCATTGGGCTCAATTTCATAGACAGGCTTTTTCGTCTGTAGAATCTGCAAAAATGGCGATTCGATCTTAAGCATCGGAAAATCTAGGTATACATTTTCTTTGCTGGCGATGATGGATTCATCTTTGATTTCATAGTCTTTAATATTGAATCGATCAAATTTGGGATCGCCACCGTCTCCAAGGCCAGAACCTAGACCTGAACCGATTCCACCCATTGGATTTTGAGTCGCTTCATTAATACTGATCTGTTGGCCTTTATCATTTACTATTAAGACGTCAGCATTTGCCGGCTTTCGTTGACCCTCTTTTGTAACCACAGCTTTTTTAGCAGGCATTTTTTTAGGCAACGCCAAAGGCTCAGATTTTTTTTCGGCAACTTCTGGCTCTGCCTCACCTGATGATTCATCTTGCTGTTCGGTTGCTTTACCATCTGATTTTGCCAAGGAACCATTTTTGAAAAAGTCTACGATCAATCGCGATGGTTTTTCAGTTAAATAGTCAAAAGGCTCAACGGCTGAACTTCCCAATTGAAAAGTGAGAATATAATTTCCATCAGGTCCTTTGGTGTCCACAGCAATGGACTTGATCAATGGACTTGTAAAACCTTTCAGCTGTTTTAAAGAAGCTTCATTCACTGGCGGAATCGTCATCTGGACTATGGACTGGTTAGTTCCCTTACCTTTTCCATCTACTTTCTTAATTTCATACTGCCAATTGGTTTGGCCATCAAATTCAAGGTGAACAGTGTCCCCTTGATTTGAAATTTGCGCAGTCGTTGCTAGGACTGGCTGACTGAATAACAAAATAGAGGAACTGACCAGACCTAAGACTGGAAAAACTCGACTAACAACCTGATAAAATTTCAACTGTGGTCTCAACTCAAGTCCTCCATGACTTAACCTGAACACGAACCTAACCCTAACAACATGACATAGCAGTTTTGATGCCACCCGTTTTTCAAGCCTAGGAAAAATCTGCTGCATTTGAGCATCTTGGTGATCAAAAATTTCCGTCAGTCCTGACAAATCGCTGACACTAGATCATCGGCCAATTTGTAGGTTTCAACTCTCATTTCAAATAGTTGTCATGCCGATACAACAATGATCGACATAGCGACTGACAACAAGACGATACAAAAAAGAAGATACTGATGAAACGCCACCAAAACATTCCACTTCTACTTCTCTCTTTTACCATTTTGAGCGCGAGCTGCGTTTCGGTGAATATTAAACCTCAAGCTTCTAAAAAGTCGGTGGTCTATAAATTTTTAGATCCAAATAAGCCATTCGAGAAAATCTCGAACGATCAGGCCGATCATGTTTGGCAAAATCCTAAAACGGGAAACACTTTGGCCGTGCTTTCGGAATGTTCGGAAAGCAATGACCCCTCTTTGCATTCGATTGAAAATGACACCATCAATGCCTTGGGATCAGGCCAGGTTTTGAAGTCGAACAAAGAACAATTCAATGATCGTGAAGCTCTACACACGGTCTCCGAAGGACAAGTGGATGGCATTTCAGTCAAAGTTGACACCTTGATTTTTAAAAAGAACACCTGCGCTTACACGCTTTCCTATATTGCGCGATCGAAATCCTTCGAAGCTGATCTCGCAACAATGGAAAATTTTAGAAAAGGCTTTATTGTACCATGACCAGTCCATTTTTGATTTTCATGAATGAGTTCCTACTTTTCCTGGGTGGAGTCACCATCCTGGGCAAAGAAGTCTTCATGGAAATGTTCCGCAAGGGAAAAATCTGGAACCTAACTGTGGAACAGATTTTTCAAGTAGGTCATCGATCTTTATTCTTAGTTTTCGTCACCGCTATTTGCACCGGCATGGTGATGGCTCTTCAATTTGGCTTGGGTGTTCAACGGTACGGTGGAACCATGTATGTTCCCCGATTGGTGACCGTTTCAATCTTGCGAGAAATGGGACCAGTGTTTGCTGCTCTGATGGTTGCAGCCCGGGTCGGCGCGGGAATTGCCTCGGAAGTGGGTTCTATGGTTGTGACCCAACAAATTGATGCCATTCGAGCTATGGGCACGTCTCCGATTCAAAAAATAGTTCTTCCTCGAGTCCTGGCCTGCTTGATCGCTATCCCAATTCTGGTTGGAATCGCAAATTTTGTGAGCTTCACTGGCGGTTTGATTATTGGCGCAACAGAGCTCCACCTCGATCCTGGATTTTATATTCTGAAATCGTTAACCAACTTAAAAATGGCTGACTACTTTTCGGGATTTGGTAAATCATTTTTCTTTGCTCTGTTTATTTCAGTTCCATCGTGCTATTTCGGCTTGAATGTCCAG
>CAZDHC010000088.1:0-14744 GCA_964505225.1 uncultured Bdellovibrio sp. | reverse complement strand
TGGGTAGCCACCTTTCCGGTCATCTCGGAAATTTTGTCGGCAAAAGTCTTTTTGAGCTCATATTTGATTTCAAAAATCGGAGTGTCTTTTTCGAAACTAAGAAGATAGTCGTCGCTGGTTTTTAAAACGTCGACTAGGTTCAGTTTAAGAGCCTCTTCGCCAAACCAGTATTCGCCAGTAGCAACCTTATCCAGGTCGACTTGAGGGCGAAACTTTTGCACAAAGGCCTTAAAGAGCACGTGAGTGTCGACCAAGCGTTCTTGAAACTTTTCTTCACCTTTTGGGGTGATTTCACCCAAAAGGCTGACCGTTCGTTTGTAGTCGCCGGCGGTGTATTCTTTGTAGTCGACGTCGTATTTTTTAAGGACTCGGTGAAAATTTGGAACCTGTGCTACCACGCCAATGGACCCCACGATGGCAAAAGGAGCGGCGACGATTCGATTTGCGACGCAGGCCATCATGTAACCACCGCTGGCGGCAACTTGGTCCACACAAACCGTCAGTGGAATGTTGTGTTCGCGTATTCGCAACAGCTGCGAAGCTGCAAGGCCATAGCCATGAACGACTCCGCCAGGGCTTTCGACTTTGGCAACCACTTCATCATCAGCAGTTGCCACTTGAAGTATTGCTGTAATTTCCTCACGTAACTTATCGACATCACTGGCGTGAACGTCGCCATCAAAATTGACCACAAAAACTTTTTTCTTAGGTTTTGCGGGAGTGGAGGAGTTTTCTTTTTCAGCCTTTTTTTCGGCTTTAAGCCGCTTTTTTTCAGCGGCTTTTTCTTCTTTATCCAGTTTCTTAAGTTCGTCTTTTTCTAACGTGTAGGAACGCAAAAAGTGACCGAAGTCTTTGTAGCGTTCGTGCAGGGGTTCGATTTCTAATTCGGTTTTGTGACTGGCTCGGGCAGCCATCATTGCGATCAAGACGATCAGCGAACCAAGGGATAGAACAACAACTAGGGCTTTAAGGGCAAATATTACGACTTCAATCATAGGGTCCAGAATGTAGCGGCAGTTTAGGTCTAGGTCGAGGAGAAAAGTTGAGCATCGGCAAATAGCACACTATCCTGTCATCACGATGTTTAACAAAACTGGTGAAAGCCAAGTCTTCATTCATTTGCAAACTTTGATTTTGGTCGCAACCACGGTTTGTTTGGTGGCGGTTTCAGAAAAAGCATTTGGATTAGAGGACAACGCCGAAGTTTTTACCGAAGAGCAAAGATTGACGGGTTTCGCGGAGCACAATCGAAAAAATTCGGTCATTGATCAAGAGCGCCGTTCGGGTTCGGCCATTGTGACCAAGAAAAGACAAGATTGGGAAAAGTCTTTAAATAACTCGGTTCAAGACTACAAAATTTGGAAGTCTCGACAATTTCATGCGGTCGACGAAAGCAGTCCCGAGTACAAAGAAGACCGAGCTCAGAAAAAGCAAAAAAAAGCAGAGCTCGAACAATGGCGAAAAGATTACGTCGCGAAAAGAAATTTGAAAGCTCAACAAAAGAAATCCCACGTGCATTTGACGGAAGAAGAAGAGTTGGGACTAACTGATAAACAGGTTCGAGCTGACTACCGTAAGCGAGCTCTTTATGGAGCGAAAAACCCGTGGCTTTCTGGTAAAAATGCCTTTGGCGGCGCCGGAACCAACAGTTCTTCGGACTCTGGAAGTGCGCCGCCGCCACCGGATTTCAGTGCGCCACCGCCGCCACCAAGTGGACCAGATTTTTATGAACCAGATATCCCGCCGCCACCGCCGCCTGAGCCGGGAACTTTTGATGAACCGGTGCCACCACCAATTTTTGACGACCCAGAATTTTAATTTTTTAAAATTTCTTCGTTGCTAAGGCCCGTTAAAGAGCGAATGCCTTTTAGCAGGTGAAATAAAATAAGAACTAAAAATATTGTCGATGGAATGACAATGACCGCGGCAGACCAGGAAGTCATTTGTGCAATTTGCTGATTTAAGATTGTGGCTTTTTCTACAGAATTCAAGTTCGGATCCAGTTCGGTGAAGATTCTATCAGCTAGTACAAAGTTTAAAAGGGCACTCATAAAAAAGGAGGCAGCTAAAAGCTGACTAGAGCTCATTAAAAGTTTTAGAAATTCGATTTGCTTTTGGTTGTCTTCAAGTTTCTTTTCAATCAAATCAACATTCATCATTTGTGGTGTTAGTAAAAACTGAGTGATCACAGGTTTTTCACTGCCAGATGAAAACCAAATGTAAATCCCAATGGCTAAAGGGAAAAATGCCTCTTTGAGTGAAAACCAAATTCCTCCCAATCCCAAGAGTGCTAATGTTCCCGTAAATAAAACATTCACGAATCCCAAAACCGACAGTGGGTTGAGTTTTCTTTTTTGGTAAAATTCAAAAATTCCGTATCCCAATGGAAAACTCATGGCAATCAGCAAAGCTGCGAGCGGGCCCAGCCATTGAGTTCCTTTATTCAGGATCAGCACCGGCAGGATAAGGTTCATTAATAAATTGCGAAAACCGTGGGTGGGTTTGTGTTCGAGCACTTCAGTCATGGGTCAGAGCATCTTCGAAAGTTCGGGAAAAGTCGAAGGAATTTTGATCAAAAACCAGCAGAAGGGTGCAGTTTCTTGCAAGCAATGGGACTTTGAGATTTGGCAACCTCAAGAGCCTGCTGCAAAAGTTGATAGTCGGGATTTGTTGTCTGTCTTCTGGCTTTGGCAATGAGCTGCTTGGCGATGATGCGAAGACCTTCTGAATCAGGCAAAATTTCTTGATAGTGTTTGATACTCTCCAAACGCTCTTTCATTGACGCCTTTTCATCTAAAAAAACAGCCAAAGCAGTGTTTCGCAAAAAGTGGGGTAATAAAACTTTATAGCGGTCAAATGAAAGGCCGGTTTCTGTGACGTAAAGGTAGAATCGGGTGGCCATTTCTTCGGTGTTGAACTCGGTTTGCGTCGTTTTTCGGTAAATCACTTGATAGCGAGATTTGTTTAAGTAATTTATTCGAGCCTCAAAAAGTTCTGCCAGCTTGATAAAGTGTTCGGCGTCTTTTTGATTCCAAACGGCGCGCATTTCCATGGGGCGATCGCCTTTGCTCATCTCATAGGGATTCACGTATTTAAGTCCGATGGCTTGGTAGTGATGGGCTCCGCCCCATTCGGGATTGTAAGATTGAGTGTAGATATTGCGGGTGATCCATTGTCCAAGTTCAGGAATTTCAAAGCTTTCGCCAGATTTGAAGATTTCGACCAATTCTGCGACTTTTTCTCGCTGTTCAGGCTTGAGTAAAGCCAATGATGGTGCGTTGTTAAAGTCGGATCCTAGGGCACCGAAGGCCAACTCGGGGTGATTGTGATAGTCGACAAAAAATCTCATTAAGTTTTCGCCGTTGGCAAAAGCAGATTTAGCGCCAATATTAAAGTGTGCGGATTCCATTGGGGGGATGCGAAAACCCAAAGACTTTCCCGATTTAAAAATCATCTCGTTCATGATTTCTTTTTGTTGGCGTAGTTCCGCTAAGGTCGAGGGCTTCGTGGTGATTTCAACGCAGCCGGGATCATGACTGACTTTAAACCACCAGCCGTCTGCCATCGTCACCAAATAGTCTTTGCCCATTTCGGTTGTAAAGGGGGCGGCATGCATATCTAAGGAAGGAAAGCCATTTTCCCATTTGCCCTTGGCTTCTGTGACTGTACAGCCCTTGGTTTCGCAAAGCTTTCTTAAATTTTCGACAAACTGTAATTTTAAATTTCCGGCGATGGCGTTTCGAGAATTATTGAGGGGTTCATTTTTAAAATCGGGATGAGAAAGTTCAAACTCGGCACCATAAGTTGGCGGCCATGCCCAAGCACTTAAGTTGACTAAAAAGAGAGCCGCAGCAACGGCGGAAGCCAGTTTGAACATGATTAAACTTCCACTAATTTTGAAATCACCATTGTGGTTTGTTGTTGTCAAAAGTCACAGTTATGATGGCGGCGATTGGACTAAATTTAATCGAGATATTGCTCGGCAAAGCCAACTTTAGATCTGGATCTGGAGTGGCAATCGCAAAGCGTTGCACCAGTGATTCAATGTCTTTTAGAGAGCATTGAGCCTTGGCGTAAGTTCTGGTAATAACCATCTTTTCGCCAATCACTTGCGTCTCGTGGTCAATTTCAGTGCAGGTGGAGCTAATGCCGCCAGCGAAAACTGTTGATGTGGTAGCTAATACTCCTAAAAGCGCCATTATTTTTTTCATTTTCGATCCTTGTTGTTGATGGATTTTCTAAAAACAGGAAAGGCTATTTGATACGGCAAGATTCAATTGAAATTGAAACGATATCCGAATCAGTCAGAACACCTTTTTTGAAGGCAGCCGCAACGTCTTCATCAATCTGAAGAGAGTCTCCACCTTTGTAGTCTGTGAAGTCTAATTTTGCGGCATGCATTTTTTTAACAAATACTGGGGATAATGCTGCTTGAGAGTTCAGTCTAACCAGTTTTCCTTCGCCTTTTTTAGAATTGGCAAACAGGGCGCCAGCGCTAGTAAAAGCGAAGGCGTCGGGTTCTTGTGTGCTGTTTTCGTCTAGCATTAGCTCGGCATTAAAAACACCAATAGCTTCTGAATCTTCAATCCCGCATAAACTCAATTTTAAGTCAGAAACAATTGTCGTAGAGCATTTCGCTAGGTCTAAGCGGTTTCCCTGAATAGGCGTCTCTTTTAAAGTGATGGTTTTTTCAGCTGGCATTAAACCACCAGAGGCGGCCTTTAAGATGCTGATATTGCACTCGATATTTTTAGCGAACACTGTTGAAGAAATAGTCAAGATGCTGAAAAGGGTCATCATTTTTTTCATTTTAAGGCTCCTAATTGTTTTAAAGCGGTTTTAGATTCTATGGTATGCATATGAGCAATTATGGAGCCTAACACCCATGCCTGAACTTCCTGAGGTCGAAATTGTAAAGCGCGGACTGTCCGAAATTTTGGTGGATCAGCCTAAGATTGTGCGCATTGAATTTATGCGAAAAGATTTGCGCGATCCGATGCCTATGGCTCGGCTTAAAAAACTTGAGGGTGCGCAAATTTTGACGGTTCATCGGCGAGCAAAGTATCTCATTATCGAAACAGATCGTGGAGGAATTTTATCTCACTTAGGGATGACTGGAACTTGGCGGGTGGCAGGCAAAGGTGAAGAGCGAGATCACGATCATATCTATTTGCATTTATCCAATGGCCTGCGTTTGGCCTATCGTGACCCGCGGCGATTTGGAATTTTTGAAGACATTGACCTTGAGCATCAGGAAAAAAACAAAAGGCTGTCTGCCTTGGGGCCAGAGCCATTGGATGATGATTTTAATGCGGGCTATTTGAAAAACAAACTGAGTGAAAAACAGACTTCCATCAAGGTCGCCATTATGAACCAAGAAGTGGTGGTGGGGGTGGGTAATATCTATGCTTCGGAAGCACTTTTTAGGTCTGGTATTAGGCCAGACAAAAAAGCAGGTCGAGTTTCCAAAACCCAAGTCCAGCTTTTGGTTCAGGAAATAAAAAGAGTCCTAACTCTAGCCATAGAGGCAGGTGGCTCGAGCATTTCGGACTTTAAAAATTCCTCGGGGCAGTCGGGTTATTTTCAAAATAATTTTCAAGTTTACGATCGAAAAGGCGAGCCCTGTGTGGTTTGCGCGACACCAATTCGGTCCAGTGTTTTGGGTGGCAGATCCACCTTTTGGTGTCGTAAATGTCAGAGCTAGTTCAGAGCTAATTTTCGGTTAACATTCTAAGAGTAGGCTTGCCTTATCCTTTGTGCAGGTCTTTAATATTAGGTGAACAAAACAAGGAGTACATCTGTGGAAAATCTGCCATTTTATGGAATGTTAAATGATTTAAGTTATTGGGGCTGTGCAGGCTCGATTCTGTTGTTAACGGCCATTGGATATGTGGGAAGTCCGTTGATCGTTTGGACTTTAGCCATTGCCGCGGTCATGTTTGGCTTCGGAGTTTCAACGAGTGTGATGATCGGGTTCGCGGTTGTTGCAGTTATCTTTAACGTCACTCCGCTAAGACGTTTAATTGTTTCCAGTGGCTTGATGAAAGCTATGGCGCCAATTATGCCAAAAATTTCTGAAACAGAGCGAGTGGCTTTGGATGCTGGTGTGACTTGGATCGAGAAAGATCTATTTTCAGGTAAGCCTGACTTGAATAAAGTTTTGACAGAGTCTTATCCAAAGCTAACTGCTGAAGAGCAAGCTTTCATGGACAACCAGGTGAACACTTTATGTTCCATGATCGACACTTGGAATCTTTGGAAGAGCAAAGAGATTGAACAAAAATGCTGGGAGTATATTAAAAAAGAACGCTTCTTAGGAATGATCATTCCAAAAGAATACGGCGGACTTGAGTTTTCAGCATTAGCTCACTCGGAAGTGATCATGAAGTTAGCAAGTCGATCGATTCCGGCTTGTATCACTGTCATGGTTCCAAACTCTTTGGGACCCGGCGAATTGATTGCTCATTATGGAACTGATGAACAGAAAAAATACTATCTACCAAGACTTGCAGACGGACGCGAAGTCCCTTGCTTTGGTTTGACTGAGCCAAATGCCGGTTCAGATGCTGGATCGATCACTTCATCTGGTGAAGTTTTCAAAGGTGAAGACGGCAAATTGTATATGAAGTTAAATTGGAACAAGCGTTGGATCACTTTGGCTGCGATTTCAACAATCGTTGGTCTTGCTTTCCGACTTCGCGATCCAAAGAATCTTTTGGGTAAAGGTGAAGACTTAGGAATCACTTGTGCCTTAATTCCGGCAGATACGAAAGGCGTTGTTCTTGGAAAACGTCATGATCCACTAGGCGTGCCTTTCTACAACTGTCCGACTCAAGGTCACGATGTGGTGTTGCCATTGACTGCCATCGTTGGTGGTGCAGAAGGTGCTGGTAAAGGTTGGGCGATGTTGATGGATTGCTTGGCAGCAGGCCGAGGTATTTCATTGCCAGCGCAAGCAACCGGCGGAGCTAAATTAGCAACTTTGGTCACTTCGGCTCACGGTGTGATCCGACAACAGTTTGGTGTTTCAGTTGGTAAATTTGAAGGTGTTGAAGAGCCTTTGGCGCGAATCTTTGGATTTACTTATGGTCTAGAAGCTGCTCGAATTTTCACTTTGGGTGCACTAGATAAAGGAATCAAACCACCAGTTATTACAGCGATCATGAAGCACTATGCGACCGAGCTTGGTCGAAAAATTATCAATGACGCTATGGATGTTATGGGTGGTGCCGGAATTTCTATGGGACCTCGAAATACATTGGGTGAAATGTACATTGCAACTCCAATCGGTATCACCGTTGAAGGTGCCAACATCCTAACAAGAACTTTGATCATTTTTGGTCAGGGAGCGTTAAGAGCTCACCCTTATGCCTACAATGAAGTGAAGTCGATCGGTGAAAACAATCTGGCAGGCTTCGATGAAGCTTTCTGGGGCCACGTTGGACACGTTGTGCGAAACTCGATTCGTAGTGTGGTGCTAAGTGCGACTCGTGGATATATTGGATATTTCAACTACAGTGGTCCATTGAAATTGTACAAACGTCGTTTGTCTTGGGCTTCTGCAAGTTTTGCAATTTTGTCTGACATTGCGATGGGAACTTTGGGTGGAACTTTAAAATTCCGCGAAAAGATCACTGGTCGTTTTGCTGATATCTTAGCTTGGATGTACATTGCGACTGCGACGATCCGACGTTTCGAAGCCGAAGGTGAAAGACCTGAGGATATTGCGCAAGCGAAGTTCGTTTTAAAGCATGCGATGTCTGAAATTCAAAAAGGTTTTGATGGAATTTTTGATAATATTTTAAATGTTCCTCAAGCTGGAATTGGCAAATTTGTTTTTGGTCCAATGAACCTTTTCTTTAAAGAGATTTGCGGAACTTGGTCTCGATTTTTCTCGATTGGCTCCCATGCGTCTGATCATTTGCAGCACATCGTGGTTTCAAATGTATTAGCAGGTGGCGCGGTTCGAAATCATTTGATGGATGGAATTTATGTTCCAACTGATAAAAATCAGCAAATCGGACGCCTTGAAAATGCGATGAAATTGGTTCTAGCTTCTGAAGCGATCGAGAAAAAAGTTCGCTCAGCGGTTAAAGCTAAAACAATTCCACGAATTAAAGGTCCTCAACAGTTCGAGGAAGCCAAAGCAAAAGGCGTTATCACTGAGTCTGAATATCAGACGATGAAAGAGGCCATTGCGGCTCGTTGGGATGCGATTCAGGTGGATGACTTCACTCAAGAAGAATATCACGCCTAATGCCCTTTTGGTCTTTTAGTAAATATTGTTTATGTGTTTTTATGGTCACCAGCTCCGTCCAAGCGGCAGAGCTGGTGATTGCCGTTGAAAACGACGCGGCACCTTGGTCCTATAAAGATGGAAAAGGCTACGCAAATGATATTGTGCAAGCGGCTTTTTCTGCCGTGGGTGTTAAAGTTAAATTTGAAGTTTATCCCTATGCTCGTTGTAAAAAAATGGCTGAAGATGGGGATAGCTTGGCTTGTTTTACCTCTAGCAAGACAGCTGATACTGAAAAAGATCTGCAGTTTCCTAAAAATGCACTCATTAATGTGCACAATGTTTTGTGGGCCCCAAAGGGAAGTGCAATTTCTAGTTGTGATGTCGCGAAATGGCCAAAGAACCTTAAAGCCCTTGCGGTAAATGAATATGAATACGTCGAAAAATTTGAAGAACTGAAAAAAAATGGAATTTTGTCAGTGAAAATTGTGAACTCCGAAGGGCAAGCCTTGGAAATGCTCAATCAAAAAAGAGCTGATGTTGCTATTGTGAATGTCGATGATGTTAAAAGCATTGAGTTTGTAAAAATGGGAGTAAAGCTTTCCGCAGACTTTCAAAAAGTTTGTGATCTGGGTACTTTAAAAGGATATCTGGCCTTTAGCAAAAAACATCCAGAGGCTAAGAGTGCCATGGAAAATTTTGATAAGGGTTTTAATCTTATTTCGGCTAGCGGCGAGTTAGCCAAAATTCAAAAAAAATGGGCTAGCAAAGTTCTGGGTAAATAGTTCTATTGGCTTTGGTGCGGCACTAGAACTTGATTTTTAATATCGTAGCCTGCAGCTGTTAGCTTTTCGTTGGCAGCGTTAATGGTGGCTTCGGGATTTTTTGTGTCCCTTGCCATGATCCACAAAAACTTTTGATCCGGAACACCGATAGCTGTCCAGCTATAGTCGTCAGCCAAAGCCACAATCAGGTAGTCAAATTTGAGTGGCCACAGGGGCGAAACTTTCCAGTAAGCATTGGATGTTTTGTTTTGAATCCATCCTTTTTGCGGAATCGATTTGATGTCGCCGGTCAGACTGCCTTTGTTGTAAGTAAAGCCAATGTCGATGCGCTCTTCTTTTTCATTCCAGGTGTAGACTTCCAGAGCATTGTGAACTTCTTTTTCCAGCATGGTAAATCGACCTGAAAGAACATACCAATTGCCCATAAACTTTTGAATGTCGACATGAGCTACTGTTTTCATTGAATCCTCGTTAGTTGAAAAAGTGGAGCAGCCAAGTGTGAAAATAAATATCGAAAGAATGAGTTTGCGAATCAAGGTTTTGACTCCTTTAGTTCAGGGTAGAGTTTTTTGATTTGCTTGTTGATTTTCTGGACGGTTATTTCAGGAACAGCTTTGCTAAAAAGCAAATAACGAAATCCACCCATCGGTATATCGGGGTAGCTCACCGGTCTTAAAAGATGACTTAAGTTGGGGTCCAAGTTTTTAGCTGTTACAAACTCATTGGGATATAAGAGCATAAAATCAAAACGTCCCTTAATGAGCAATTCTGGAAGTTTCAAGGCCTCTTGGCTAAACCGGTGGTCGCGCGGGCCTAGGGGTTTAAGTAACTCATCGATGGGGTAACTGTTGCCAGATTTTCCGCCAAAGCTAAATGTGCTTTCAGAAATCATTTCTTTCAAAGTTGAAAACTTTTTGAAAGCCGGCTCGTCCTCTTTTCGTACAACTAAAATCGGTGTTTCATCGAGATAGATGGGAAGGGTGAAGTTGACGAATTCTTCTCGCTCAGCCGTTTTTGAAAAACCTAGGGCGACGAAGTTCTTCTTTTTTGCCTTTAAAAATTCGATAATCCTTAAGAAGGGGATTTCTTGAAACTCAATTTTGACATTGGCACTACTGAAAATCTTTTGTGCCCGAACAACCAATTCGCCCTTTGCAATTCCATCTTCCATATAGAAAAACGGGGGTTTTGAGTTAAAGGCAACGGTCAGGACTTCGGCAGAGTGGCCATAAAGTCCTATTAAAAAGGTAATGATCAAAAGTACTAAAGGTTTGTATTTGTCTTTAGCCATGGACCTTAGTGGTTTCCGAAACCAAAGTTTCGCGAACAACTACCACCTTGATTTGTCCTGGGTAACTGCATTCGGCCTCGATACGTTTTGCAATTGTAGCTGAAAGTTTCAGAGCCGCCATATCGTCGATTTTCCGACTGTTCACCAACACTCGACATTCGCGTCCACCGGATAGAATAAAGCAATCGGTGACACCTTCAAAGCTCAGGGCGATGTTTTCAAGTTCGGTAACTTTTTGATTGTAAGATTCATTGGTTGATCTACGGGCACCTGGGCGGGCGCCGGAAATGGCATCTGCAGCAATGACCAAAAAGGCCATGTCAGTAGAAGGCTGTTCATCGTAGTGGTGAGATCTGACCGCATGGATGATGTCGGGGGCTTCATTTCGTTTTTGAATAAAGTCAGCTCCGATGACGGCGTGTCCGCCCTCAAGCTCGTGATCCATAGCTTTTCCCAAGTCATGAAGCATTCCTGATCTGCGAGCTTTTCGTAAATCCACAGTGCGAAGTTCAGAGGCTAAAAGGCCCGCAAGCCATCCCACTTCGCCGCAGTGGAAATATTGGTTTTGGGTGAACGAGTAGCGAAATCTTAAGCTTCCCATCATCTGGCGAATTTCAGGATGCAATCCTTCCATCTTTAACTCTTTGGCAAGGTTATCACCGTCGCGTTTGATCTGAATCAGGATTTCCTTCTTTTGATTTTCGGCAATTCGTCTTAGGCCATCAGCACTGATCGGGCGTTTTTCCTTCAAGCAGCGCTCAAGCGTTCTTCTGGTCAGTTCTCGTCGAACTGGATCGTAACCAGCAACACCAATCAGATCCATATCCGCTTGAACAAAAATTTCACAACCGGTGATTTCTTCAAGCACCTTGATGTTTTCGCCTTTATCATCAAACAAAATTTTTCTTTGTTCTGGATTTTCAAAATAGACTCCAGAAATTCCGCGCTCTGGACAGTAGGGTCTGGCGAAACGATCTAAAGCTATGGCCAACATTCCCTTTGCTAGGGTTTCTTGGTGTTCTTTGACGTATTCTTCAAGTTGTTCGCCGGCCTCGGTGGAACGCTTTTGCGTTTCAACTATCAGGCTTTGAGTCAGCTCTTCGCTGGCTTGAGCGCAGGTCGTATTTAATCTTTGCGCTAATTTGTCAGCCAATTGCTGACCCAAGCTTTGAGATTCGGATTTTACTTTTTGAAGGCCGCGATCCATTTCTTGGACTTGAGCTTCGCCAAGTTTGACTTCGTTTTCATGTTGAACAGTTTTTTGTCGTTCTTGGCTGTAAAGATTGTCGTTCTTTTGTTTTTTCTCTTGAACCAACTCTTCAAGCTCTTCAATGCGCTCTTCAGTTTTGAGCATTTCTTTTTCGTCTTTTGCCCAAATTTCAGTTTCGATTTCTTGAATTCGTTCTTTTTCTTCGATCAGCTTTAATTCGGCTTCGTCTTTAGCTTCTTGAATCAATTCTTCAGCTTCGAGTTGAGCGGATTTTTTAAGGCTGGCGCAGAACAATTTGTATAAGAAAAAGCCAAGTCCCAATCCAACTAAAATTGAAACAATTGAAGAGAGCCAAACAGGTATAATTTGAGAGAGATTATTGAGGTCTTCCATGTTTAGGATATTGGCATGAGCCGCAGCGCGACAGCAAGTGATATCCAGTGATAGTAAGTATCAAATTTTGTCGCTACCATGTTCGATATGAATATTAAATCTTTAATTCGGGACAAAAAATTATGGTCGTGGGCTTTTTATGACTGGGCCAATAGCACCTACGCCACCACGGTGATGGCGGGATTTTTTCCGGTCTTTTTCAAAAAGTTTTGGTCACAAGGCGTGGACCCGGTCGTGTCTACTGCCAATTTGGGTTATGTCTTAAGCTTAACCTCGTTAATTGTCGCATTTTTGGCCCCTTTTTCGGGCACCTTGGCAGACACGCTTGGGCTTAAGAAATTTTTCTGTCTTTTCTGGGCATTTGTCGGCTCTATTTGCTGCGTGGCTTTGGGTTTTGTTCCAGCTGGTGGCTGGGTTGAAGCACTTTGGATTTACGGTATTTCTATGATCGCCTTTAATATGAGTCTGATATTTTATGATGGTCTTTTGCCAAGCGTGGCCTCGGGCGCAAAAATGAATATCGCTTCCAGCATTGGGTATTCGCTTGGATACCTAGGCGGCGGCACTTTGTTTTTGTTGAATGTGTTGATGTATTTGCGACCAGAGTCTTTTGGTTTTAAAGACGGGGTGCAGGCTGTTCAATTGAGCTTTATGAGTGTGGGTGTGTGGTGGATGGTTTTCTCGATCCCCATGATGAGAAATGTTCCCGAGGAAAAACCTGACCATCGTCATCGCCTGGGACAATCATTAAAAGAAAGTGCACGGCAAATCCTTTCAACCATCGGAAACATCGCTAAACACAACCAAAACTTGGGAATTTTTCTTTTGGCCTATTGGCTTTATATCGATGGAGTCTATACGGTCATGACGATGGCGGTGGATTTTGGTTTGGGAATTGGATTGCAAAGCCAAGATTTAATTGCCGCTCTTTTGATCACTCAATTTGTTGGATTTCCTTGTGCTTGGATGTTTGGAATTTTAAGTAGAAAATGGGCCTGTAAAGTTCCAATTTTAGTCTGTATCGGGGTTTATTCGTTGGCAGTTATTTTGGCTTCGCAAATGTCATTGGCACTTCATTTCTATCTGCTGGCGACATTAATCGGATTTGTTCAAGGTGGAGTTCAGGCACTCAGCCGTAGTATGTTCGGCCGCATGATTCCACATTCGCAAAGTGGAGAATACTTTGGACTGTTTAATTTGGTTGGGAAGTTTGCTTCGATCTTGGGGCCATTGATTGTGGCGGTTGTGGTGCAGGTGACGGGTAGTAATAAATTAGGAATGTCGGGCTTGTTGATTTTATTTGTGATCGGAGGCGGGCTTTTACTGAAGGTAAAAGAACCCGCTGCTGAAGGCTAGGCGAATTTATTCGCCACCAAGTCCTAAGATCAAAATGCTGGTGTACTCAGTTAAATTGCCCTGTTTTTTCATTCCGGCAACAACAGTCAGGTCTCGATCTCCATAATAGGATTTTGTATAATTCAAAATGAAATAGGCATTTCCTTTTTTACGAATTTCAGTTTTAGCGGCTTTGCAATCCGGAACGGAAAAGACAACCTGGCCATAGGCTGCGGTAGCTTTGGGTGCGGCGAACTCACAAAAAGCATTTCTTTGCGCATCGAGGGACTTTTTCTCTATTGAAACAACCTGACCGAATTCTTCATCCAAATCAGAATTTTGAGCGAAAGCACCAGTTGCAAATAGTGAAATTAGGGAAAGTAAAATCATCTTTTTCATATCAACACCTCTTGTAGTGAGATATGGATGTGCAAGCTATAGGCCTACTTAAGTCCATCTTATTGAATGTAATTAGGATTCAGAAGTGCAGTTAACAAAAATAGTCACTGGATATCGAGAAAATATCCAGTTTACGATTTATCGACGACAAAGAATTTGGTTCGCAGTGGCGTCGGCGTTAGTCGACGCGCTGATTTGAGAGCTGATTTCGCAAAGTTTTTGGTCCGTTAAACCATAAACATCCCAATCACCAAAAAAGCTCGTCGCTCGTCCTTTGGTGATTCCGATCAAACGCCATTCCTTACCAAAACGGACAAACATCGGAGCGCCACTGTCGCCTTCTTCAACTCGTGAAACAGATTTTGACTCTAAATAACCTGAGCCGTTGATGTTGAGGTCATTCAAGCGGGCCATACGTTTGGTGTCGTTGGAACTGATTTCTGTAAATGGATTGATGGAGCTGACAGTCGGAGCGTAGTCAGTTAGGCGAGAGCGAATGCTGGCCAGTTCTTGGACCGTGATCACCTGAGGGATGGTCAAAGTACTCACCACCGCAATAGGTTGATCTAAAAGCACCACGCCAATGTCTTCAGCTGGGCCGATTTGTGCGCGCAGTCCTTGGCTTTGGATTTTGTTCAGCAAACTTCGAGTGAAAAAGTACCGACCAGTTAGATATTCATCAAAAAATGGGACGAAGCCAATTCGAACCACAGTGCCATCAGGCTTAGTTTTGAATTTATATTTTCCAATTTGCACTCGGGTTTTTAGGCTTTTGACCACATAGCTGTCTTTTATGCAATGAGCGGCGGTGATTAAAATCCGAGGGCTCAATAAGGTTCCGTTGCAAAAGCCGGTAACCATGTCGCCGTTTTGATCAGGTCCTTCGTTGGCGATAAAAACTTGCGCGGTTAAGTCTTCATCTAAATTTGCTGTGGAATTGGTCAAGGCCAAAGCAGGAGTCAGTCCCACTAAAGTCAAAACATTGTCCACGACCTCCTGAATTTGCGCCTTGGGTGCATCCGTGACCTCTAACGCAATTGCCACGTTATCAAACACATTTTTGGAATGTAAGACCTTAAAGTCCTGAAACACTAC
>CAZDHC010000087.1:0-14968 GCA_964505225.1 uncultured Bdellovibrio sp. | reverse complement strand
TTTAGTAGCTTAAGACTGTGAGACAATTTTAATTCAAGGAGTTGTTTATGTCTGTGATGGGTGTCAAAACAGGAACGAAATCTTTTAGCGATTCACCTCAAAATGAAATCGCTAAAACGGATCGAACAAATTTAATTAGTGCCACTGATCAAGGAAAATTGGGTGGCGAAAATGTTGGCGATATTTTAAATAAAATTGCCGATCCTAATTGGGTGGATCCGATGAAAAAAGTCCGTGGAGTTGGTAACGACAAAATGGATAAAGATGCGTTCATGAAATTGATGTTGGCACAAATGAAACATCAAGATCCAACAAATCCGATGCAGTCTCACGAATTGGCAGCTCAATTAGCGCAGTTCAGCTCTGTAGAACAGATGCAAAATATCAATACGACTTTGACAGATATCAAAGCTGGGCAAAAACCAACAGAAAGCTTTCAAGCTTTAAATTTCATTGGTAAAGCAGTCAGTGGAGATTCCTCTAAGTTGACTCGAGTCAAGGGAGATAAAAGCCACGAGGTTTCATTCTCAATTTCCGACAATGCAAAAGAGGGAAAAGTTCGTATTCGTGATGCAAATGGTGAAGTGATCCGAACGGTTGATTTAAAAGAACTAAAAAAAGGTGATAATTCTTGGACATGGAATGGCTTGGACAACAATGGCCGAGCAGCAAATTCTGGAGATTATCAAATTTTTGTAGAGGCAACTTCAGCAACTGGGCAGAAGCTAAATGTGAAGACTGATTTTGAAGGCATGATCACTGGAGTGAATTACACAGCTGAGGGGCCTGTCCTTTTGGTTGGCACTCAAAGCGTGAAATTGAAAGATGTGAAGAAAATTGTAGACCCAAGTCTTACGAAGAACGGCCAGATTTCAAAAACAAATGTTGTACAGGACTTGAAAAACCAACAGGTCGCATCAGACAATGAAGGAAAGGGTGACGAGAAGCGTGCAGAGGATCCTCCTCTTCAGACGACATCAAATTTGATGGACAGTGTCGGAATGTCGAGAGACATGATGGCAAAACTGGAGAAAGAGACAAAACCTGATAGCAAATCTGCGCAACAACCGACACACTAGATCTTCATGATCTGAAAAATTCTTTAGATGAAAATCTAAATGAACGATCAGAATTGAAGAGGAAAGAAAAATGGATTTAAAGAGAGTTTCAAGTTTTGAGAATATGGTAAAGCCGGAAAAAGCTGGCGGCATCGGCCCAGGGTTAACCCCGGGTGGTGTTGGCAAAGCTCAAGTTCCAGGTGCTCCATCTTTTCAAGATACGTTGAACAAGGTTCAAAATGGTGGTCAGACGAATGTAGCCAATGACATCGCGAAGATGATGCCAGGCGCCCCGACTGCAGCACCAGAGGGAATTAAGTTCAGCAATCATGCAGTGGAACGAATGCAAAGCCGAGGCATCGCATTTAACAAGGATGATATGTCTAAGTTAAGTGACGCTGTTGGAAGAGCTGCCGCTAAGGGCTCTAAAGACACTTTGGTTTTGATGAATGATGCTGCGTTGATTGTGAGTGTGAAAAACAAAACGGTTGTAACGGTGATGGATAAGGCAGCTTTAAAAGAGAATGTCTTTACCAACATCGACAGCACAATTGTGATGTAATTTTGAATTTAAGTTAGAGTTAGTAAAACAAAATATAGGGCTGGTCCATGAAAGCATTCTCCTGAAGTGGGAGTGTGAGTAAAGGGAGCCCTCCAAACTTAAGATCGATGATTGACTGATTTGATCTTAATACGACATGGAGGTCGCAATGGGTGTTCTTTCGGCATTATCAACAGGTGTATCCGGTCTGGTAGCACAAGGTGAAGCGTTAGGGGTTGTTGGTGACAACATCGCCAATGCAAACACCGTCGGTTTCAAAGCGAGCCGAGCTGAATTTCAAGATATTCTATCAAAAGATTTAAAAGGTATTTTGGGCGGAAACCAGATTGGTCGTGGTACAAAAATTGGTGCCGTTAATCCGATCATCACTCAAGGTAACGTGGATTCAACTGATAAAGTGACTGATATCGCCATTTCAGGAGAAGGTTACTTCCAAGTTAAAGGAACCGACGGAACTTCGTATACTCGTGATGGATCTTTTCACTTTGATCGTGAAGGTTTCCTAGTGACGAATGACAATCAACGTGTCCAAGGTTTCCAAGCAGACGAACGTGGAAATATTTTAAATAAAACTGGAGACATCAAGTTTCCAAGAGCTTTGATCCCGGCAAAAGCGACTAAAGAAGTCAAACTTGAGATCAATTTAGATTCTCGAATGGAAGCCACTAAGCAATTTGATATTAAAGATCCATACACAAGTTCACATTACTCAACTGGTGTTGAAATTTACGATTCTCAAGGTAATAAACACTTGATGACCATGTTCTTCAATAAGACAGCAGATCGTCAGTGGAGCTATCGTGGTGTGGTTGATGGTAAAGAAGTCACTGGTGGCGAACCAGGACAACTTTCAGAAATCTGCCAAGGACAAATTAAGTTCAACGTTGACGGAAAACTTGAGTCTCAGGAAATGACTGAGTCTAATTTCAATTTCGCTGGTGGTTCATTCCAAAATCAGCAGATCAAAATCAACTTTGGTGATGCGATTGCTGAAGGCGGTAAAGGTGTTGATGGATCTAAGCAATACGGTAAAGATTCAGATATGATGACTTGGTCACAAGATGGAGCTGCTGCTGGTACAATCACTGGTATGTCGTTCAATGACCAAGGTATCTTGACGACTTTATATTCAAATGGTGAAGCAAAAGACTTGTCACAGATTGCTTTGGCGCGATTTGAAAATCCAGAGGCGATGTTCAAAGTTGGTAACAACAGATTGAAAGAATCTCGGGATTCAGGAACTGCGGCACTTGGTACTTCTGGTAAAGCGGGACGAGGAAAGTTGTTTGCAAAGTCACTAGAGAAATCAACGGTCGACTTGGCAGCGGAATTCGTGAACCTGATTCAAAATCAGAGAGGTTTCCAGGCCAATGCGAAGACGATCACAACAACTGACCAGTTGTTAGAAGAAGTGATCAATTTGAAACGATAATAAAGGTGCCAGCTACTTTTCTGCGTAACGCCGCGTAAAGCGAAACGTAACTAGTGGCTGGAAATTTAATAGTTAGTCAAAGGGCCCTTGATGAAAACATCAAGGGCTTTTTTTATGGGATTTTGATTTCAAATCTATCGAGCAAGGGGAAGTAAAAGTGAATTTTGTTTTTGGGATTGAAACTTAAGTTCCAATTGCCCAAAAGCAGAATTGCCTTCTTTATAAATTTCGTCTTTGGTGTCTAAGACAATTCCTAGCTTATGTCCTTTAGGGATGTCGTAAGCGGTAGCAAAAAGCTCTAGCTTCACCATATCAGTGTCTTCCTTTTTGGGAGAAAAGGTTTTTACTCCATGAGTGATCAGTTTTGCATAGCTCAATTCATTGATGTCGTATAAGTACGCCACTACCGTTTGTTGCTTTTCATTGGATTGCAAGTTGACCGTAAATTCTGGAATTCCGCGTATTTTCAACGGACTTTCCAAAGATTCAGTCACAAATGAAAAAGAATTCGAATCTTTGATCTCGCTCCAGAAAAGTGAAACCGGATAAAACAAGTGAGCGTCAATAAATGCGCCAAGCACTGGAAATCCAGTTGAGGCCCCCGAATCTGGTCCTGAAATTAAATAGTTGGTCACCGAATCCGCATTTTGATCTTTTTTAATGTCGCCCGAGAAATTTAGTAACCGTGGAGTTAAATAAAATTTTTCGTTGCTCACAGTGCGAGTCGGCCAGCTTTGAAAGTGATCAAATTTGTCAGTGCGGCGAATTTGCATAGAAACTTCTGGGGATTCAAATGTTTTGCTTTTTTTGTCTTTCAACCAGTAATCAAACCATTGCAAAGTCAAATCCCAGTCATAAGAAACTTTAGCGCCGACAAGTCCGCCAGCTTCATTAGATGCGTGAATGCCTTCTTGAAGAATCAATTTTTTAGGAGTTTTCAGCTTCGAAAAATATCTCAAAATCGAATTTGGGTGAAACAGCCCGTCACTCCAATTGTTGAAAATCAAAATCGCCGGATTGTTTTTGTTGGTCATTTCCACAAATTGATTAGCAGACCTGAGCTTCGCCCAGTCGATGAAATCTTGAATGCCTCGCTTTTTCATACCGACATTTTTTAGCTGATCAAAGACTTCATTTGAAATTCGGCCGGTGGGTTGTCCGACGCCTAAAAGAATTTTGGCCCACAATTCATTTGGGGTTTGTCCTGGATATAAGGATTCTTCTAAATCCACCCAGCCACTCATTGAAGAGATGGCGCGAATACGTGGTTCAAAAGCGGTCGCTAATAATGAAATGCCTGCACCATAAGAAATCCCAGTCATGCCGATTTTTTTGGGATTGGTGTTGGTGTTGGCGATGAGCCAATCAATGGCAGCTGAAAGATCTTCTAGGTCTTCAGGGCTGGCAACTTTAACTTCACCTTCGGACTTACCCCAACCGCGGGCCGAATAAGAAAATACATTGTAGCCAGATTTTGCGAACTGACGAGCCTTCACGATGTATTCGTGTTCTTCAAGCGACCAACTATTCACCATAATAATACAGGGGCGTAAACTTTGAGTGCTTGTGTCGGTGAATAGATTTGCGTGTAAGTGGGTTCCGTCTTTAGATTGGAAAACAATTTTGTCGTTAAACTGCTGGGCCAAAGAACAAATACTAACAAGTGTAATTACTGTAGAGATAAATAAAAATCTGAACATAATATTTTTAGTGCCTTTGCTCTTAGAGTTTGAACTCTAATGTTAAGGCGAACTTTAGGATTATGTAAACAGAAATCGTGCTCAAGTTTTATGCTAAAAAAGATAACCAATATTGAAGTTCAAATCAAATCCATATCTGGTTGAAGTTGAGTATTGATTGATATCTCGGACTTCAGTGTCTGTGGCTCTTAAGCTTTGAGAAAGGGGATCAACAATTTGACGGGCAATTAATTTTACCACCAACCCAAAATTCCAATGTTGATCTAAATAGATCTGTGGGCCTGCGCCCGCTGATAAATAGGGAAGAGCTTTTGTATCGTATCGAATAAATCCCACTTCAGATGATAGATTCAAAGTCATCGGTAAAACTAAATCCTGTCCCATATTCACTTTTCCGTATTGAATTCGATGGCCATAAAGAACACCATAGCCATCTTTGGGTCCTGGAGCTCGGTTGAATTCCAATTTGGCCGATGACTGTCCGAATTGTTGAGCCAACTCAGATTCTCCAGTTGCCCATTGCTCATAAAATATTCCCAGAGAATGAATTTCATCTAGATGATACACTGTCTGAATTCCTGTAGAGAAGGGTTGGTAAAAAGGTTCATCCAAAAGCCAACCTGTTCTGGAAATCAGCTCGAATCGTTTAGGAAATTTAATGATAGGATTTTGAAATGCCGACGGGTCATCCAAAATTGGTGGAGCTGACTGTCGCGGAAGTTCCTCATCTGGAATTTGAATCATCGATCTTGTAGTCTCAACTGGTACGCCAGTCGGATCAGCTTTAACTAATGTGCCGATGCCACAAAGTAGCAAAAGAAAACTCAGCACTCGAAGGAAAGAAAAATTAACGTCCATTGAACTCGACCTTGGTTTTTTCAGCTTCGGGAATGAAATTCTCTCTGAGCTTGATCATTTTCTTAAAATTGAAATGTGATTTGCTAAAAATGTATTCGACTTCGGGTTTTGGCGCTGAACCTTGAACCAGCTCATCGGTCATGTCGACATGAATTTTTTTGTTCTTAAAACTTCCACTTCCGCCTTTTATAAGACTTCCAGGATTCTGAGAGTCTTCTTCGGACACAGGAGAGGTATCTTGCGCGAAGCCGGGTGCCGCGGGAGTCAAAATTGCAAAAAGCAATAGAGTAGTTAGCAAACTCAATCTATTTTTTTTCACAGTAGTTTTCTCCTACAAACTGATAGGAACCAATTTCATCACGCCAATATTCATTTTGCACTGGCCAATATTTGTAACCATTTTGTATGTAATATTCTCGATTTCTGGCAGAAGGAGTATTTGTTTGAACTCCACTTCCTACACTTTCCTTAGCTTCCAAGCGCAATCCATTTAGGGTTTCATATTTCAAAAAATCCATCTGATTTGAAAAGTCCTGCAATTGAAGTGTGACCTTTTGCAGTTCGTTTTCAAATACAATGGTGAGGCGATTTTTGGATCCCTGGTAGCGAGTTTCTATGATTTTTTTGGCATAGGACTTAAATTCGCTGGCTGGCATTTTATTGAGTGCATGTCTTTCGGAAGCTAGGCGAGCTTGATATCGAAGCTCCCTTGCTGCCGCTGGATTACCAATCAAAGTTCTATTGATGAAAAATGGCAAAACTGTATCACTGTTCAGCTTTCCAGTAGTTTTTAGATTTTGAATGGAGCTTCTTGTTTTCGCGATTTCTTGGGCGATGTCCTCTTGACCATGTTTAGCTTCTATCCAATGGATCAATTTGGTTAGAGCATCAGGGTAGGTTTTTTCGAAAAACTCGATGATGGTCATTGAGTCGCTGTAGCGGCAGCTAAAAAGTAAAATAATTCCGTGCAAAAGCAGGGCTTCTGGATTGTAAAAATTTTGATAGTAGGGCGTTTCCAAACTCTCCAAAGGTGAAATGGCACTTCGAAATTTTCCTGATCTAAAAAGCGACCAAGACAATTCGATTAATGAATCAAAGTAAAGTGGGTCTGATTTTTTGACTTGTCGATAGAGCTCAGTCGCCAATTCCCAAGAATGGTTCTGATAGTGTGCTCTTGCCAAATTCATTAGTGGGTGAGTTTTTCTGTTGGACTTTTTTAATTTTTCAATATTCCAAAGTTTCTCAAATAAAGGGATTGCTGATTTTGGTTCGCCTTTTTTAAGAAAGACTATGCCCAACGAATTCAGGGCTTCTTCTGAGTTAGGTTTAGATTTGAGTACAGCATTTAAAAGATCTATGGCTCTAGAATACTCGCCACTATCGGCAGCGAAATCCGCTAATTTAAGCAATAGCGATTCGCGCCCTTGCTTAGATAGTTCTGAGATCTCAAATTTTTTTAAGGCAAAGCTGAGCATGCTCGAGTCTTCTAAAAATGAAGCCGAAGAGAAAAGTAGATTGAGGGCCCGTTGTTTTTCCTCTTTGTCTGTGGATTCTCGGATGACTTGTACCAAAGGAAAGGTAGAGGTTTGGTAGAGTTTGGCCTTATAGGCAACATTGGCAAAATAGAATAGGGATTGAACATGCCCAGGCTTACCGCGCAAGATTTTAGCTTTTAAATAGGACTTTTCAAGCCCCAGATTGTCCTGACCAAGAGCTATTGCGGAAGTGAAAAGAAGATGAAAAAGCAGAGTAAATTTAAATATTCGATTCATTTTAATTTGGTTTAAAAAATCCCCACCCTAAGGTAATAAATAAATTTTTGTTAGTCGATTTGGTGCCGTTGATATCTTCAATTTGATACAGTAAAAGCCCCAGATCCCATCGAAATCCGTCTGATCTAGTTCGCGAGAAAAGTTGCCCAAGGCCAAAATTTAAAGCAGGTGCTGTCTTATTGTTTGCAGCAGTGATCTGTCCTAGCCCCAAGGTTTCATAAATTTCAAAAGGTATAATATGCCTGTTGTAGATTGCGGTTTTTCCATAAATAGAAGAATGGTAGAAATTGGCACCAAAATAGTATTTTGGCGAAACCAGCTGTTCTATGCTGACCCTTTGCTTTGATTCCAAATCGGTCAATTCTTGGGACTTTGTTTGAGAAAATAGGGCACTGGAAATTTCTGCTCCCCATTTTTCTGAAAAATGGTAGCTCGCACGCAACTGCATTCCCATACTTTTGGACAATTGATCATTGGCCGCCATCGAAAAGCCGGCGAACAATTGAAAGCGTTCTGTTTTGGGCATAGACATTTTTTGAACGACAATAGTGTCGGTTCTGTTCTTTCGAAGATTCAAATCAGAATATTCTATGGTGGATTTGCTGCTGACAGAAGTGCTGGTGTTGAAGTCCTGTGGTTGCTCTTGTAATGTTGGGAAATTTTTCTCGACCTCTGTTTGTATGATTTGAATTTCTTGTTCATCAATTGCCGTAGATTCTTGGCAAAAGGATTTTGGAGAAATTAAGAGTAAAATTAGCGAACCCGCGGTTGCGCGAATAGCTATTAAATAAAGACGTCTAATTGACATAGGACCATGGTTTCTATGGGCCTATTTTAAGTCAATCAAAATATGAATTTCTACGAATTATACATCGATGTTCTTACAGATCTTTGATGACTCCAGTGAAGTCTATTTTGTTCTCAATCTTAGAATTTAAAAGACGAATATTTCCATTTGAGCGAGATAGCTTCTTAACTTTTGAATTGACTAGGTAAACGTTGCCACCGACTTGATCCATGGATTCAATTTCCGCATTGCAGATGACGATTTTTCCACCACAGTTGTGAATTTCTCCAATTTTCGTCGAGATACTTTTTCCAACTACAGTTAAGCCGCCAAATGAGTTGCCAATTGAACGAATATTACTGGATTCAATTGTGTTTTGACCATTTGGCATATTTTCGTAGCTATCATTTTCTGAAGAATGGTGGTGGCCGTGTCGGCGATTCTTTTTTAAGCAGGCAGCAGTGGATTCAGCTCTTTCTTTGTCGTCGTCTTGGTTAGTTTGTTTGCTGGTATCAGGCTGGTCAGACTCATCTTTAGAATCTTCTTTGTCTTCATCATGGTGCTCTGTTTGATCATTTTTTGGTGGATCATTTTGAGTCACAACGATATCTGGTGTTGTTCCTAAACCTTTTTCAGAGGTTGGTTCCGTAGCCAAATCTTTTGGTTGTACCTTCGAGCAGTTTTGGAAGGAGATTAACAATAGGCCTAAAACAATTGAGGTCCCAAAGCCGACGTAAGTTCTTTTCTGTTTGAAAGTTCTTTTAGAGTTCATACGTTCCCCCGACAAGTTATTCTACTTCAAAGTTGAGGCCAGCCTAAAGCTGATTTATTCGATATGGACCTTGAATATCGTCGAACCGATTTAAAAAGCTCAATATATCATCGCCTCAATTGGATACAAAGTCTCTAAATGAAACACTGGGTAGCTGATAGATCGCTACAGCCGAATCAAAAGATCATTCATGCGAATTCGAATTTTTTCGGATTCGGTGCACAACAATTGTCGTTTTTCATCTGCGGAGGTCGACAATTGCTCTTTTGTTAAAGAAGGTTGGTAAAGTTCACAGGTCATTGAAAACTTGGGAATTTTATTTAAAGGAAGTGGCAGGTTCAAAGCTTCATTGTTTAAAAGCTTTTGCCCGAAAAATTTAGAAAATGGCAAAATCCATTTTGCAATATCACTTGGCAATTGAATTGGAACGCTCCACTGCTCGGAGCCTTTATGGACGACCAACAAAATAGGGGCTTGGCTTAGAACTGCAATTTCGACAAATCTGGGTGAGCGAAAAGTCTGAACCTCATGGACGTTGCCAAAAAAAGTATTGGCCCCTTCGGGCATCACAGCTAGATCCATTCGCTCCGAGTGCTGAAATTTCTCGACGATTTCATCAAACGACAAATGACGATCAGATTGAGTCAGGTACTCGGCCATGATTTTAGTGATCGGATTTGAATAAAGCCATTTGTCGGCAATTCCAATCGGAATTCGGTCGGCTCCGCCATGGGCGCAAGCTTCCTTGGTTAACAAACCAGCGGCCGGAATCCAAGAAAATGGAGTTGAGTGATTGAAGGCGACGACCATTCGCGGAAGTTTCATAATTTCCGCGAAGTCTGGCGTTGAATGGAACTCAGAATTCTCGACAAACGAATCATACAAAGCCGATAAGAATTCTTGGTAATCGCCCAAATTTCGCATGGAAATTAACCGCCTAGATAACTGCGGCGAACGTTATCATCGTTCAAAAGATCCTGCCCTTTGCCTTCGAGAGTGACTTTTCCAGTCTCAATCACATAAGCGCGATGGGAAACTTTTAATGCCATTCGGGCATTTTGCTCGACCAAAAGGATGGTCATCCCTTGGCTATTGACCTTTTTGATAATTTCAAAAATCTGAGCCACGATCAGTGGCGCTAATCCCAAAGAGGGCTCATCTAACAGCAGTAAATTTGGCTTGGCCATTAAGGCTCTCGAAATCGCGAGCATTTGTTGCTCTCCGCCGGACATGGTTCCAGAAATCTGTTTGATTCGCTCTTTTAAGCGTGGAAAGAGCTCAAAACACATTTCTAAATCAGCAGCGATTTCTTTTTTATCAGATCGCCAGTAGGCACCCATTTCCAGATTTTCCAAAACCGTCATTTGGGGAAACACTCCGCGGCCTTCTGGAGATTGCGCCAGTCCTAAGCGAATTCTTTCATGTGACTTTACGTCAGCCAAAGATTTCCCTGAAAGTTCAATTTTTCCAGTGCTGTCGACAATTCCAGAAATCGCTCGCAAGGTCGTAGTTTTGCCAGCACCATTGGCGCCGATCAAAGAAACAATTTCGCCTTTTTGCACATGAAAGTTCATGCCTTTAATGGCGTGAATAGATCCATAGTGAACATGCAATTCTTTAACGTCTAAAATTCTCATGTGTGGCCGCCAGTCAGCTCTTCGTCCGTGCCTAGGTAGGCCTCGATCACTTTTTTCGACGATTGGATGTGTTTTGCTGAGCCTTCATCAATTTTGGTTCCATGATCTAAAACAACAATGCGTTCGCAAATTCCCATGACCAATTTCATATCGTGCTCGATCAATAATACAGTCAAATTAAACTGTTTGCGAATCTGGGCAATTGTTTCCATCAAATGATGAGTTTCATTGTGATTCATTCCTGCAGCTGGTTCGTCTAAGCAAATCAATTTAGGATTGGTTGCTAAGGCCCGGATGATTTCAAGTTTACGCTGTTGACCGTAAGGTAGGCCGCCAGCTTGGATGTCGGCTTTGTTGTCCAAATCGAAAATCGACAAGAGCTCAAGAGCTTTTTTCTTTAAATTCTGCTCTTGATGGTCATATTTTTGATTTCTAAGAACCGCGTCGATCATACTGTAATTGGTGTGTTGTCCACCAGCGATCATGACGTTTTCCAAAACCGTGAGCTCTTTGAATAGACGAATATTTTGAAAGGTACGAGTGACGCCAAGTCTAGAAATTTGAAAAGGCTTTAGACCTTTTAAAGATTTCCCCATAAATAGAACATCACCCGAAGTTGGCTGATAAACTCCGGTGAGCATATTAAATACCGTAGTTTTTCCAGCACCGTTGGGGCCGATTAAACCCATCAGTTCACCTTGATTGATATGAAACTCAAGATTGTCGACGGCTTTTAGCCCGCCAAACTGCATGGTGATATTTCGAGCTTCTAGCAACTTCATGACTTCGCTCCTTTCTTTTTAAGAAAGGGCAAGAACTCGGTGATTTCCGAATTTCCAAATAGTCCTTTAGGTCGTAAAATCATCAAAAGAATTAAAGACAAAGAGTAAATCACCATTCGCAAATCAACCCCGGTGATTTCCTGTAAAGGTCTAAGGGCTTCAGGGGTGATGGTGATAAAGGCTGCTGCCAAAAGCGAACCGCTCAGGCTGCCCATGCCGCCCAAGACGACCATAATGACCGAATCCACGCTTTTCATAAAGCTAAAAGAAGATGGATTAAGGTAGTTTGCATAGTGAGCAAAGATGCTGCCGGCAATGCCTGCGAAAAAACTAGAAAGTACAAAGGCCCGAACTTTTGTTTTTGTGGTGTTCACACCCATGGCTTCGGCGGCAACTTCATCTTCACGCACGCTTAAAAACTCACGACCGTGAGAAGATCGCACCAAACGCCAGATGGTGAAAAAGCAAATCAAAATCCAAATTAAAGCTTCAGAAAAGCCGATCATAAATTTGCTGACGACAAAGCCGCCCAAATCCCAATCGGTAGGACCGGGGATCCCGTACATTCCACGAGCGCCGCCAACAGACGGGGTGTTCAGTAAGACCACGCGAATGATTTCACTAAATCCCAAGGTCACAATTGCAAGATAATCGCCCTTCAATCGCAAGGACGGCAGTCCAACGCAAAATCCAGCAAAGGCTGCAAATGATCCGCCGATCAAAGCGTAAACGAAAAAGTTCAAAATTTGCAAACCGCCCGGAGCAATCGGAATTTGAGTCGACAAGAAAGCTGAAACGTAAGCGCCAATGGCCATAAATCCGGCATGACCCAATGAGAACTGGCCAGTGTAGCCATTCACGAGATTTAAACTCATAGCCAAAATCATGTTGATCATGATGTAAATCAAAGTCAGCTGGATGTAAGAGTTAAAGCCAACATCAATAAGCCAACCCAAGGCCCATAAAATACCAAAAGAGATCAGTGGAATTTTTAATGATTTGGTCATCATATTATTCATCACACTTTCTCGATGCTGTTTTTGCCTAATAGGCCAGCGGGTCTAAAAATTAAAATCACAATTAAAATTCCAAAAGCCAAAGCATCTCGATAAGTCGATGAAAGATAACCGACGACCATTTCCTCGGAAAGGCCCATGATCAAGCCGCCCAAAAGAGCACCGCCAATGCTGCCAATGCCGCCAAGAACTGCGGCGACAAAGGCCTTTAAGCCAATCATCATTCCCATAAGGGGTTCAATTTTAGGATATTTCATGCCGACTAGGACCGAGCCGACTCCGGCAAGGCTTGAGCCGACGATAAAAGTAAAAGAAATAATTCGGTCAGTGTTCACACCCATCATGCTGGCAACATTCATGTTGCTGCTGACGGCTCGCATGGCTTTACCAACTTTGGTTCGATAAATTAAAAAATTAAGAGCTAACATCATCAAAACAGTCACAGCTAAAACTGCGACATCTAAACTTTTGATTTCAACGCCACCGATAGAGGCTAGGACGCTGTCTTGAATCACGCTTGGGAAAACTTTTGGATCGGCACCAAAGATGACCTGACCCGAGTATTCAAGAAATAAAGAAATACCAATCGCCGTAATCAAGATGTTGAGCTTCGGTGCTTTACGAAGCGGGCGATAAGCTAAGCGTTCGATGGTCAAACCTAAAAGGCTGCAACCAACCATAGAAGCTGCTAACAAAATCACTAAAGTGCTAATTCCGGGGCTCTCGTTTATATGAAGAAATCTTGCTGTGTAGTAAGCAGCAAAAGCCCCGATCATATAAACATCAGAGTGAGCAAAGTTAATGAGCTGCAAGATTCCATACACCATGGTGTATCCCAAAGCAATCAACGCATAGATGCTGCCTAGGGAAGTTCCATTCATTAAGTGTTGTATAAAATCTTGCATTCGGTTCCTTTGCTCAGTCTAAAAAATTACGGACTTACAGTTGTGATGTACTTGTTGTTGGTTCCTTGAACTTGAACAACAACCGCAGATTTCACAGCGTTTCGTTTTTCATCGATAGAAATCTTTCCAGTTGCGCCAACAAATTCTTTGATAGCAGCAAGTTGATCACGAACAGATTGAGCCGTAATCTCTGGAGCAGTTTCCATTGCCTTGATCAACATACGAGTTGCATCGTAAGCCACAGAAGACAAACCATCTGGTTGCTTGTTGTACTTAGCTTTGAACTTGCTCATAAATTCAACGGCAGCTGGCTCTTGGCTTTCAGTTGAGTAGTGATTTGAAAAGTATCCACCATCAATTGCTTCTTTACCAATTTCAGACAACTTCGGAGAATCCCATCCGTCGCCACCCAATAGAGGAGATTTGATGCCCAATTCACGAGTTTGACGAGCTATCAATCCCACTTCTGTGTAGTAACCTGGGATGAAGATCGCATCTGGATTTTTAGATTTGATTTGAGTCAACTGAGCTTTGAAATCAACGTCACCGCTTGAATAGCTAACGTCAGCAACAACTTCGCCACCTAGTTCTTTGAATTTTGCGATGAAGAAATCAGCCAATCCAACAGAGTAGTCAGATTTAACGTCACGAAGGATCGCAACTTTTTTAGCTTTCAAGTTTTCAACTGCAAATTTTGCCATCACTGTTCCTTGGAAAGGATCGATGAAGCAAGCTCTGAAGATAAAATCTCCCACTTCAGTTACTTTTGGATTTGTTGAACTTGGAGTTAGCATTGGGATTTTTTTAGCTTGAGCAATTGGAGCCGCCGCTAAAGAACGAGAACTTGCAACTTCGCCAAGGATCGCAACAACTTTTTCTTGTTCAATCAAGCGAGTCACCACAGAAGCTGCTTCTTCTGCTTTTCCTTGATCATCAGATGTGATCAATTTGATTTTTTTTCCTTTGATACCGCCAGCGGCATTGACTTCGTCAATTGCCAAGCGAATACCTTCATCAGTCGATTGACCAAAAGTCGCTTCTGATCCTGTCATAGAACCAAAGTGACCAATGACGATCTCATTGGTTGATTTTTTTGTGCAGGCACCTAGAAGACCAAGGGCCAAAACACATGTTAACAAAATACGCATGAATTCCTCCGTGTTTGTGGTTTTAGTGAACACCTAACGTTCAGGAATTTCGCAAGTATTGTCAACTAGTTCGCAAGAACTGTCGCAAGGCTTAAATATTCTTTTGGAGTGTGTTTTTCTCGGGTCGTGGCCATTTCTAAAGAAATGCTGGTCATTTGTTCGCCTTGAACGCCGATCATGATATCGGTTTGTCCACGGATCAGCGAGTCCACGGCAGCCGCGCCTAAGCGACTGGCTAAAATTCGGTCCACCGCTGTCGGTGTTCCGCCTCGCTGTTGGTGTCCAAGCACACAAACCTTGGCATCGTAGCCGGATTTTTTGCGAATTTGCTCTGCAAGATCATAGGCGCGACCAGGTTTCTGACCTTCGGTAGTAATCAAAATGGAGCTGCCTTTGCCTCGAGCTAGACCTTGCTTCACTTTGTCGATGGCGTGATCCACAGTGATTGGGAAATCGGGTGTAAAAATCGCTTCAGCACCACCGGCTAGGCCTACGTGAGCTGCGATAAATCCCGAGTTTCGACCCATCACTTCGACGAT